>JANMTD010000487.1:0-21881 GCA_031390075.1 Deltaproteobacteria bacterium | reverse complement strand
CGCAGCTGGCGCAGCGAAGGACTCGAGAGCTTGCGGATCAGCTCCGGCTGTCCGGTCAGCACGATCTGCATCAGTTTCGCCGTATCCGTCTCGAGGTTCGAGAGCAGGCGGATCTCCTCGAGGGTCGCGGCGTCGAGATTCTGGGCCTCGTCGATGATGAGCACCGTGTTCCGGCCCGTCCGCAGCCGCTCGAGCAGCATCCGATTGATCGCGATCAGGTAGTCGGCCGTCGTCTCGAAGCGGCCCTCGATGCCGAATTCGGCGGCGATCAGCTTCAGGAGATCGAGGGGCGTGAGCCCGATCGTGTTGATGATGAGGGCCGTGTCGGTGTCGCGGGGCAGCTCGCGCAGGGCGGCGCGCAGGAGGGTGGTCTTGCCGGTCCCGACCTCGCCGGTCAGGAGCAGGAAGCCCTTGTGGCGGGTGATGCCGTAGACGAGGGTGGCGAGGCCCTCCTCGTGCGTGTCCGAAAGCCAGAGGAAACGCGGATCGGGCGTCAGCGAGAAGGGCAGCTCACGCAGGCCGAAGAAGCTCTCGTACATCGATTCCTGCCAACCCCTTGACTGAAGCGCGTCGAATCTTTCGAACGCGTCGGCGCGCCCCGGTCAGATCCTAGTTCCCATCCCCTCGTTCGGCAGATCGGCCCCGACCCATGACGTATGTGGTCCCCTCCCATGGAACGGGGACTCGAGCCCCCGAGATTGCCGGCTCGGGGCGGAAGGGCAAAGACTTCCAGCACGCTGGGGGACCGCGCATGGTGCCGGACTTCGGTTAACGCCCGGTCGGAGTCTGGATCGCCTGGACACCGCCCGCGATCGCCCCCGCCGAGGTCGCCCCACTGATCAGCGGCTGCAGCGGGAAGAGCAGCATCTGCATCGCGTATCCGACGCGGGCAAGCCCCGTCGGCGGCACCACGATCAGGTCGCCCTCTTCGACCACGAAATTCGTCGCGAGGTCGCCGTTCTGGATATCCTTCAGCCGGACCTGCATCACCTGGGTATTCGTGCCGTCGGTCCGGATCACGCGGATCTTGTTCAGGCTCGCGAAGGCGCGCGTACCCCCGACCTGGCCAATCGCCTCGGAGACGCGAATTTCCGCCGTCAGCGCGAAGGTTCCCGGCGCCGCCACCTCACCGAAGATCGTGACGAACTGGCTCGGCGAGTCGACGACCGTCACGCTCACCGCCGCGTCGCGCTTGAAGCGCGTGATCTTCTCGCGGATCGTTTCGGCGATCTGGGTCGGCGTCCGACCGCCCGCCTGGACATCGCCGATCAGGTCGATCGAGATCATGCCGTCGGGACGGACGCGCACGTCGCGCTGGATCTCCGGATCCGGCAGGATCAGGATGCTCAGATTGTCCGGAGCGCCGACGACATAGCCCTCGATGGGCGGAGCCTGGGGCGGGGGTGTCCTATCCGGGGTGGCGCAGGCGAGGGCCGCGAGCAGTGCCGCGCCGACGAGGACTCGCTTCGATGCGTGATGGATCATTCTCTGCAATTCGGATCCCCCCGAAAGATGCGCGCCACTCGAAACCGTCCCCGTGACAGCGACACGCTATCGACCCTGAACGGGTCGGCGCAACTCGGGCTCCCTCGGAGATCGGTTCTCAGTCCTTGATCCAGACGAATCGAAACATCGTCTGACCGATCTGGATCTCATCCCCCTCGTTCAGGGGTGCCGACCGGATCCGCTTCCCATTGAGCTTGGTTCCGTTGGTCGATTGGAGGTCCTCGATCACATAACCCGGCGCGTCCGCGTCGTAGTGGATCACCGCATGCTCACGGCTGATGCCCTCGTCGAGCAGCGTGATGTCCGTGGTCGGATTGCGACCGATCACGATCTCCTCGGCGGTGAGGTCGTAGGTCATGCCCTCGAAGCCCCCGTTGAGGATTTCGAGGCGTGCGGTTGTGCTGGACGTGTCCAACTCGGCCATGGGCGATTCGCCTCTCGGTGTGGCGGAAGCGGTCTGGCGGTCGTCGTTCGCTCGATCCCGATCCACGAGCCAGTGGGGTATTTGCCTATCGGCCCGGCTCTGGACCGTCTTGAGGCAACGCGGGGGCGGAACCGACCGCGTGTGGGCAACCGGTCGACCGACGGGTCGGGGACCGCGCGCACTAGCGAAGGCTGCGGTGGCGAAGGGCCGGAACGGCCTCACGAACGCGATCGATCCGGTCTTCCCTGCACTCGGCCACGAGCACCGTCGGCTCATCGCCCGCCTGGGCGATCACGAGGCCCCAGGGATCGACTACGAGGGATCGACCATGGCTCGCCCGGTCCGGGGCGTGATGCCCGCACTGCGCCGGGGCAAGCACGTAGCACTGGTTCTCGATCGCGCGGGCGCGCAGCAGGACTTCCCAGTGGTCCTTGCCCGTCTCGCGGGTGAAGGCGCTCGGCACCACGATCCAGCGCGCGCCTCGATCCGCCAGCGCGCGGTAGAGCTCGGGAAATCGCAGGTCGTAACAGATCGAAAGACCGAGCCCACCCCACGGCGTTGGGCAGACCACGACCTGATCACCGGGCGCGCAATGACTCGACTCCCGGTACACGTCGCGTCCATCCGCCCCGAGTGCGACGTCGAAGAGGTGGATCTTCCGGTAGCGGGCGACCTGCTCTCCGTCGGGCGAGAACACCAGCGTCGTATTGTGGACGCGCGTGTCCCCGGCGATCGCTTCGGGCAGGGTGCCCCCGACGAGCCAGAGTTCGTACTCGCGCGCCCAGCGGGCCAGCTCGCGAACGATCTCCCCGTCCGGACCCTGGGCGCACGGATAACGCGTCCCCTCGCGACGCAGGTAGGCGAAGTTCTCGGGCAGGGCGACCAGCGCGGCGCCACGCGAAGCCGCCTCGCGCACACCGGCTTCCGCACGGGTCAGGTTCGCAGCGAGATCGTCGGTCGAGCAGACCTGAACGAGGCCGACGCGCATCCGCGACTAGCCGCGGAACTGGCCCGGATCGATCCCCGTCCTTCGGATCACGTCGTAGAAGTCCTTGCGGTCCTTCTTCGCCATGCGGGCCGCGCGGGTGATGTTGCCGCTGCAGCGCCGCAGCAGCACCTCGACATAACGGGTCTCGAAGGCTCGCTTCGCGTCCTTGAACGACGGCACCGCGTCGAGGTCCGTCGCGAGCATCAGGGCCTCGGCCGAGATCGCCCCCTGGCCGCAGAGTCGGATCGCGTGGCGAATGCGCTCTCGCAGCTCGCGCACGTTGCCAGGCCAGGTCTCCTCGAGCAGCAGCCGCCGCGCCTCTCCGCTGAATCCGATCGCCTCGACCGATTCCTCGGCGGCGAACTCGGCCAGAAAGTGTGCAGCGAGGGCGAGGATGTCCTCGCGGCGATCGGCGAGGGCAGCGATCTGGATTCGCTGGCCGCCGAGCGATGCCACGGCGCCGTCGCGCGCCGTACCCTGCGGCGTGGCTGGTGTGGCCTGATGTGTCGTCGCGATCAGCCGGACACGCGCCGGCGCGCTGCGCAGGCTCTCGTTCAGACGCTGGAGGACGGAGGGGGCGAGCTGGTCGATGTTCTCGAGCAGCAGTGTGCCCCCCTGCGCGCGCGCCAGAGCGCCGGATTCGGTGGGCCCGCCCTCGCCGAAGATCTCTCGCTGCTGCACGGGCTCGGTCGTCCCGGCGAGCTGGATCTCCACGAGAACTCCACCCGCGCGTGCGCTCCATTGATGGATCGCACGGGCGAGGTGCTTGCGTCCGCTGCCACTCGGCCCTGCGATCAGGACCGGCGCATCGGAGCGCGCGAGCGCACTCGCCTGATCGACGGACTCCTGCATCACGGCACTCGCGGCCACGATGCGATCGCTGCGTCGCCGACCGGTCGCCAGCCCATTCGGACCCGCGGCTTTCGATGAGCTCGACAGCGAATCCGAAGACCGCAATTCTGAAGTGGAGCGGTCGAGTGTGGTCGTCTCGACGCGCCGGATTCCGAGCGGTGTGTGCTGTTCAGACATGGCACGATGCCCCCAGAGTGTGATCGTCGCGACACGAGAAGTATTGAGAAATCAGACCTTTGTCAATGGTTTTTGCGGATTCTCGTCGGCTTCCTCGCCCGAGTTGACGTCGCTTCAGGTCGATGTTAACCCGGCAGACATCGCGACGAACGAGAAAATTTGCCGGTTCCTGAGATCTCCGGTCGGAGTCCCGCGGGTGGTCCAATGATCCAAGAAAACACGCTTTCCCAGCCCGCTCCCGGCCGGATTCGGGTGCTTTCCGATGCCCTGGTCGACCAGATCGCGGCGGGGGAGGTGGTGGAACGGCCGGCGTCGGTCGTGAAGGAGCTGGTCGAGAACAGCCTCGATGCGGGAGCCCGCTCGATTCGTGTGGACATCCACGACGGCGGGGCCGCCCTGGTCGCCGTCCAGGACGATGGCTTTGGGATGACGCCCGAGGAGCTCCCGCTGGCGCTCGAGCGCCATGCGACGAGCAAGCTCCGGACGGCCGAAGATCTGATCCGCATCTCGAGCTTCGGATTCCGGGGCGAGGCGCTGCCCGCGATCGCCTCGGTCTCGCGCTTTCGGATCGTGAGCCGGGCGCGGGGGGCGGCGGTCGGGCACGAGATCCGGATCGACGGCGGCCGGGTCGTTCATTCCCGCGCGGCCGGGGGCCCGGAGGGGACGCGGATCGAGGTCGCCGACCTCTTCGCCGCGGTGCCCGCGCGGCGGAAATTCCTGAAACGCCCGGGCACGGAATGGGGCCACGTCGCCGACTGGCTGGCTCGGCTCGCGATGGCACGCCCGGAGATCCACATCGAGACCCGTCGCGACGAACGGCCCCCGACCGTCTGGCCGGCCTGCAGCGATCGGCGCGATCGACTGGCGCTGCTGCTGCCCGAGGAGGACGCCGCCGGGCTCGTCGCAGTCGATCAGCAGTCGGCGGCCGGGCGGGTCCACGGGTTCGTCTCGACCCCCGAGCACAGCCGCGCGACGGGGCAGGGGCTCTACCTCTTCGTGAATGGTCGCCCCGTCCGCGATCGCCTGCTCAGCCACGCCCTCTGTGAGCCCTATCGCGACCTGTTGCCGCGCGGGCGCTTTCCGGTCGGGGTGCTGTTCGTCGAGGTGGCGCCCGAGACCGTGGACGTGAACGTCCACCCCGCGAAATGGGAGGTCCGCTTCAGCGATCCCCAATCGGTCCACCGCGCCATCCGCCACGCCGTGCGCGATTCAATCGCTGCTCGCCGCTGGCTCGCCTTGTCGCCGGGTGTCCCTCAGCGGACCTTCGAGGGTGCGCCGTCGTTCGACGCGACGGCACTGCCCTTCGCCGTGGGCGAAGCGCGTCCTCGCTGGGGCGGCGGTGCGGGGGCGATGGGTACGGGGGCCGCCCCCGACTGGACGCTCGCCCGCGACCACCCGAGCCACGCGAGCGCGCTCGACACGCTCGACCCGGCGACCGGGCCCGGCGAAGCCGTCGCGCCGGTCGCGTCGTTCCGCGCGCTGCGCCTCCTCGGCCAGCTCCACGCGAGCTATCTGCTCGCCGAGGGCGAACAGGGTCTGCTCGTGATCGACCAGCACGCGGCCCACGAGCGGATCCTCTACGAGCGCCTGCGGCGGAGCTGGCTCGAGGCGGGGGTCGCGCGCCAGGGCTTGCTCGAGCCCCTCGTGGTCAAGGTTTCGCCGGCGGCGGTGGCCGCGGTCCAGGAATCGCCCGAGCCGATCGCCCGCCTCGGATTCGAGCTCGAGGCCTTCGCGGAGGATGCGTTGCTGGTTCGCGCGATTCCGGCGGAGCTCGAGGGGAGCGATCCGGATGCGCTGGTCCGGGACCTCGCGGCGGCGCTCGTCGAAGCGGAGCGCGGCGCCGAGACTGAGGCCAGTGCCGTGCGCTGGCTACCCGGGCTCGATCGCATGTTCGCCACACTGGCGTGTCACTCCGCCCGCCGCTTCGGCGATCGGCTGCCCGAGGCCGAGCAACGGGCGATTCTCGCGGGCCTCGACACGATCCCCTGGGCGCCGACCTGTCCCCACGGCCGGCCCGTCGCGATCCTGCTCGACCGGGCGGATCTCGAAGCGCGCTTCCGACGCCGCTAGAGCGCGCTAGGATCGCGCGCCCTCGCGGCCCGGGTGTCGGGCGATCGAGCGCGATCCCCGGTCCGGGCATGGGCGAGGTCTCCCTTCGATGACGGAAGCGATGGCGATTCCAATGGCGATTCCGACGGCGACTCCAATGTCGAAAGAGCGCGCTGTAGCCGAGCGGCCGCCGGTCGTCGTCGTGACCGGTCCGACCGCGTCGGGCAAGAGCGCGCTCGCCCTCGAGATTGCGCTCCGCTTCGACGGCGAGATCGTGAACGCGGACTCGATGCAGGTCTTTCGCTTCATGAACATCGGAACGGCGAAGCCGTCCCCCGACGACCGCCAGCGCGTGCCCCACCACCTCTTCGACGTCGTCGATCCGAGCGAGCCCTACAGCGCCGGCCGTTATGCGCAGGAAGCCCGCGCCGCCGCCGCCGCGATCCATGCGCGCGGCCGCCTCGTCGTCCTGACCGGCGGAACCGGGCTGTACATCCGGGTCTTCCTCGACGGTTTGATCGAGACAGGCCAGGCGACTCCGGGCCTGCGCACGCGCCTGGAAGCCGAGCATGCCGCCGCCGTCGCCGAAGGCGATCGCACGCGCCTCCACCGCCGCCTCGAAAAGCTCGACGCCGATGCCGCCGACGACATCCATCCCCACGACGCACGCCGAACGATCCGCGCGCTCGAGATCCTCGAGCAGTCCGGTCGTCCGGCGTCCCGCATGCGCGAGGCACACGGATTTCGCGATCGACCCTTTCGCGTCCTGCATCTGGCGATCGATCCGGGCCGGGATGCCCTGAACGAACGCATCGCGGCCCGCGCCGAAGCGATGATCGCGGATGGGCTCCTGCGCGAAGTGCGCGACCTGCGCGAACGCGGGTACGGCCCCGAGCTGAAGCCCATGCAGGCGATCGGGTACCGCCATATCCAACCCGTCGTCGACGGCGCGGACACCCTGGTGAACGCGCTCGACGCGATGAAGGGGGACACGCGCCAGTTCGCACGCCGCCAGCGCACCTGGATCCGGGCGGTGGCCGAGGTCGAGCAGTTCGATCCCGCCGAGCGCGAGGCGATCTTCGCTCGCGTCGAGCAATTCCTGCAGGCCAAGGACGCCGCGGTGCCGAGCGCAGCCATGCGCCCGGCCGAATCGCGGTAGGGCTATCCTGCGCCGCCATGACCCGCTCCCAAACCCTCCCCGTGGTCGCTCTCGTCGGCCGTCCCAATGTCGGGAAGTCGACGCTCTTCAATCGCTATGCGGGCTATCGCCGGGCGATCGTCGCCGACGAGCCGGGCCTCACCCGCGATCGCATCGCCGAGCGGATCGAAATCGAGGGTCGGAAGATCTGGCTCGTCGACACGGCGGGCCTCGACCCGGTGAAGGGGGACGGGCTCGAGGCGGCGGTCCAGGCCCAGGCGCGCTCGGCGGTGGAAGACGCCGACGTGATCCTGTTCATCGTCGACGGCAAGGCCGGACTCGTCGCCGAGGACGAGGCGATCGCGCAGACCCTGCGGCGCTCGGGCAAGCCGCTCGCGCTGCTCGTCAACAAGATCGACAAGCCAAGCCAGCACCGCGAGCGGGTGAACGAGTTCTTCCGGCTCGGAATCGAGCACACCTTCGCCGTCTCCGCGGAGCACGGTGGGGGCGCCTTCGACGCCCTCGAAGCGATCCTCGCGACTCTTCCCTCGGAAGAAAATCCCCAAGAAGAGGGTCTCGCGGAAGGTGTCCGCGCCGAAGACGGCTTCGAAGCGGAGCACGGGGAGTCGCAGGCCGCGACCGACGCGCCGCTGCGCATCACGATCGTCGGGCGACCCAACGTCGGCAAGAGCTCGATCGCCAATCGCCTGTACGGCGAAGATCGCGTCGTCGTCGCCGATTCGCCGGGTACGACGCGGGACGCGGTGGACATCGAGCTGACCCGCGACGGTCACGACTACGTGCTCGTCGACACCGCAGGCCTGCGCAAGATCGGGCGCCGGCAAGGTCCGGGCGAGCACGGGGGCGCGCTGATGACGCTGCGCTCCCTCGAGCGCGCGAACGTGGCGCTGCTCGTCGTGGACGCCGCCGATGGCATGGCGGACCAGGACGCGCGGGTGGCGTCACTGGTCCGCGAGCACGGCTGCTCGGCGCTCGTGCTCGCGAACAAATGGGATCTCGTCGCGAGCGATCGCCGAGAAGAGGTGATGGCCGACATCCGCCACGGACTGCGTTTCATGGCAGACGTGCCGATCGTCCCGGTCTCGGCGCGGACGGGCGCAGGCTTCGGGCCGCTCTTCAAGAAGCTGCGGCGCGTCGTCGAAGCCGGCTCGTTGCGGATCTCGACCTCCGATCTCAATCGCTGGCTCCACGATGTCGCCGAGAAGCATCCCCCCGCGATGGCCGCGCGCGGGCTCTCGCGCCGGCCCAACAAGCTCTTCTACGCCTCACAGGTCGGCGTGCGGCCGCCGACCTTTGTCGTCTTCTGCACCGATCCCGAGAACCTCCAGACCTCCTACGTCCGCTTCCTCGAGAACCAGCTGCGCGAGAGCTTCGGATTCGAGGGCACACCCGTCCGGGTCCGGCTGCGGGCGAGAGGCGGGCGCCGCGGCGAGGACTGAGCCCCCAGCCCGAGGCCGGTGTGGGGCCCTCGAAGTCGCGAGGTGCTCCGATACACTCGGGCGCCCAGGACCCCCGAAGAACGCGCGAGCCCCGCAGTGGGCCGGAACGAGGATTGATCGGTGAGCAGGAAAGAAACGAATACGACCGCCCAGACCCTCGCGGATTTGGAAGCGACCGGGGATCGCGTCGCGGAATGGTCCTCGCAGCATGCAGCCACGATCCTGGCGGTGATCGCGGCGGTTCTGGTCGTCGCGGCAGGAGTCGGCTTCTACGTCCAACACCGATCCGAGAGTCGCCAGGCTGCGGCCAACGCCCTGGCGCTCGCAAACAGCGAGTATCGCCAGGCGATGGGGGCCGATCCGCTGGGCGGCGAGATCCCCGAGCCGGCCAACGCCGAGCTCGCGGCGTCGACCCGGACGCAGTACAGCGAGCGATTCGCGAGCGTGGCGAGCGAGTACCCGAAGACCACGGCGGGCGCGCTCGCCTGGCTCGAGGCCGGTCAGCTCGCCCTCGAGCTCGGGAATCCGGACGAGGCGAAGATCCGCTTCGAAAAAGCGCGTGACGCCGCGGCGAGAACCGCCGTGGGCGCGCTTGCCTCGATCCGCTTGGCGGGACTCGCCGAGGACGCCGGGGATCTCGCAGCCGCTGCCCAGGCCTTCGAGGCCGCGGCCGCCGTCGCGAGCTACCCGCTCAGGGCAGGGGCTCTCGGGGACGCGGCGCGCTGCTGGATCCTCGCGGGCGAGAGTGAGAAAGGTCTGGCCGCCTATCAACGCCTCGAGGCCGAGTTTCCCGATCAGGCGGTCGCACCGCCTGTGGAAGCACTCGTCGAGGAGCTTCGAGCCAAGTCCTGACGATTCCCGGGGACGAGAGGGTGTCCCGAGAGCGGCCGGATCGACCGATGTCGCACCACCGATAAGATAGATTATGTCAACTAAAGCGAGAGCCCATCCGACGGGACCGCGAGCCGACGCGACGACCTCGATCCTCGCGGCCCTCGTGATCGCCCTCGCGCCGGTCGTCGCACTCGCCCGCGAGCCCGCTGCGGAGGCGTCGAGTGGCATTTCGATGGCGGCCGCGGCGGTCGCCGTGCAGGCTCCTCCCGATCCTGCCGTGATGCGATTGGCGGATCTCGACGGCCGCTGGCGGCTGCTCGAATCCGCTGCCGACACGCGCGATCGCATGCTGGCCATCGATTTCGCCCTCGAGCCGTTGACCTGGGTCGTCCGCAAGATGGCCGGCGGCGTTCTGCGCTCGAGCACGGCCCCACGGTCGAAGCTTCATTTCGTGTGGGACGGCGAACGGCTCCACGAGCGCGTGCCCGGCGAACAACGGGTGGAGACGCGCTTGATCGCGCCCGGTGCAGCCGGGTTCACCGCCGTCGATCACCGCGGCGAATCCTTCGAAGGTGCCTGGGACTGGACGTCCGACGGGCTTCGCTTTCGCTGGCGCCAACACCAGGCCTACGGCACCAATCTCTATCGTATGGATCCCGACAAACGAAATCTCACGATCGACCACTCGATCCAGGTCACCGCGCTCGATGGCCTGCGGCCGATCGCCTACCGCTCGCACTTTGCGAAAGACTCGCTGCCTGCCGTTTCGGCGGTCGGAGACGCGAGCGACCGCTGACGGCGAAACCCGCCCCGCCCATCGGTCTCCTGCCGATTCGCCCGCCGATTCAGAGAGGGTGAGTTTCACCTCTCCGCACGATCGAGTGCCGAAGCGGTCCGGGACACTGGCCGGACGCCTTCCGAACCGCTAAAAGCACCGGCGCTCGAAGCGCCGGATCACCGTTCGAATAGGAGACGCATGAGTCCGACCAAGAAGAAGGCTCCCGCCCCCAAGAAGGCCACCGCGAAGAAGCCGGCGCCCAAGGCGCCTGCGGCGGCGGCCAAGCCCAGCAAGGCCGCCAAGGCGGAAAAGCCCGCGGCGAAGAAGCCGGTTGGGAAGCCCGCACCGGTTGCGGCGCCCAAGAAGGCAGCCGCTGTCGCTCCGCCCGCGAAGGGCTCCGAAAAGAAAGCCGACAAGGCTCCCGAGAAGGCCTCGACCAAGGCGGCGGAATCCGCTGCGATCGCTCGCGCCGCTGCGGCCAAGCCGGCGGCTCCGACCAAAGCCGTTCCGGTCAAGGCTGGATCGGCGAAGGGCGGCGAAGCCAAGCCGACGGGCAAGGCCGCGGTCGCGCCCGCCGCGGCGGCTTCTCCTGCGACCCCGCCCCCGGCCTCTCCGGCGAAAGGAAAATCCGGGTCGGGCAAGAAGGGCGATGACGAAGCGGGTGTGACGACGAAGCGAGCGAAGCCGAGGAAGCCCGTGGTGCCGTCCGGGCCCCGACATCCGAAGCTCGGCTTTCGCTGGGCCTGTTACCGCTGCATCGCGAAGTTCTACGACCTCGGCAAAGACGAGCCCCTCTGCCCGAAATGCGGAGCGGACCAGCGGGACCGGCCGGCCGACGAGCCGAGACAGACCAATTCGGAATCTTCCCGACCCCGGGTCGTGCGCCCGATGGCCCAGCTGCTCGATGACGACGAGCCGGCGGCACCGCTCGTCGAGGACGATCTCGGTCTCGACGACGTGGTGGAAGCGGGCGACATGTTCGAAGCCGACGGCGACATCGCCCACCTCGAGCTGGACGCAGCCGAGCTCGCCGAGGAGAGCATCGAGGCGGGCGAGCCGGACGAGTTCTAGCGCTCGCCGCCTCCTGGGCGGGAGAAGGCGGGAACGTCCGGAACGGGTCAGAAGCTCAGAAGGATGTGAGCCGCTTCAGGTGGAGCGCCGCGCCGGAGCCCGCTCCGGCACGGGCGGCGAGCTCGAGATCGAGGGCGGCCTTCAGGCTTTCCTGAACGGCGACGTCGCCCGCGGCATCCCGGATTGCATCGCTCGCCCGCGCGGTCCGATTGAATTGCCGAACGTTGTCCCCCACCGACCCCTGGTCCCGGGCCGACCGCATGCGGCGACCACGGGCGCGCTCGAAGCGGGCGCGGTTTGCTTCGAGCTCCCCCGCCACCGCGTCGCGCAGCAGCTCGACCTCACGCGTCGCGTACCCGGAATACGGTCGTCCCCGCTCGCTGGCGCGCTCGAGCTGATAATTCCGGTAGTAGTTCCAGGCGCCCACACCCAGCAGTGCGACGAGCAGCAGGAGCAGCGAGCTCGTCGTATTGCCGGCGCTGCGCCGCCGATTCATCGGTCCATTCATGGAGGCCTCCGCGCGAGATCCGAGTCGGCTCGGACCCGGGGAGTCATCGGCCGGCCGGCCGGACGGCTCAATCCCCGCCGCGCGTGATCGCCACCGGATCCGGACGCGATGCCTCGCTCGGCGGGGTCGCTCCGTAGATCGTGCGGTAGGCCTCGACGCTCCGGAGGACACGCTTCACATAGCTCTGGGTCTCCGCGTACGGGATCGATTCGACCCATTCGTCGTCGGGCCGAGTGCCGCCCGGAACCCATTCGCCGACGACGTGGGGCCCCGCGTTGTAGCTCGCGATCGAGGCCGAGAGGCGCTTCGGGAAGAGCCGTCCGAGCTCGCCCAGATACGACGACCCGAGCTCGATGTTGGTCTGCGGATCGAAGAGCTCGTCGGGATGGAAGGACGCCCTGCCCGCTCGCGCCGCCAGCCTGGCCCCGGTCTCGCGCATGATCTGGAGCAGGCCCCGCGCGCCCACCGGCGAGATGACACGCGGCCGGTAGCTGCTCTCCTCCCGCATGATCGAGTAGACGAGCGACGGATCGACGCTGCCCGGCGCCCGCGTCGCCGAATCGACGAGCTCCGAGAAGGCGTAGGGCCAGGCCAATCGCCAAAGCTCCTCGCGGCCGGGAATCGGCCCGCGTGCGAGCTCGAACTCGTAGGCGTCGACGACGACGCGCTGCGCCATGTGATAGTCGGAGGAAGCCGTCAGGAGGCGCGCCAGGCTGAGCCGGTCATCGAGACCGCCCGCCAGCCGGACCAGCCGTCCTGTCTCTGCTGCGCCCTCCTCGTGCAGACCCGCATCGACCAGGATGCGGACCCGGACGAGCGCGCTCGGCGTCAGTCGACTCCGTCCCGGGGCCAGCGAGCGCGGCTTGGAAGTCTCGCTCGACGTCGATGCCGAAGCTGAGGCCAGGGGCTTCGAACGCCAGCCGTAATAGGAGAGCGGATAGTTGCGGGAGAGGGATTCGAATGCGCGAGCGGCCTCGTCTTTTTGATCGAGCTGCGAGAGGGCACGCGCGCGCCAGTAGTCGGGCTTCAGTCGGCCGATCGGATCCGTCGTCGCGGAGGCCAGGTCTTCGAATCGCGCGACTGCGTCGCCGAAACGGCGACTGCGGTAGTCGGCCCAGCCGAGCTTCCAGAGGGCGGTGCGCGAGAGCTCGCCCTGGCGCGGATCATCCGCCAGCCAGACGAGATGAACCCGCGCCTCGTCCTCCCGGCCACGCCCTTCGAGCAGGCTCGCGGCGAAGAATCGCGCGTCCGCCTGGTTCGGACCGGGCTTGCGCGCCAGGGTCTCGAAGGCGGCGATCGCCTCGGGCACACGGTCGGCACGGGCGAGCGAACGCGCGCGCCAGATCGGCAGATCCCCGCTCGTCGGCAGGGACTCGAAGGCCTTCAGGGCCTCGGGATAGCGGCGCAGGCGGAAGAGCGTGTGCCCCCGCTGCGTGAGGGTCGTCGTCCGGAGCGTGCCCGGGAGCCCGCCCGCGAGCGCGCGATCGTAGGCGCCGAGGGCCTCTTCGTTGTGCAGCTCGGCGAAGAGACGATCGCCCCGCTGCCGCCACTCCTCGGCACTCCGCTTCGGACTGTCGGGCCTCGCTTCGAGGGCATCGAGCCGCTCCGCCCCGCGCAGGGCTTCGGGGCTCGCCGGATGCCGAATCCACAATCGCTGCCAGCTCGCCCGCGCGGCGGTCTCGTCGCCGGCGCGATCCTGACTCTCGGCGATGCGCGCGAGGAGCGCCGCGCGTTTTTCGGAGGTCTCGGACTCCGAGTACGCGAGCGCCCAGGCCCCGCGCGCCTCGGATTCGTCCTGGACGAGCTGGTGCAGGTCGCCCTGCAACGCGTGCAGCTCGGCGCGCAGGGGCGAGGTCGGGAAATCCGAGAGTCCGCGCTCGACCTGGATCTGGGCCTCGGCCGGTCGACCCGCGTCGCGCAGGGCCCGCGCGCGCAGAAGCGCCGCGTAGTCGCCGACGATCGAGTGACGCTTGCCGAGCTCGTCGAACAGGCGATCCGCGGCGGCATAATCGGCGCGTCCCACCGCCGCTTGCCCTGCGCGCAGCAGGGCCGCCGGGTCGCGGAGAAGCGCCTCGTCGAGGGGGACGTCGACGGCGCTCGCTTCGGGCGTTGCAGCCGTGATCGCCTGGCGGGCGACCGCCGGGTCACTCTTCTCCTCCGCGCGCACGTCGGCCACCGCCGCGAGCGACCCGATCGCCGCGACGAGCAGGGGCACGAGATGGAAGGCGCGGCGAAGCGCGATCGGCGGACGTCGGCGTGAGCTCATGGAAAGCGGGATCTCCGTCCGGTTCGACTCGGTCCTGGCCGCTCTGCCGGCGGTTTTCGACTCGCGCTCGGCATTCTGGCCTCGGGATTCATGCTGTCAATTGTGTCCGCGGGCGGTGCAATGGTTCGTTCGACGCGGGCTCCATTGAGCCGGTCGGTGCGTCCCGGTACCGTCTGCCCACTTTGCGCGGCCGCCCTCTTCAATTCGACTGGATCTCGTCCCCGTTGGCTCGTGGCGTCATGCTCGCAGCCACCCTGCTCGCGATTGGGATGGCGTGCAAGCCGGAACCGTTTCCCGGGGCGCGGGAGAGATCGCGGGGCGAGGCGACGTCGGCGTCGACCGAATCGCCCAGCGCAGAGCCGGCGGCCGGTGCCGCCGCGAGTCCCGCCGCAAGCCCCGATGCGACGACTGCGACCCCGGATGGATCGCCGGCGCCGAGCGTGCGCGGGCTCTGGGTGCTCGCCGAGGGAAGCGTGCGGGTGCTCGACGATCCGGCGCGGGTCGCGCCGCTGCTCGAGCGGGCGAAGCGGCTCGGGGTCACCGATCTCTTCGTCCAGGTCTATCGCGGCGGGCGCGCGTTCTATCCCGCGGATCCCGCCTTCGAGCGCGCACCGAAGGTCGGGCTCAGCGAGGTCGATCCGCTGGCGCTCCTGCTTCGCGATGCCCACGCGCAGGGGGTGCGGGTCCACGCCTGGGTCAACGTGCTCTCGCTCTCGACCCGCCGCGACGCGAAGCTGCTCGCCGAGCTCGGGCGCGACGCGATCCTCGTCGACCGGCGTGGTCGCTCGATCCTCGACTACCCCGACTTCGATCTCCCGGAGCCCGATCGCCAGTTCTATCGCATGGGCACACCCGGGCTCTACCTCGACCCCGCCGTGCCCGCCGTGCGCGAGCGGATCCTCGCCACCTTCAAGGATCTCGTCGCGCGCTATCCAGAGCTCGATGGACTGCATCTCGATTACATCCGCCATCCGGATCTGCTGCCCTTCATACCGGGGTCGCGCTTCGGCGTCGGTCTCGAGTTCGGATACGGCGAGATCTCGCGCGCCCGTTATCGCAGCGAGACGGGGCGGGCCGATCCGATCGAGGGGGCGGCGCCGGGCGTCGTGCGGGATTCGGAGGCCTGGGACGACTGGCGGCGTGAGCAGGTGACGACGCTGGTCGAGGAGATCGGACGGACTTCGCGGGCGATTCGGCCTGGGCTGATCCTGTCGGCGGCCGTCATCTCGCATGTCGAGCGCTCGTATCTCTCGCTGGCGCAGGACTGGCCCCATTGGCTCGCGTCGGGCGCCCTCGATCGAGTGATCCCGATGGTCTACACGCGCGACGACCAGCTGCTCGGCTATCAGCTCGAGGGTTATGTCGGGCTCACGGGATCGGATCGCATCTGGCCGGGCATCGGGGTCTGGCTCTTCGAGGCGAATCCGGCGCAGGCCGTGGCCCAGCTCGCGCGCCTGCGCGGCCTCCCGTTCACGGGCGAGGTGCTCTTCTCGGACGACGCGATCGCCGCGTCGCCCGGCCTGCTCGACGCCCTGTCGTCCGAGATGGCGGTGCCCGCGGTCGCCTCGCCGTGACCGGGCCGCAGCGCGGCAGCGGATCGCTCGACGCGCTCGATGCGATTCTCGCCGACTACGACTTCGAGCTGCCCGAGGCCCGGATCGCCCAGACGCCCGAGGTCGATCGAGAGGCATCGCGTCTGCTCGTCCTCTCGCGCGAGAGCGGTGCGTTGATCGACCCCGGCCGCGATCACCACGTCGCCGACCTGCCCCGCTGGCTCGAGCCCGGCGATCTACTCGTCGTGAACGCGACGCGGGTCGTGCCGGCGAGGCTCGTCGGAAGAAAGCGCAGCGGCGGGCTCGCCGAGGCATTGCTGCTTGGGCGCGATGAATCCGAGGGTGCCCTCCCCGGCGCCTATCGCGCGCTGCTGAAGTGCACCGGGCGGGTTCGCGAGGGGCTCGTGCTCGACTTTCGCAGTCCGCAGGCAGTGGACTCCTCGGGTCCCCTCCGGCTACCGGAAGTCGAGGCCGAGGTGATCGCGCGGCACGGTCGCGGGGAGGTGACGCTCCGATTCGCGGCGGCGGGCGTCGATCCCTATTCGGTCGGCATCGCGCCGCTCCCGCCCTACATCCGGCGGCCCGCTGGCGCGTCCGCGGCGGAAGATCTGTCGCGCTACCAGACCGTCTTTGCCCGCGAGCCCGGCGCCGTCGCCGCCCCGACCGCCGGCCTGCACCTGACGCAGGCCCTGCTCGCGCGCCTGCGAGAACACGGGGTCGAGACGGCGGAGGTCGTCCTTCACGTCGGGGCCGGCACCTTCAGACCCCTCGACCTCGAGTCCTGGCAATCGGGCCGGCTTCACCGCGAGCGCTTCGAGCTCACGTCCGAGACCGCCGCCGCGATCGAGCGGACTCGCACCGCGGGAGGACGGGTCGTGGCGGTGGGCACTACGACGACGCGTGTGCTCGAGAGCCGCGCCGACGCGTCCGGCCGCCTCGAGCCCGGCCGCGGCGAGACCGACCTGTTCCTGCGGCCGGGTGCTGAGTTTCGCGTGGTCGACGCGCTGCTCACGAATTTCCACCTGCCGCGCTCGTCGCTGCTGATGCTCGTCGCGGCGTTCGCCGGCCGCGAGGCCGTGCTCGCCGCCTATCATCACGCGATCGCGCGGGAATTTCGTTTCTACTCGTACGGGGATGCGATGCTGATCCTGCCTCGCCTGCCTCGAGGGAGCGACACACGTGCGCGCTGAGGGATTCGAGATGGCGCTCGTCGCTCGGGATGGCCTGGCGCGCTCGACGCGGATCACGACCCCGCACGGTGTGATCCAGACGCCGATCTTCATGCCGGTCGCGACCTTCGGCGCGGTGCGGGGGATCGGGGTCGACGAGCTCGCCGGCGCCGGTGCGGAGGTCTTGCTCTCGAACACCTACCACCTCCACGAGCGCCCCGGCGAAGAGACCGTGAAGGCCCTCGGCGGCCTGCACGGCTTCACCGGCTGGCGCGGCCCCTGGCTCACCGACAGCGGCGGCTTCCAGATCACGTCGCTGGCCGACCGTGCAAAGCTCGACGAGCAGGGCGTCACCTTCCAGTCCTCCCTCGACGGACGCCGGCGGCAGCTCACACCCGAGATCGCGATCGCGATCCAGGAAGCGCTCGGCTCCGACATCGCGATGGTGCTCGACGAGTGTCTGCCGGTCGCGGCGCAGGGCGACGAGCGAACCGACGCACGCGCGATCGAGGGGGCCCTCGAGCGGACGCTGCGCTGGGCGGCACGCTCCCAGGCGGCGCGCCGGCGTGCGGACCAGGCGGTCTTCGCGATCGTCCAGGGCGGCGCCGACGAGCGCCTCCGCCTGCGCAGCGCCGAAGCCACGGCCGCCCTCGACTTCGACGGTTATGCCCACGGCGGCCTCGGCCTCGGCGAGACGCGCGAGGAGCGGCGCGCCTCGATTCGCGCGGCGCACGGCGCCCTGCCCGCCGATCGCCCGCGCTACCTGATGGGCCTCGGCCGTCCGATCGACCTGCTCGATGGGATCGCGGAGGGCGTCGATCTCTTCGATTGCGTGGTGCCGACGCGAAACGGCCGCCACGGCCTCGTCTATACCTCGCAGGGTGTCCTCCACCTGCGCAACGCGATCTTCGAAAGGGATCCCGAGCCGATCGATCCCGACTGCGCCTGCCCGGCCTGTCGCCAGCATGCGCGGGGTTATCTGCGGCATCTCCTGAAGAGCGGCGAGAGCCTGGGCTCGCGTCTCGCCGCCCTGCACAACCTCACGTATTACTTGAACTTGATGAAGCGGGCCCGAGAGGCGATCGCGGCGGGCCGATTCGAGGCGCTCCACGCCGAGATCGAGGCGCTGGTGACCTTGGATCGGGCCGAGTCCGCCCGACCCGCTGGCTCCGCCTAACGCGCTGGCCGCGCGTCTCGCGACGCCGCGTCGTGCGAGCGACCCGCGCCCGCCACCGCGAGCGCGGCCTGCTCGGGGAGCGCGTCGCCGAGGGCTGCTGGAACGATCTCGAGGCGCTCGGCCTGATGGGGCCAGACGAGCGCGGCGACGCGTTCTCGCAGGGGGCGGAAGCAGAGCTCTTCTCCAGCCGCGACCGCGATCGTGCCGAGCACGATGCGCTCGGGATCGAAGGCCATCACCAGCGGGACGAGGCCAGTCGCGAGATGATCGAGCCAGCGGGAGAGCTCGGCCCTCGCGAAATCATCGCCCTCTCGCGCGGCGCTGAGCAGCAGCTCGGGTCCGATCCGCGAACGCTTCCCTTCGGCGAGCTCGGCGATCCTGCCCGTCCGGGGCGCCACCCGGCGCAGGCGCTTCGACCAGGCCTGTCCTCCCACGTACGCCTCGAGACAGCCTCGCAAGCCGCAGGAGCAGCGGAGCCCCGAGCGCACGATCGGGATGTGCCCGAGCTCGCCCGCGAAGCCGCTCGCCCCCTGGACGAGCTGGCCCCCGCAGATCACGCCCCCCCCGACGCCGGTCGACATCGTCAGGTAGATCAGGTCGCGGGCACCGCGGCCTGCCCCGAAGCGGTGCTCGGCGAGGGCGGCGGCATTCGCGTCGTTCTCGACGCAGACCGGGACCCCGAACGCCTCGGCGAGGAACTCGGCGAGCGGCACATCGCGCCAGCCGGGAAGATTCGGCGGATTGCGGAGAATCCCCGAGCGCAGATCGATCGGGCCGGGGGCAGAGACCCCGATCGCCTCGAGATCCCCCCTCCCCGCCTCGCTCGCCTCGCGCAGGAGTCCTCGGGCCTCACCGATGATGCCGGCGAGGTCCCGTCGCCAGTCTCCGCTGAACCGCATCGGATGTCGCTCGCGCGCGAAGATCTGAGAAGTGTGATCTCCGACCGCGAGGACGCGCTTGCTGCCGCCGATATCGATTCCGAGAAGCGTCACGGATGTCCCCGACCCTCATCCCCCGCTCGGGGCCCACCCTATCACAATCGACCTCTAGTCCCGGGCGTTGCCGGCCGATGGCTTTGACATGCGCCGTCGCCCACCTGCACCGAAGTCTGCCGGTCGCTGGCGTGCGCAGGGAGTTCCGCCCATGCACTGCAATCGAATCGCCCGGTCCCATCACGCCTTTACGGGGTTCGCCCTCGTGGCCACCTTCGTGCTCTCGCTCGGCTGTGCGAACGGGGAGTTCCGGCCGAAGGATCCCTTCGATCGCGGCCTGTCCTTCAGCGAGTCCCAGCATCGCTACACGGTCCTGGTCCGTTGGTCCGAGTTCCAGAAGGCCAAGGCCTTCGTCGCGGAAGCCAACCGGGACAAGTTCCTCGCCGACATGAAGGCTCTCAAGGACGCGCGCTTCACGGACTACGAATCCGAGGAAGTCGAGCTCGACGGCGAGAAGCAGAAGGCGACGGTCCACGTCACCTACACGTTCTACCTCCCCTCGACACCCTACGAGCTCCAGATCGCCGAGACCCAGGAATGGACCCGAGAGGGCATGGGCAACGCCTGGCGCGTGCGCTCGCAGTTCGAGGATCGCCCGAAAGTGGCGGCCAACTAGCAGACGAGGGCCCCCGCATGTCCAGGCCGACGCGCATCCTGCTCGCCGACGGAGTCGCGATGTTCCGCGACCTCGGGAAGGTCTTCCTGTCGCGCAGCGGCCCGGTCGAGCTCGCGGCGAGCGCGAGCCAGGCCCTCGAGATCGCCCGCGAGCGCCCTCCGTCGGTCGTGATCGCCGACATGCACCTGCCCGACATGGATGGCCCGGCGCTGTGTCGCGCCTTCAAGAGCGACCCGACCTGGGGCTCGCCGCGTGTCGTCCTGCTGGCCCGTGCCCACTCCCCGACCGACTACGCCGCGGCGGTGCGGGCCGGGGCCGACGAGGTCCTCTACAAGCCCCTCGAGCGCGAGAGCCTGATCGCAACCGTCCGCCGCCTCACCGAATTCGATTCGCCGCGTGGCTTGCCGCGCGCCCAGCTCGAGCGCCCCGTCGAGATCAGCGCCCGTGGCCTGCGCATCACCGGCATCCTGCGCAACGTGAGCCGCGGGGGAATCTTCATCGACGCCCCGCTCCGCCTGCGCAAGACCGAGGAGATCACGGTCGAGTTCCGCCTCGACGACGAAGCGCCGGCGGTCTCCCCGACCGCCCAGGTCGTCTGGATCCAGCCCAATAAGGCGGGCCCCGACGGCGTCGGCCTCCGGTTTCTCGAGATCGACGCCCCGACGATCGGGCAGCTCGAACATTTCGTGAGCGACCACTACCCACGCCTGCAGAGCGTGCCGGCATGAGAGGAGCAGAGGTGACCCAAGTACGACGGACGAGGCGATGGATCCGCGCCGCGGCCAGCGGGCTCATGGCGATCGCGCTGGCCCCCGCGCTGGCGATTCCCTTTCTTGCGGACCCGGCTGCCGCCGAGACCGAGGAGGAGCTGCTCGCGAAGAAGGACCAGTGGCAGGGACGCTACCGGGAGCTGCGGAACAACGCGGCCCGCATGAGCGAAAACGCGAAGAAGCTCCGCAAGGCCTACAGCCTGGCGCAGCATGCGAACTATCCGCGTGGGGGCGCGCGCGAGGCGTTCCGCGTGCAGGTCGAAAAGTCCGAGAACGATGCCCAGGACTACGAGGCCAAGCTCGTCGCATTCCGCGACGAGGCGCGTCGGAACGACGTGCCGCCCGGCTGGCTCTACGAGGTCGACGACGAGCCCATCGATCACGGCCTGCCGGCCGACCAGGAAGACGTCGGTGTCGACGACGAGCAAGACGAGCCGGGCTACCAGGAGCCGGACGGGGCGAGCGACGAGGACCGGGACGAGGTCGAGGACGACGACGGCCGCAACCCGCTCTACAACGACGACGCGGACGAGGACGAGCAGGACGAAGACGCGGACACCGAGGTCGACGACGAGGACGCTTGAAACGAAGCGGGCGACGCGCCTTTGTGGCACGCCGCCCGATCCAACACACTCGAACAGAAATCCCGCGGAGGTTTGCCCTCCGCGGGATTTCGTTTCTGGACGTCGTTCTGGCTAGAAGTCGTTCTGGCTAGAAGTCGTAGTCGCTCTCCGACTGGCCTTCCGGCGAACGATCGCGATTCTCGCCCTTGATCACGCTGATCACGCGATCGCCCTGCTTCACGATCGTCCAGTGGCGCGTCGCATCGCCATCGGTCGGCTGCATGCGCACGCTCTCGACCGTGATCGGCTCGTCGCTGCCCGCGGCCCCGAGCGCGCCGAGGCCGAGCTGCATCTGGGCGCCGCGGTGTCCACCGGGCGAGCCGCCGCCGATGAACGGAATCGAATAGGTGAGCCCCGACCCGCCTCTCGTCGCCGTCGGCCCCGCTGAGACGGCGGGCGCTTCGGGGGCCGCGCGCTCGCGGAGCGCGCTCTGCCGCTGCCAGAGGCGGTCGGTTTGCGCCTTGCCGGTCCGGTCGACCGTGTAGCGCTCGTAGCGCTTCAGGTCGCCCATCGGACGGGCCTTGGCCTCGTCGCGATGCATCGCGGGGATCCGCTTCGGATCGTCCGTGAAGGCGTAGGTCCCGTCCTCGGTGACCCACGAGTAGACATTGCCCGCGAATGCGGGGCCAGCGAGTCCAGCGAACAGGACCGCTCCCAACAGGAATCTTCCAACGCGCGTCGCGGTCTTCAGCATCAGCATGAGCGAAACCTCCTCTGCTGGATCTTCGTGGAGTGGGCCCCCCGGAAATCGCAGGAGTTGCCGATGGTTGCGATCGAATTGCCTCCTGCGTGCGCCCGCACGGCCGGGGGCGACTTTCAGGCGTCGGCGGAGGGTTCGGCCGGGCGCAGCTTCGATGCAGCGCGATTGACAAAACGATTCGGCCCCATAGTATCCGGCACCCAGTTTGTTGCGGGGTAGAGCAGCCAGGT
>JANMTD010000473.1:0-14614 GCA_031390075.1 Deltaproteobacteria bacterium | reverse complement strand
CGGGACGAAGAGCTGCTCGGCTACATCGGGCTGCTCGCTGGAGCGGGCAATGAAACGACCACCCGGCTGATCGGCTGGAGCGGGTACCTGCTCGATCGCTTCCCGGACCAGCGGCGTTTGGTCGCCGACGATCGCAGTCTCGTCCCGAGCGCGATCGAGGAGATCCTGCGATTCGAGGCGCCGTCCCCCGTGCAGGCGCGCTATGTCATGCGCGACGTCGAGTACTACGGAACGACCGTCGCCGAAGGCTCGACACTGCTGCTCCTCAACGGCGCGGCGAATCGCGACGAACGGGAGTTCGCGGACCCGGAGGGCCTCGACATCGCGCGCAAACGCAATCGCCACCTGAGCTTCGGACTGGGCGTCCACTTCTGTCTCGGAGCGAGCCTCGCACGTCTCGAAGGATGCGTTGCGCTCGATGAGGTGCTCGCACGCTGGCCCGAGTGGGGGGTCGATCATGAAGCCGCGCAGATGGCTCGAACTTCGACCGTGCGAGGCTGGAAGAGCCTGCCCGCCTACGTCTAGTCATAGATCACGTTGGGAACCGCGAGGCGATGGCTGGTCAGATCCTCGTGAAGTGTCTATAAGCGCAACACGGAATCGGTCGAGTCCGAGTCCGCCCCGAGCCAAGGAGGATCCATGGCCAAGCCCTTCGAAGGCATCCGGGTACTCGAGGTCGCCGCCTGGACGTTCGTACCCGCCGCTGGCGCCGTCATGGCCGACCTCGGCGCGGACGTCATCAAGGTCGAGCCGCCCGGCGGCGACCCCCAGCGCGGTCTGCAGAACATGCTGAACTTCGAGATGCACGGCCCGAACCCGTTCAACGAAGTACCCAACCGCGGCAAGCGGAGCATCACGCTCGATCTCAAGTCGGAGGCTGGACGTGAGGCCCTGCTCTCGATCGCGAAGAAATCGGACGTCTTCCTGACGAGCTACCTCGAGGCGCTGCGACGGAAGCTCCGCCTCGACGTCGAACACATCAGGGCGGTCAATCCGCAGATCGTCTACGTGCGGGGCTCGGGCTGGGGAAGCGAAGGTCCCATGAAGAACACCGGCGGATACGACGTCGCTGCGGGCTGGGCGACCTCGGGGATGGCCCATCACGTCACGACGGAACGAGGCCCGGTCGGCCAGCCGCCGGCCTTCTTCGACCTGATCGGCGGCAATACGATCGCGGGAGCGATCGCGATGGCCCTGCTCCAACGGGAGCGAACGGGGCTCGCGGAGACCGTCGATGTCTCGCTCATGAACGTGGGAATGTGGACGATGTCGCCGGGCATCGTGAGCGCACCGTACGTCGATCAATTGATGAAGTCGGATCGCGCCGCAGCCGGCAACCCCGTCGCGAATCACTACCAGACACGCGACAGACGCTGGATCTATCTCGTCCTGCTGCAGAGCGATCGGTTCTGGGCGGAGCTCTGCGAGATCCTGGATCGAAAGGACATGATCGAAGATCCCCGTTTCGTCGACGGCGGCGCACGCCTCCAGAACAATGTCGAATGCATCCGCCAGCTCGACGAGACGTTCGCGACCCGGACCTTCGCCGATTGGCGCGAACGTCTCGCGCGGCTCTCCGGGGTCTGGGCACCCGCCATCTCCCTCAAGGAAGTGCACGATCACGTCCAGGTCGAGCCCAACGGCTATCTGCCGAAGGTGACGGGGCACGACGGCCTCGAGTTCAAGCTCGTCGCGCCGCCGATGCGGTTCGGCGGCCAATCGACGACACCGGCCGGGCCGGCCCCGGAGCTCGGTCAGCACAGCGAGGCCATCCTGCTCGATGTCGGGCTCGCGTGGGACGACATCACGAGGATTCGCGAAGCCGGTGGGCTCGGGTGACCCGATGAGACCGCTTCCCGAGCTGACCCCGGAGAACGAGTTCTTCTGGACGAGTGGATCGGACGGCGTGCTCCGCATGCAGCGCTGCAACGATTGCAGCCAGCTCACCCATCCGCCGGAGCCCGCCTGCCGCCGGTGCGGAGGCCCGCTCTCGGTCGGCACGCTCTCGGGTCGCGGCACGGTCGTCGGCTTCTCCGTCAATCATCAGCAATGGTTGCCCGACTTGGCACCTCCGTACGTCATCGCGCTCGTCGCCCTGGACGAGGACCCGCTCGTCCGACTCACGACGCAGATCGTCGACTGCGATCCCGACGTCGTCCGAATCGGTCGACGGGTCGCAGTCCGGTTCGAGCAGCACGACGACGTGTGGCTTCCCGTCTTCGCTCCGACCGGCGAAACGGACGACTCACGAACGGCCTGGCCCGAACCGGAAATCCCGGGCCCGCCGGCGAGGGTATCTTCGTCCAAGTTCGAGTCGCGCGTCGCGTTGACCGGGATCGGAATGTCCCAGGTCGGGCGACGCCTCGGGCGCGACCCGCTCTCCCTCACGGTCGACGCCTGTCGCGCCGCCGTCAAGGACGCCGGACTCGAGCTGACCGACATCGATGGTCTCGCGACCTATCCCGGCGGAGGGATGGCGACGAGTGGTATGTCGGAGGGCGGCGTACCGGCGGTCGCCGATGCGCTCTCGATTTCGCCCACCTGGTTCGCGGGCGGAAGCGAATCCCCCGGACAAGGCGGCTCGATCGTGAACGCAATGCTCGCGGTCGCGGCCGGGTTGTGTCGGCACGTGCTCTGTTTCCGAACGGTCTGGGAGACTACGTACGCAATGCGCGCCAATCGAGCATCGGCCGCCGGCATTGCGGCTTCGAGGCGCGTCTCTGGTGAGATGCAGTGGCGCCTGCCCTACGGCGCGATGTCCGCGGCCGTTTGGATTGGTCTGCAGGCGAGCCACCATATGAATCGGTTCGGGCTGACGCGGGAGCAGCTCGGCTGGATTCCCATCACGGCGCGCAAACATGCGGGCCTGAATCCAAATGCCATCTATCGGGATCCGATCGACCTCGACGCCTATCTCGATGCACGCATCGTGACGACGCCCTTCGGTCTCTACGACTGTGACGTCCCCTGCGACGGCGCGATCGCCGTCATCGTCTCGGCGGTCGAGACCGCGAACGATCGCCCCCATCCAGCCGTTCTGGTCGAGGCCGTGGGAACCCACCTCGCAGAGCGCTTTTCATGGGATCAGGGCACGCTGCTGCACGAGCCGCTCGTCCGGGGGCCCGCCGCGCACATGTGGTCCCGCACGGGCTTGCGGCCCCGGGACGTCGATGTCGCCTGCCTCTACGACGGCTTCAGCTTCAACTGCCTCTCGTGGATCGAGGCGCTCGGATTCTGTGAAGTCGGTGAAGGGGGCGACTTCATCGACGGCGGTACCCGCATCCAGGCCGGCGGCGACTTCGTCCTCAATCCGCACGGCGGACAGCTCTCTGCAGGACGGCTCCACGGCTACGGATTTTTCCACGAGGCGATCCTGCAACTCCGAGGCGAAGCTGGGGCACGCCAGGTCGAAGGCGCCTCGACGGCCGTGGTCACGACCGGCGGCGGCCATCCCGGCGGCGCGGTCTTGCTCGTTCGAGGCTGATTCGGGCTTCCCGCTTCCGATCGAGCCGCGATGATCTGCCGGACGGCCCGGAGTATGCTCGACGACCATGACATCGCAGCCCGCCGATTCGCTTCCCGATAGCCTGTGGGAACTCGTCGAATACGCTGCGGCCCGGTGGCCCGACGCGCCGATGCTGGTGAGCCGTCAGGGAGATCGGTGCTCGTTCGCCGAGTACCGCGAGCGGGCCGAAGTCATGGCGGCGGGTCTCTCCGCGTTGGGCGTCGGCGAAGGCGACGTCGTCTCCTGGATCCTCCCGACCTGGGTCGACACCGTCGTCCTCGCCGCTGCGCTCGCCCGGCTCGGCGCGGTCCAGAATCCGATCATCGCGATCTATCGAGATCGCGAGGTGGGGTTCTGCTGCCGCCAGACCGGGGCCCGTTTTCTCGTGACGCCCGGCGTGTTCGCCGGCTTCGACTTCGGCGCGATGGGCGCTCGGATCGCGGCTCAACAGGACGGGCTGACCCATCTCGTCGTGGCGCCGATGGGATTCCCGTCGGGTGATCCTTCGACACTCGGCGCGCCGAAGCCGGGGACCCGCGACGAAGAGCGATGGTTGCTCTACACCTCCGGCACCACGTCGGATCCGAAAGGCGCCCGCCACACCGACCAGAGCGTGGGCGCGTTCGCCTCGGCCCTCGCCCTGCGCCTCGACCTGTTGGCCGGCGACCGCTATGCGCTCGTCTTTCCCTTTCCCCACCTCGGCGGCATCGGGCTCGCCTTCGCCGCGCTCCAGTCGGGATGCACCCACCTGCTCGACGAGACGGTCGACCCGGTCGCGACGGTGCGCTTTCTCTCCGAACGGAGCTGCACGCATGCCGGCACCGGCGTGCCCTTCTATCGGATGTACCTCGCGGCCCAGGCACGCCAGGAGGAGCCGCTCTTCCCCGAGCTCAAGGTCTGCCCGGGCGGCGGAGCGCCGAGTCCCCCTTCGATTCACCACCGCCTGGTCGCAGAGCTCGGAGGCGTAGGCGTCGCATCCGGCTGGGGACTCACCGAGGCGCCGGTGCTGACCAACTGCGATGTTCACGATCCCGACGAGAAGCTCGCCACCACGGTGGGTCGAGCCATGCCGGGCGTCGAGCTGATCACCGTGGCGCCGGACGGGAGCCGATGTCCGCCGGGCGTCGAGGGTGAGCTACGGGCGAAGGGACCCCAGGTCATGCTCGGCTATGTCGACGCGTCGCTCGACGCGGAGGCGTTCGACGAGGACGACTACTATCGAACCGGCGATCTCGGGGTCATCGACGCGGACGGCTACGTGGTGATCACCGGTCGGCTGAAGGACGTGATCATCCGCAACGGCGAGAACGTGTCGGCCAAGGAGGTCGAGGATCTTCTGTTCACCCACCCGGACGTTTCCGACGCCGCGGCGATCGGTGTCCCCGACGAGCGCACGGGCGAGAGAGTGTGCGCGTTGGTGGTGCCGGTCGAAGGGGCCGAGCCCACCCTCGCCGCGATCGTCGCCCATCTGAAGGCGGCGGGGCTTCGCAATCAGGCCCTGCCTGAACGGCTCGAGCTGCTCGACACCCTGCCCCGAAATCCGGCGGGCAAGGTCCTCAAGCGCCAGCTCCAGGCCCGCTATCGATGAGCATCGCGCCGCGGTCGATTGCGGTCGTGCGGGAACTCAGGTAAATGAAATATGATATTTGATCACGCTGCGCTCCCGACGATTCGAGAGGACACCCCGTGAACGAACCCCTGCCCTACCCCGTATACGACGCAGACAACCACCTCTATGAATCGCAGGAGGCGATGACCGCCCACCTCCCGCGCAAATGGCGCAAGGAATTCCAGTACGTCGAGGTGAAGGGGCGGACGAAGCTGGCGATCGGCGGCCAGATCTCGGAGTTCATTCCCAATCCGACATTCGACGTGCTGGCTGCGCCGGGTGTTCACGAGACGTGGTACCGCAACGCCAACCCGGAGGGCCTCACGCTCCGCGAGCTGTCGGGGAAGCCGATCTCCTGCGCTCCCGCCTATCGCAACGGTGCGGACCGGCTCGTCCTGCTCGACGAGCTGGGGATCCACGCGACGCTCATGTTCCCGACGCTCGCCTCCGTGGTCGAAGAGCGGATGAGCTACGACCACGAGCTGATGAACGCCGTGCTGCATTCGTTGAACGAGTGGCTGCACGCCGAATGGGGGTTCCATCGCGAGGAGCGGATCTTCACGGTTCCGTTCATCACGCTGATGGACGTCGAGATGGCGGTCGCAGAGCTCGAGTGGGCCATCGCACGCGGGGCTCGAACGGTCGGACTCCGGCCGGCCCCGGTACCGGGCTATCGAGGAAGTCGATCGCCCGGCATGCCCGAGTTCGACCCGTTCTGGGCGCGCGTCCAGGAGGCCGGCATATTCGTCTCGTTCCACGCATCCGATTCCGGGTACGATCGCTATGTGCGGATGTGGGAAGGCGGACGCGGCGAGCAGCTGGGCTTCGTTCACACGCCGATGAAGACCTGTCTCGCCCTGCTCGATCGGGCCATCTCCGATACGGTCGCGGCCCTGATCTGCCATGGCGTGTTCGACCGGTTTCCCGGCGTGCGTGTCGCATGCATCGAGAACGGCGGCCGCTGGATCAAGCACCTGTTCGAGTGCTTCGAGCAGGCCTGGGGGCAACAGCCCAAGGAGTTCGCCAGACATCCGATCGAGATCTTTCGCGAGCACGTCTGGGTGTCGCCCTTCTACGAAGAGCCGCTGGACGATCTGGCCGAGCTGATCGGCGTCGGCCAGATCCTGTTCGGCTCGGACTACCCCCATCCAGAGGGACTCGGACGGCCGCTCGACTACCTGAACGAGCTCACGCCCTTCGGCGAGGCCGACCGAAGACGGATCATGAGCAGCAACCTGCAGGGACTGATCGCCTCGGCCTGGCATTGAAGATCCGCGTCGCTGCGCGCGGCGTCGACCTCGTCTCTTTTCCCCAAGAGCTACCTCGAGAGCAATCTCGAGAGCTATCTCACGAGATAGCCACCGTCGACGACGACTTCCTGGCCCGTCACGTATCCCGACTCGTCGGAGGCCAGATAGAGGATCGCCTCCGCGATATCCCTCGCCTCCCCCGCGCGCTTCATCGGTGACAGCGCCGCGAAGCGCGCCATCTGGCCTTCCTGTTCTTCCTGCGTCGCGCCCCTACGCTCGCCGGTGGACATCGGGGTCCGCATGTAGCCCGGCGACACACAGTTGATTCGCACGCCGCGCGCGGCGACCTCCCGCGAGACCTGCCGCGTATAGCTGAGGATCCCGCCCTTCGCGGCACCATAGGCCGACCCACCCACGGAACACGACGCCGCGATCGAGGCGACGTTGACGATCGCGCCGCCGCCGCGCTCGAGCATGTGCGGGATCGCGAACTTCGAGCAGAGATAGACGCTCTTGAGATTGACGCGAAGGACTTCGTCCCAGGTCGCCTCGGAGGTATCCCAGGAGTTCTGGGCATCGCGCTGCGCAATACCCGCATTGTTGACGAGAACGTCGAGCGCACCGAATCGCTCGAGTGCGTGTCCGACGACTGCCCCCGCGCCCGCGGTCGTCGCCACGTCTCCGATGACGAGGGACGCCTGGCCACCCGCCTGCTCGACGAGAGCGACCGTCTGCTTGCCCCACGCCTCGTCCAGGTCGGCGACGACGACGCGGGCGCCCTCCTCGCCGAATCGGATCGAGGTCGCGCGACCGAATCCCGAGCTGCCCCCTGTCACGATGGCGACCTTGTCTCGAAGCCTCATCGCTCGACCTCCCCTTCGACACTCGCTCGCGTCGCTGCCTTTCCCCACTGGATCCGGAAATCACCCAAATCCGGCGCCTTCGTCATCTTCCAGTAATCGATCAGCTTCCAGGGGGCGTTCGTGACGACGCGGCCGCGTGCGTTGTTGTAATAGCTGTGGACGCGCGGATGCCGCCAGACCATCCGCTCGTGCTGCGCGTCGACACGTTCGTTGTAGTCGTCGTGGACGTCCTGCCGGCATTCCATCGAGTCGATTCCGCGCTCGATCATCTCGCGGATACAGCCGATCGCGTAGCGCACCTGACACTCGAGCATGATGACGACGCTCCCCACCACGGGATTCGTATTCGGCCCGTAGAGACAGAAGAGGTTCGGGAAGCGGGGCATCGTAATCCCGAGATAGGCACGCGGATCGTCGCCCCAGTGCTCGTGCAGGTCGATTCCATCTCGCCCCTTGATCTCCATCGGCCAGAGGAACTTGCCCGCCTGATAGCCGGTCGCGAGCAGAAGGACGTCGACGGGATGCTTCGTACCGTCTCGTGTGACCACCGAATCGGGCGTAATCTCCAGGATCGGCTCGGTCACCAGATCGACGTCGTCTCGCGTCAGGGTTCGATACCAGCCATTGTCCTGCAGGATGCGCTTGCCGAAAGGCGGATAGTCGGGCAACACGCGCTCGAGGAGCTCGGAGTCGCCACCGATCTGCTCCGCGATGTGTCGCGTCATCACCTCACGCATGAGATCGTTCGGCGCGCTGATCGAAACGTCAGATTCAGGCCAGTCGGGATCGACGCAGAAAGCCGGGTAGATCCGATCAGAGCTGTTCCAGAAGAGCAGGAATCGGTAGTAGCTCGCGTAGAATGGCACGTGGCGGAGCAGCCACTTCTTCCGGTCGCTGACGCCCCGGTGGTAGTTCATGTTCGGCAATGCCCAGTGGCGCGATCGCTGGAAGATCAGAAGGCGTTCCACTCGATCGGCGATCGCGGGGACGATCTGCATCGCACTCGCACCGGTCCCGACGACGGCCATACGCTTTCCGGCGAGCTCGAGGGCGTGGTCCCAGTCCCGCGAATGAAACGCCGGACCCGCGAAGGTCTCGAGCCCGGGGAGGTCGGGGACGAAGGGACGGTTCAGCATGCCGACCGCACTGATCACGACCTGGGCGACGAATCGATCCGCTCGACCCTCAGGGTCGCGAAGGTTCAGATGCCAGCGTGCGTCGTCCCGCCAGACCGCGCGGGTCACCTCGACACCGAAGCGGATCTTGTCGCGGACGGCGTATTTGATCGAGCAGCGTTTGATATAGGCCTCGATCTCGTCGCGCCGCGCGTAGAAGTCGGACCAGTCGGGATCGGGTTCGAAGGAGTAGGAGTAGAAGTGGTTCGGGACGTCGACACGGAGGTCTGGATAGTCGTTCTCGAACCAGGTCCCGCCGACTTCCGGGTTCTTCTCGAACACGACGTAGGGGACACCGGCCTGCTCGAGTCGGATCGCGGCGCAGAGTCCTCCCAGGCCGGCCCCGATGATCACCACCTGGAATTTCGCCCGCGTCTCGGGGTCCGGGGGAGATGTCCAGCTGAGGCCGCGCTCGTCACGATCGTCGAGCCGCATCTCTTCGAGCGCGAGCGGGAGGTACTCCGCGCCGACCTCCTCCCCTGCGCACCAGCTCATGAGGCGAACGAGATCTCCGTCGGAGAAGGACGCGGGCGGCGCGCTGCCCCCGTCCCGCAACGCGCGGATCGCCTCGAGCGCGAGCGCGCGGACGGCGGCGATTTCGGCGTCGGACATCGATGCATCGTCGACGTTCCGTCCGATTTCGCGTGACGCGTAGCGGTCGATCAATCCGAGATCGCCCGTCAGGTGGACGAGTGCGGGGATCAGCGCGGGAAGGCTCGCGTCCTCGAGCGCCTCGGCGATCCACGGATCGTCGGCATCGCCGGGTATCGGGTCGGCCATCGCTCCACCTCGCGCTTCTGTCATCTCTCGGCTCGGCTCCGGACCGCCGCGCGCATCCCTGGGCGGGAGCCGAGATATCAAATATCATATTTTAGAATCACCGGACCGAGAAATCTTCGGATTCCCCCGCTGAGCCCGATCCAGGACGCGAGAAAGGCATTCCCCGATGGAGTGGACGCTCACGGCCGTGCAGGACGTCATCGCCGCGGCCGCCCCGCGCCGCGAAATGCTCGTGCACGGCGAAACCCGACGAAGCTACGACGACGTTCGAGCGCGCTCGACCGGGCTCGCCCATTTCCTGGCCGCGCACGGACTCGGGGCGCACCGCGAGCGCGCGGGGCTCGAACGCTGGGTGTGCGGGCAATCGACGGTCGGTCTCGTGCTCCACAACCGGTGCGAATACATCGAATCGATGCTCGGTTGCTATCGCGCTCGGGCCGCGCCCTTCAACGTCAACTACAACTATCGTCCCGCCGAGCTCCGCGCGCTCTTCGAAATGGTCGCGGTCGAAGCGCTCGTCTACGAGCGGGCCTTCGGTCCTGTCCTCGCGGAGGCGATCCAGGGACTCGACCTGGTCCTGATCGACGTCGACGACCGATCCGGTGAGCCGCCGCTTCCGGGCAGCACCGGATTCGAGGAGGCCGTCGCCACCTCGTCGAACGACAGCCTGTCGGCGCCCTCTCCCGACGACCTCTACCTGATCTGCACCGGGGGAACGACGGGCCTGCCGAAGGCCGTGCTCTGGCGGCAGGCCGACATCTTCGTCTCCGCGATGAGCGGCAGCGACGAGACCACCGCCGAGAGCCTCGAGCAGATCGTCGCCGCCGACATGAGCGGCGCCTGGTTCCCGGCGCCGCCGCTGATGCACGCCGCCGCGCAGTGGACCGCCTTCGCCGGTCTCCACAGCGGGGGGAAAGTGGTGTTCCACGACGACACGAATCGCTTCGATGCCCGGGTGATCATGGACGTCTGCGAACGGGAGAGCGTCACGATGATGTCGATCGTGGGAGACGCGTACGCCCGGCCGATCATCGAGGAGCTGCGGCGGCAGCCACGAAAGTTGCCGGCACTCAAGCGGCTCGGAACAGGCGGCGCGATCACGAGCGACAGCTGCAAGACCGATCTGCTCGAGCTGCTTCCGGGCCTCACGATCATCGACGGATACGGGGCTTCGGAGACGGGCGGCATGGCCTACGGCGCGAAGACCCGCGAATCGGCCAACCGGGGCTTCACGCCCGGCCTCGGTGCCGTCGTGCTCTCCGAAGATCGACGGCGTTTACTCGAACCCGGCGGAGACGAAATCGGCTGGACGGCGCGCCGCGGACGCGTCCCGCTCGGCTACCTCGGCGATCCCGAGAGGACACAGGCGACCTTCCCCGTGATCGACGGCGAACGGTTCGCGGTCCCGGGCGATCGCGCCATGGTCGAGCCCGACGGGGCGATCCGGATGTTGGGCCGAGACGCCATGGTCATCAACACCGGCGGCGAGAAGGTCTTCGTCGAAGAGGTCGAAAACGCCCTGAAGGACCATCCGTCGGTCCTCGACGTCCTCGTCGTCGGCCGACCGAGCCGTCGCTTCGGCGAAGAAGTCGTCGCGATCGTCCAATCGAACCCGGATCTCCCCGCCCCGACACCGAAGGCCCTGCGCGACTTCGTCGGCCGTGCGATCGCCCGCTTCAAGGCGCCACGCGCCGTGGCCTTCTGCGACACGATCGGCCGCCACCCGACCGGCAAGCCCGACTACCAATGGGCACGCGAGCAGGCGACCCGTGCGATCGCGGTCGCCGAGGGAGACTGACCGTTGGATCTGCGCGTGCGGGGAGAGGGCTTCCTTCTGAACAGGCGCTCAGCGAACGGCCTGCTCCTCGAGGGCCGCCACGCGCTCGGCCCGGAGTGCCGCACGGCGGACCTTGCCCGCGTCGTCCTTCAGCGTCTCAAAGACGAACTCGAAGCTGCGGGGCACTTTGTAGCGCACGAGTCGCTCCTCGACGTGACGCCGGAGATCCTCATCTCGGACGGGCCTCGCGACGTGCACGATCGCGTGGGCGATCGCGCCGAGGTCGTCGTCGGGTAGGCCGATCACGGCGCACGCGAGCACGTCCGGATGGGATTCGATCGCGCCCTCGACCTCGGCGGGATAGATGTTGGCGCCGCCGGTGATGATGAGGTCGGTCCGGCGGTCGACGAGGTAGAGGAAGCCGTCGGCGTCGAGGTAGCCCATGTCGCCGAGGGTCTCCCAGCCGTCGGCGAGGCGCCGCGGCTCGGCGCCGAGGTAGTGATAGGTCGAGCCGGGGCCGCCGGGCGGAAGTCCGTAGACGTCGCCGATCTCGCCGGGCGGAAGGGTCTCGCCGGCAGGGCCGACGATCTTGATCTTCCGCCCTTCGCTGACGCGGCCGACGGATCCCGGCCGCTCGAGCCACTCGCGCCCGGAGATGAGCGTGCCCACGATCCGCTCGCTCCCCCCGTACGCTTCCCAGACCCGGTCGGGGCCGATCCACTCGATCCACCCGCGGCGGAGCCATTCGGGCAGGAATGCGCTGCTCGAGACGACACGCACGAGCGACGACAGGTCGAAGGCCTCGCGCTCTTCCCGCGGCATCTTCCAGATCCGCACCATCATCGTCGGGACGAAGATCGCAAGCGCAAGCCGGTGTGCCTCGATCAGGCGGAGCGACTCCGCCGCATCGAAGCGCGTCATCGCGACGACCTGGCCGCCGCCGAGCAGGACTGAGAGACAATTGATGAGGGGCGCCGAATGGTAGAGCGGTCCGGGGACGAGGATGCTCGTGCCCGGCGGCTGGTCGTGGTAGCGCGCAGCGGGATCGGACTCGGCGCGGATATGGTCGACGACGACCTTGGGGCGGCCCGTCGACCCGCCGGAGCAGATCGCCATGCGATAGCGCGAGACCCGGTCGGGGAGCGGCGCGTCCGATTCAGCCGACGCATCGAAGCCCGTATCGAGAACGACCGGCGCCCCGGTCGCAGCGCCCGGCCCGCTCGTTCCGCCCGGCACCTCGGAGGCCGGGACACCGACCACGAGGCGCGGCGCCACGAGGCCGAGGATGGCATCGCGTTCGTGGCGCGGAAGCCGGGGCGAGACGGGCTGCGGAGTCGCGCCGAGCTTCCAGCAGGCGAAGAGCGCCTCGACGAACTCCCGGCCGTTGGGAAGCGCCAGGGTCACGAAATCGCCCTCGGCCACACCCTGCTTCGCGAAGAGCCGCGCAAGGCGATTGGCCCCGCGCTCGAGCTCGGAATACCGGATGGACTCGCCCTCGTGGACGAGTGCCACGGCGTCCGGCTTGCGCTCGGCGTGGAGCGTCAGCGCTCGACCATGGGAGACGAGGGTCATCGGGACTCCGGCGCTAGGCCGCGACGGTGGTGTGCGAGAGGAGGTCCTTCTCGACGACGCCGTCCTTCAGGACCAGGGCCACGTTGTCCGGATGGCGGAAGAGCGAGACGTCGGAGGTCGGGTCCCCCGCAACGACAATCAGGTCGGCGAGCTTGCCCTTCGCGAGGGTGCCGAGATCCTGCCCGCGCGCCTTCATCGCCTCGGCGCCGTTCGCGGTCGCCCAGCGCAAGACCTCGATGGGCGGGACACCGTGCTTGACGTAGACCTCCATCTCCGAGGCGTAGTCGCCATGGGGCATCATCGCGAAGCCGTAGTCGTCGCCCAGCACGAGGCGAACGCCCGCCGCGCGCATCTTCGGCAGCATCGAGATCGTGTAATCGAAGTCGCGCCGCACGGCCGCGAGGCGCGCGATGGTCCGTGCACGGGACTCGGGGAAGCCATTCCCGATCGGGAAATTCCCGTTCGCGTAGTCCCAGCTCTCGGCGAAGCCGAGAAATCGCTCCGACCAGAGGAACGACGGCGTCACCGTCGCGTCGGCCTCGAGCACCGCGTCGATCCCCTCGTCGTCGATCTTGTCCGCGTGGTCGATGATGTCGAAGCCGGCGCGGGCGCATTCGATGACGCCGGTCCGGCTCGGCGCATGGGCGCGGATCAGGGCATTGCGACTGTGGGCCGTCTCGGCGGCGACGCGGATCTCTTCGCGCGTGTAGTAGTTGAAGTCCGGGATCGGCTGGCTGCCGTGGCCATCGGAGATCGCGAGCTTGACGATCTCGCAACCGCGCCCGACCTCTTCGCGGATCGCCTGGCGGATCTGATCGACGCCGTCGGCGCGGCGGATCAGGCCGTGATTCGAGATCCCCATGAACCAGGCGCGATTGTCCCCGTCCGCCGAGTCGCCCGACGCCATGATCTCCCGCGTACAGGGCAGGACACGCGGCCCCTTCGTCAGGCCGAGCAGGATCGCCTCCTTCAGGCAGACGTCGAGGAGATCGCCGTTCGAGGATCCGATGAGGCTCGTGACCCCGACGTTCAGCGCGATCTGGGCGTTCTTCGCCGCCACCATCCCGAGATAGGCGGCGGGCATGTTGAGCCCGAGATACGGCGAGGGATTGCCGGCGTCGGGGCCGAAGCCCGTATGAAAATGACACTGCACCATCCCGGGCATCAGGGTCTTTTCGGTCAAGTCGTAGACCTTGTCGCTCGGGCGCTCCTTCACGCGCCCCGCGTCGGCCTGGCTGATTCGGCTGCCCTCGACGATGACCGTCGTACCGGCGGGCAGGAGCTCCCTGCCGTCGAAGACCTGGGCGTTCCTGAAGATCATGCGGCTCATGGACGAAGCACCCTCCGATCGATCCGGGCCGGCGCCCCGGATCAAGGCCGCCCCACTCTATCACGCAGCCGCCATGACCCGCCGGCCGCGTCCCGTTACATTCCACCCGGAGCGCAGCCGCTCGACCGCCGTCGGTTCTCCCGCCCGGGAGAATTGATCCGGCCGGCGCCGAGCAACACGGAGAACCCGCCATGGCCATCGCCCCCGAAGATCTGATCCTGATCAGCGTCGACGACCACATCTGCGAGCCCGCGAACATCTTCGAAGGCCGCCTGCCGAAGAAGTACCAGGCCGAAGCGCCCTTCGTCTCGGAGGACGCGAACGGACGCCAGCAGTGGTGGTACCAGGGAAAGCCCGGCCGCAACCTCGGTCTCAACGCCGCCGCCGGCAAGCCGCGCGAGTACTACAACACCGACGCCCACCGCTACGACGAAATGCGCCGCGGATGCTGGGACGTGAACGAACGCGTCCGCGACATGTCCGCCGGCGGCATCCTCGCGGGCCTGAACTTCCCGAACTTCACGGGCTTCGCCGGCCAGGTCTTGAACCAGGGCCCCGACCCCGACATGAACGTCGCGATGATCCAGGCCTACAACGACTGGCACATCGACGGCTGGTGCGGCGCCCATCCGGGCCGCTTCATCCCGTGCGGCATCCTGCCGCTCTTCGATGCCAAGCGCGCCGCCGAGGAGGTCCACCGCCTCGCCAAGAAAGGCTGCCACGCCGTCACCTTCTCCGAGAACCCGGAAGCCC
>JANMTD010000447.1:0-3894 GCA_031390075.1 Deltaproteobacteria bacterium | reverse complement strand
ATTCGCCCGCGAATAATCGCTGGTCGCCCATTCCTGGACTTCGTCGCCGCCCGAGGACTCGTAGAGGAGCAGCAGCTGGGACACCAGCTCGCGATCCTCGGGAATCGTGTAGTAGGCGGGATCGCCGTCGTGGAACGCCTGGTTCAGGTCCTTCACGATGTCGACGATCGAGTAGGCCTTGCGCACGAGCTCGGGGCTCTGCTCGGCCTGGCGCTGCAGCCGCTCGATCTCGCGCAGGAAGGCCGGATCGCGGATGCCGTCCTCTTCGCCCGAGTCGAAGAGGTAGACGAGATTGCTCATCCCGCCCATCACTTCGTCGATCTGGCGGGTCGCGCCCTTCAGCGGCACGCGCTCGGAGAAGTCGTCGAGCCAGTTCGTGTCGACCTCGAGGCGGGCGACGCCCATGACCGCGAAGACCGAGATAAACCCGAAGGCGACGAGCACCGCCCGGCGGTTGCGGACGTTCCAGGCCGCGAGCGCCGTGAGGGCGCGCTCGAGGCCCGCCGACTGCTTCGCCCGTGCGGCGCGCGCGAGCTCCCGCGGCGTCGGTGTGGTCGGCCCGAAGGACAGGAGCGCGGGCAAGAGCGTCATCGTGAAGGCAAAGGCGGCGACGACGCCGAAGGCGCTGTAGACGGCCATGTGGGAGAGCGTGAGGACCGGGGAGACCTGCAGGGCGAGGAAGCCGACGGCGGTCGTCATGCTGGTCAGTAGACACGGGGCGCCGACCAGGTAGAGCGTCTTGACGAGCGCGGCGCGGCGATCCCTCAGCTGATGGAAATAGCTGCGGAACTCGACCAGGATGTGGACCGCCTCGGCGACACCGACCGTGACGATCAGGTTGGGCACCTGGCCGAACATCATGTCGAGCTTCCAACCGCAGGCACCGATGAAGCCCACCGTCGCGATCACCGCGATCTGGACGATCGCGAGCGGTGCGAATACGCCGACGAAGGAGCGAAGGAAGAGCGCCAGTAGCACGCCGATCACGCAAGACGAAACGAGCTGGAGCCAGCCGTTCTCGGACTCGATGATGCGGTTGTAGACCGCGTTCATCGGGACGTCGCCGGAGTGGTAGAAGCGAATCCCCTGATACTCGGGTCGCGCGAGGATCTCCTCGAGCTTGTCGAAGCTCGCCTGGGGATAGAGATTCGAGAGGCCGTCACCGCCGTCCGGATCGACGCGCAGGTCCTCGATCGAGTCGGTGCTCGTGCGGTCCATGTCGATCGAGATCGCGCCGTAGCGACCGTCCGGCGTGACGATCCCGCCCACGTAGAGCGGCTTCGAGAGGAAGATGGCCCGCGCCTCGAGCATGGCGGCTTGCGTGTGGGGGAAGTCGCGCCAGAGCTTGCGGATCGCGAGGCCGTCGGGGGTCGGCGTCACGAGCTCGGCGTTGGTCAGGCTCGTGACTTCGAAGAGAAAGGGGACCTCGTCCTCGATCGCTTCCGTCAGCTTCGCGATGCGCTCCATGATCTCGAGATCGAAGACGCCAGCCGGGGAATCCGCCGAGTCCCTCGCCTCGTACATGAGGTACGAGACCTCGTCCGAGCCGAAATCCTCGCGATAGGCGAGATAGTCCTGGTAGCTGGGATCGTCGGGGGCGAAGAACGCCTCGTAGGAGTTGTCGATGCGCGTGCGGCCCGCGAGCCCGACGCTTCCCGCGATCGCGACCCCGCAGAGCAGCAGAACGGTCCAGCGATGGTCGAAGCACCAGCCGCCCAGGTGCGCGAATCCGCGGTTGATCGTCTCGATCGCCCCTGCGCCCTGCGGCCCAGCCATCGCTCGTCTCCCTGTGGGCACCACTTCGGGTGCCCGTAGTCCGACGCTAGCGCTGCACCACGGCTGCGGCGCGGGCGAGATCGGTGATCTGCCAGGCCAGGGCGGGGCGGAGGCTGAAGGTCGCGAAGATCACGAGCGCGACGACGAGCACGAGCCGGGTGATCGGCTGGAGCTCGGCTCGGCCGTGGCGGATCTTCGCGAACAGGTCCGGCAGGGGCTTCAGGTAGTAGACGACGCCCACGACACCGCCGAGGGCGGCGAGCGCCGTGACCTCGAGGCCGAGCGTCGAATAGCTCGCGCCGAGCACGGCGAGCTTGGCCCAGAAACCCGGCAGCGGGGGAATGCCCGCGAGCGACATCAGCGAGAGGGCCAACGCCGTCGCGCGCAGCGGTGAGAGCTCCATCCGCTTCAAGTCTTCCCAGCGGATCGCCTGGGTGCCCTTGCCGCTGATCGCCGCGAAGCCGAGCAGCACGGCGACGACGTAGTTGGCCGCATAATAGAGCCCGGCGTGGACGCCCGAGCGGCCGCAGGCGAACGCGAGGGCGAGAAATCCCGCGTGCCCTACCGCCGAATAGGCGAGCAGCCGGCGCAGATCCGTCTGCACGAGCGAGCCGAACACGCCCAGCCCAATGCTGACGAGGGCCAGACCGATCCAGACACGGCTGAAGCCCGCGCTGCCGCCGCCGAGCACGAGATGCGTCAGTGCAAACACGGCGCCGAGCTTCGAGAGCGCCATCACGACGCCCGCGGCGCCGGGGGGCGCGGCGGTATAGCCGTCGAGGGCACCGAAATGCAGCGGGGCTAGCGCGAGCTTGAAGGCCAGGGCCGCCGCCACGAGGCCGAGGCCCGCCAGCACCAGCAGGCGTGCGGCCGGATCGATCGGCACGGTCGGAAACGCAAACGAGCCCGTGCCGAGATGGATCAATGCGGTGCCGAACAGGAACAGGCCGAAGGTCGCGCTTCCGAGCAGGAAGTATTTGAAGCCCGCTTCGAGGGCTCGCTCGCCGCGGCCGAGGCCGAACCAGACGGCGGAGGCGAGCGACAGCGTCTCGAGTCCGATGGCCAGCTCGAACAGATTGTGTGCGATCGCCATCGTCAACACACCGACGCCGGCGATCAGCGGCAGCACCATCGACTCGAGGTACTGCGGCTGGTGCTCGTCGAGCTCGAGGTCGATGTTCAGGGCGGCGCCGAACATCAGCGTCAAGGAAACCCCGAGGATCGCGACCAGCTCGAGGCCCTCGGCGTTCTGTGCGGGCAAGAGCGAGCCCAAGGCGATCAGCAATCCGACGAGGCTGACGGCGCCCCGGCGCGTCCCGAAGAACGGCACGCCCGCGAGCAGCACGAGCATGCCGCCCACCAGCACGAGGATCGATTGCAGCGCGGGCGAGTAGACGAGGGTGCTCATGGGCGGGTCAACACGAAGCCGACCGCGAAGGCGGTGGTGACGAGGGTAACGAGCAGATAACGGCTGGTGCGGCCGGTGTGGAACGCGAGCGTCTTCTCCGCCAGGAAATCGAATAGATCGACGAGCGCCTGCACCCAGGCGGGGCGCGGCGCCGTCAAAGCCGTCGACTTCGAAGGCACGAGCAGACGTCCCGCGAAGAAGCCCGCGAGGCCGATCGCGCCGGCGACGAGACCGAGGGTCGTCACGACGTGGCTCGATTCGGGAACCTCGACCACGCCTTCGAGTGCACGCGACAACAGCCCCCCCGGCACCTCCAGGAATCCAAAGCCGATCGCACCGAGGGCCAGCGGCACGAGCGGCCACACGAGCCAGCCCGACGGCGCATGCACCGCGTGCTCGCCGTCGTTCGCGTCGTTCGCGCTCGGGTGTGGTCCATTTCCGCGTAAGCCATAAAAAGCCGCGAAGTACAGTCGGCCCGCGTAAGCCCCCGTGAGGCCCGCCGCTGCCACCATCACGATCCCGAGCCAGCGGTCGTGGTGCAGCGCGGATTCGAGGATCAGGTCCTTGCTCGCGGCGCCCGCCGTCACGATCGGCAGGCCGATCAGGCTGAGCGCGCCGATCAGGAAGAGCGCATGCGGTCCGGGCAGAGCTGTTCGCAGGCCGCCCATGTGGCTGATGCGCTCCACGCCGTGAAGGCCGTGGATCACGCC
>JANMTD010000442.1:0-17969 GCA_031390075.1 Deltaproteobacteria bacterium | reverse complement strand
CCGCTTCACGCTCGAAGGCGACGAGATCCTGATCGGCCGCGGCGAGCCCGAGAGTGGGCAGGTCGGTGCGATCCGGCTGACCGATCGGAGCATCTCGCGGCGCCAGGCCTTCATCCGGCGCGACGCGGGCGGGACCTTCCTCGAGCACATCCCCGGCGCTGCCAACAAGCTGCGGGTCAACGGTGTCGAGACCGGGCGCGCGCGCCTCGCCGCGGGAGACCGCATCGAGCTCGGGCGCGTCGCGATCGAGGTGCGGACACGTCCCGGGCTCAATCTCACCGGCCTCAACCTGTCCGGCCTCGAGCCCGTGGAGCAAGGCGAGCCGGGAGAGTGCGCGGCGAACGAGAAGACAGAGCTCCGCCCGATGCCGGCGCAGGTCGCCGAGCTCGTCTTGCTGCGCGGGCCCGAAGCGCTCGTGGGCGCACGCTATCCGGTCCATCCCGGAGTGAACCGGATCGGCCGGGGCGAGGGGGCACAGATCCGGATCCCCGAGCTCGGGGTCTCTCGCATCCACGCCGAGCTCGCGATCGAAGGTCGCACGCTCGTCCTGATGCCCCGCAGCAGCACGAATCCGACGCTGGTGAACGGCTTCGCCGTCGAGGGTCGCACGGTCCTCGCCGAGGGCGACGAGATCCAGCTCGCCGACCGCGTCGTGCTCGGACTCCGGTTCGCGAGCTCCAGCCGGGACACCGCGCGAGAATCGGCCGCCACACCCTCGGCGTTGATCCACGACATGGCGCGCAAGCTCGAGCTCGAGCGGGACATCGAGTCGTTCAACGTGATGGGGAGCTTTCTCGACGTCGACGTCGTCGCGTCGAGGGCGATGAAGGGCGGCGGCGCGCGGCCCGAACACATCATCGTGTCGTTCGAACGATTCCGAGCCTACGTCGCCGAGATCTGTGCTGCGCTCGGGGGGCAGGTCCTGAACAGCAATGGCGACGAGCTGATGTGCTTCTTCGAGAGCGCACGACAGGCGGTGCTCGCGGGCAGCGCGATCCTCGAACGGCTCGTGGACTTCAACCGGGAGCAGAATCTACTCGGGCGCCCGTTCCGCTTCCGGCTCGGCGTGCACACGGGCGTATCCCTCGTCGACCTCGCGGCCGGCGTCGCCTACAGCGAGGTCCTCGACCTGGCGGGCCACATCCAGAAATGTGCCGAGCCGGATTCGCTCGTGATCTCCGAGGCGACGCTCGAAGCCCTGCCGCGGCGGATCGCGGTGACCGAGGTCAGCGATCCACGGGGCGATGCCGGGCGGCTCTACCGGGTCGATGGAACGGTTCGCCCCGCCGATCTGGCCGGGCCAGACCCGACGCAGGTCGTCTGATCAGGACGGCTTGCGCCGCCCGATGCCGGTACGGCGGTCGACTAGCACTCGGTCACGATGAAGATGTCGCTGCCCCCGCCCTCGGCCGGCGTGACCAGGACGTTCGCCTTGCAGTTGTCCTTGGTCGCCTGGATCGTGGCGGCGGCCTCGTTCTCGATATCCGAGTCGAGGGTCCAGCCCTTCGACGCGAGCTCGTCGGAGTAGAACTTGTGGACGTCGCCGAGCGCATCGTTGGTCAGGAGCTGGACGGCGGACTGGGCGGAGCCCTCGATGTCGACACCCTTGCCCTGGGCGGCCTGGGCGCCGGGATAGATCGGGACGTCGCCCGGGAAATTGTCCGGAACCGCGGCGGTCGCGCCCTCGGGCAGCTCGGTCGGGAATCGGGTCGAATCGATGGCGCCTTCGCGAGCGACCGCTGCGGGCGCATCGCCCGTGGTCTCGGCGGGCACCCCTGCGTCGGACGCCGCTTCGGGTGCGGCGGCCTCGGGCGCTGCCGGCTCCTGGGTCCCGGAGTCACAAGCGACCGTCAGCAGCACCAGCGCGAAGAGCGCCGCGAGCAGGGTCGCCCCTCGCCGGAGGTCGACGGCCTGGCGGTTGACAGTCGAGCCGAGGACAGACGAGTGCTTGAGATTCATCGAGCTTCTCCCTGGTTGAAAGCTGGCAGACCATACCAAACGAAAGAGCTGGGACTAGGCGCGCTTGCGCCCGTGCCTTCGGCGAAGAGCGAAGGGCCGGGGGCAGGCCTATTGAGTCGCCTCGCGCGCCTCGGGTTCCGGGCCGCCCGATCCCGCCGTCGAGACACGCAGGGATTCGATCGTGCGGGCCCAATCGCCACGGCGGAGCGACTCGGAGAGGACCGGCCGGATCTCGACTCGCCGCCAGCGGGCCAGGCACTCGCGGGTGGGCTCCGGACAGTCGACCGGCGGACGCGAGTAGGAGCTGCCCGAGACCACGGCGAGCCGCTCGAGATCGGCCCGATCCGCGTCGGCGGCGACACCGCTCGGGCCGACCAGGAAGACGAGGGTGGCCAGCGCGCGCTGCTGGGAGCCGGCGAGGTTCGCCGCATAGCCGCCGCGGGTCGTACGGGGATCGCTGTGGCCGCGGAGCTCGATCGCTTCGAGGCTCTCGAACAGGGCGGGGAGCTGCCGCAGCCGCGTCAGATAGGTCGTCATGGCGGCCGCGATGTACTCGCGCGCCTCGGGCCGGATGCGGGGATTCGAGTAGCCCGTGAAATACGAATCGGGCAGGGTGATGACCCCGGTCTCACAGTCGGGCTCGAGCTCGAGACCGATCAGCACCGGCTCCTGGCACAGCGCGGCGAAGGCCGCCTCGACGGCGGCGAGCGAGCGCTCGGCCGGCGCCACCGTCTCGAGGATCAGCTGCCTCGGATCGAGTCCGCCCCGGCCGAAGCCCGGGCCGGAACCGCCGGAGACGGCGGCGACCGCGACCAGTGCGAGCGCGATCGCCCCCAGCACGATCCAGTTGTCGCCGGCCGGATCACCACCTCCTGCGGCGCGCCGCGGACCGCCCTTGCTCGCGCGACTGTAGAAGCGGATTGCCATGGCTATTCAGGATCCTCGTCCGTGCGCGCCCGCTCGTCGTCGCGACCCTCGTCGCGCCGCGGACTCTCTCCTCTAGAAAGAGGCGGCGGCCCCGCGTTCGGCGGTCCGCTCGGCCCGAGCAGCCCCGAGAGCTTGAGCTCGTCGCCGAGCTCGCGCTCGCGCGTCGGGAAATGGCGCACGTTCGACGGCGGCTCGCTCCCGCTCGCGAAGCGCTCGTACGGATCGGGTCCCTGCGCGCGCGGCGCACCGACGCGGAACCCCGAGAGCGAGAGCTCGCGGCCGATCGGCCCCTCCACCGAGGCGAGGTCGGCGCCGCGCTCGCCCGCAAGTGAGGCCGTCGAGACGGCGGGGGGCGATGTCGGCGCGGCTGCGGTCGCGGCCGAGGCACCGAGCGAAGCCGTCGCGGCCGGCGACAGCGAGGCAGGCGGGAGCGCCGCGGGCGCGGGCGGACGCTCCACCGGGGGCCGCGCCTCCGGAGCGGGCGCCCAGGTTCGCTCGCGCGGCGGCACCACGCGATCCGGCTTTCCGCGCCGGGCCGCCGGATCGCCGTCCACGTCCTTGCGCGCTCGACCGTCTTCGTGGATCTCGAGGCGCAGTGCCTCCATCGTCTTGTCGATCTGTTGCACCTGTTGCGTGAACCCGCGCAGCGCGTCGCCGAGGTCCTCCGCGATCTGGGCCGCGACCGCCTCGCTCTCCCGGTGGCGCTCGGGTTCGAAGCCGTCCCCGCCAGACCGCGGGCGGAGCGTCTCGAGCAGGGGCTCCATTCCAGCGCTGGCGGCACCGCTGCCGCTGCGCAGCGAGCGCGCGGCGGTGTCGAGGGCGTTCGCAGAATCCGTCAGCGTCCGCGCGACCCGGTCCTGCATCTGCGCGTTCTCGACCATGCGCTCGTAGGTTTCGGAGAGGCCGTTCGTGACCGAGCTCTGATAGTCGACGGCGCGCTGCAGCGCGGTTCGCAGCTCCGCGAGGTGGTGCTCGACGCCCTGGCGGACCGAGAGCGAGAGCTCCTGGACCACGGTGTGGAGCGCGCCGCGTTGCTCCTGGGACACGAGGCTCGCGGCGCGGGCGGAGGATTGCTCGATCCGCTGGAGCCCACGCTCGAGGCGTTCGTTCAGCTCGTGGGCGAACTGGGTCAGCTCGCGGCCGAGGATGTCGAGGCTCTTCTGCTGGCTCTGGCGCGTGATCTCGGCCAGCTCGCCGGGAGAGACGGCCTCGTAGGCGCGGACGAGGACGTCGTCGAGGCCGCGGCTGCGCGCCTCGAAGCTGCCCTCGACGAGGCGCCCGATCAGCGACGCCGCGATCACCGATGCGAAGCCCCAGGCCAGCGCGCGCAGGGCGAGCCCGAGCTGGAGCGCGAGCGGGTCGATCGGGATCTCGCCGCCCGTCGGAAGCGCCGATCCCGTCGTATTCGGAATCAGGCCGAATAACGCACCGAGAACCCAGATCCCCAGGAACACGCTCGGGAGCGCCGAGATCAGGCTGCGCCGCGGACCGATGGTCAAGAGCGGTTGATCCTCGAACACATCGAGCAGGCGGATCGGCGCGCGGCCGCCGCCATCCGTGATCTGCGCGTTCGTCCAGCGCCGCTCGAACTCCTCGAACTGGCGGTGGATGGCCGAGTCCCGGAGCCATTCGCGCAGGGCGCCACGCTGGGCGGCGGATCCCTTGGGCTCGTACTCGTCGAGGGTGTCCCGCAGGCGACGCTCGAGCAGGAAGAGCCTGATCGTGCGCGTGACGAGCGGCGCGAAGACCGCCAGCGCGACCGCCGAGACCAGGCCGAAGCTCGTCCACAGCACCCGACGGGTCGCCGGATCACCGGACCAGAGGATCTCGAAAAGCGAGGTCGGGTCGCCCACGTGGCGGTGCTCCGTTCCTGCGAAGGGCCCCCGACCTTAGCACTCCCGACGGCCGGAAAACGTCCGTTCGAAAGAGGCCCGGAAGCGGCCCGGCGAGGGGCCGTCAGGGCAGGGCCAGATCCTCGAGCGGCGGGCAGGTGCACACCAGATTGCGATCGCCGAAGGCGTTGTCGATGCGCGACACCGGAGGCCAGAACTTGTGCTGCCGCGTCCACGGCGCGGGATAGGCAGCCTGCTCTCGGCCATAGGCAAAAGGCCACTCGTCGCCGCAGACCACGTCCGCCGGATGCGGCGCGAACTTGAGCGGGGAATCCGTGTCTGCGATCTCGCCGCGCTCGATCGCGCGGATCTCCTCTCGGATCCCGATCAGCGCGTCGCAGAGCCGGTCGAGCTCTTCCTTCGACTCACTCTCGGTCGGCTCGATCATCAGCGTGCCGACGACGGGGAACGACATCGTCGGCGCGTGGAAGCCGTAGTCGATCAGGCGCTTTGCGATGTCCTCGACCGTGACCCCCGCGCTGCGCTCGAAGGGGCGGCAATCGATGATGAACTCGTGGGCCACGCGGCCGCCGGGGCCCGAGTACAACACCTCGAAATGCGGCGCGAGGCGGCGCGCCATGTAGTTCGCATTCAGGATTGCGAGCAAGGTCGCGCGCGTGAGACCTTCTGCGCCCATCAGGGCGATGTAGGTCCAGGAGATCGGCAGGATCGAAGCGCTTCCGAAGGGCGCCGCCGAGACCGCGCCGTCGCCGAAGGCGGGATGGCCCGGGAGGAAATCGCGCAGATGCTCCGCCGCGCAGATCGGGCCCATGCCCGGGCCGCCGCCGCCGTGGGGGATCGAGAAGGTCTTGTGGAGATTGAGGTGGCAGACGTCGGCGCCGATCTCGGCGGGCGACGTGAGGCCCACCTGGGCGTTCATGTTCGCGCCGTCCATGTAGACCTGGGCGCCCGCCTCGTGGACGATCTGGCAGATCTCCTTCACGGACTCCTCGAAGACGCCGTGGGTCGAGGGATACGTGATCATGAGTGCGCCGAGCTTGTCGCGGTACTCCGCCACACGATGACGCAGGTCGCCGACGTCGATGTTCCCGCGCTCGTCGCATTTCACGGCCACGCAGCGGAAGCCCGCAACGACGGCGCTCGAGGCGTTCGTGCCGTGGGCCGAGACCGGGATCAGGCAGACGTCGCGCTCGCTCTCGCCCCGCGACTGGAAATGCCGTCGGATCGCGAGCAGCCCCGCGTATTCGCCCTGCGAGCCCGCGTTCGGTTGCAGCGAGACCGCAGGCAGGCCCGTGATCTGGCCGAGCCAGGTCTCGAGCTGCTCGAACAGGATCGCGTAGCCCGCGGCCTGATCGGCCGGGGCGTAGGGATGGAGCTTCCCGAATTCGGGCCAGCTGACGGGGATCATCTCGACCGTCGCGTTGAGCTTCATCGTGCAGGAGCCGAGGGGAATCATCGAGGTCGTGAGCGAGAGATCCTTCGCCTGCAGGCGGTGGATGTAGCGGAGCATCTCGGTCTCGGAGTGGTGGAGCTGGAAGACCGGGTGCGTGAGGAAGGCCGAGCGGCGCACGAGGGCATCCGGGAGCCCCGGGACCCCGCCCTTGCGCTCGAGCTCCGCGGCGAGATCGGCGAAGCCGAACGCGAGCTCGCGATCGTTCGCGAAGGCCTCGAGGATGTCCTCGATGTCGTCGCGCGTCGTCGTCTCGTCGAGGGAGATGCCGACACTGCCGTCGGGCTTGCCCTCCGGATTCGGGGTCGACGACGCGGGTGAAGCCGCACCGTGAACCGCCTTCCGGGTGTAGTGCGTGCGGAAGTTCATCTCCCGCTCCCAACCGGCGGAGAGGACCGACTGGACGGTCATGCCGCCCCGCGGCCGCACGCGCAGGGTGTCGAAGAACGGAACGTCGACGACCTCGTGGCCGAGCTTGCGAAGTCCGTGGGCGAGGACGGCGGTCAGGAAGCGGATGCGCCGCGCCGTGCGCGTCAGGCCTTCCGGGCCGTGATAGACGGCGTACATGCTGGCCATGATCGCGAGCAGGACCTGGGCCGTGCAGATGTTGGAGGTCGCCTTCTCGCGGCGGATGTGTTGCTCGCGGGTCTGGATCGCGAGGCGATAGGCGAGCTTGCCGCGGCGGTCCTTCGAGATGCCGACGAGACGACCGGGCAGGCGCCGAGCGTGCTCTTCGCTCGTCGCGAAGTAGGCGGCGTGGGGGCCCCCGAAGCCCATCGGGACACCGAGGCGCTGGGTCGTTCCGAAGGCCACGTCCGCACCGAGCTCGCCGGGCGGCGTCAGCAGCGTCATCGCCAGCAGGTCCGCCGAGACGCAGGCGAGCGCGCCCGCGGTGTGCGCGCGCTCGATCGTCCCGCGCGGATCGAAGACGCGCCCATCGCTCGCCGGGTACTGGAGCACGACGCCGCAGCAATCGAGGGCCGCGAAGTCCGCCTTCTCCGGATCGCCGACGTGGAGCGTCATGCCGAGCGCCTCGGCGCGGGTCCGGATCACGCCGAGCGTCTGCGGATGACAGTCCTGGGACACGAAGAAGCCGCGCTTCTTCGCCCCGGCGACCGCGCGGCAGAGGCCGAGGGCTTCGGCGCCGGCGGTGGCTTCGTCGAGGAGCGACGCGTTCGCGAGCGGGAGCCCCGTCAGATCCGAGACCATCGTCTGGAAATTGAGCAGCGCCTCGAGGCGGCCCTGCGAGATCTCGGCTTGGTAGGGCGTGTACTGCGTGTACCAGCCCGGGCCCTCGAGGATGTTTCGCTGGATCACGCCGGGCACGATCACGTCGTGGTAGCCCTGGCCGAGGTAGCTCCGGTGGACGCTGTTCTCGGAGGCGATCTCGCGCAGCATGGCGAGGAGCTGGTGCTCGCCCATGGGCTCCTTCGGCAGGCCCTCGAGCACGAGGGGCTCCTTCGAGCGGATCGAAGCGGGGACTACGGCGTCGGCGAGATCCTCGAGGCGCTCGAGTCCGATCGCCCGGAGCATCTCGGGAATCTGACCGGTGCGCGGGCCGAGGTGGCGGCGCGCGAACACATCGCTCGGTCGCGCGAGGTCGACTAGATCGGATCCGGACAAGACGCTGCCTCGACGGACGTTCGGGCGGCGATTCGCATCGCCGCGCTCGCGACCGCGCTGGGGGGCACGCTCGCATCGATTCGGGGCTGAATCGGCTGAGACCGTTAGCACACGCTCCGGGTCGCAGGCCGTCTCAGAGCGCCTCTTGTCCTAGCGCCTGATGGATCTGCTCGAGGACGAGCCGCGATTTGGCCTCGTCGCCGAACACGCCGATCCGGATCCGCAGCTCGGTCGAGTCCCGTTTCTTGGCGAGCAGGCGGATGTCGACCGGGTCCCCAGCGGCGGTGCGGGCGCGCCAGCGGATCCGGTCCTTGTCCCGCTCGGTCTCGACCTCGTCGTAGCCGAGGACGTCGACGGCGCTGGCACAGGCGGCGTCGAGCTCGGCCAGTGGGGTCGGCTCCGTCGCGCGCAGCTCCCCGGTCGCGAACGCGATCGCGCTCGTGCCCGCACCCCCCACGAGCAGCAGGGCGCCACAGCCGGGCGAAAGCGCGAGCAGCGCGAGCAGGGCGGAAAGCGCCGCGATTCGGGTGGAGGGGAGGAAACGGGTCTTCACGGGCTCCAGTCTCGGGCGTGGGCCGCGCGCTGTCGAGTTGTGGTGACGCGCGAATCGGAGCACTGCGATTTCAGTTTGAACATCGGGGCCGGCGCGCGCGGGCCCGCCGCCGCATCGCGCGCGCGCCTCGAGCGCAGGAATGCATCGGGCCTGCGCGAAATCATTTCAAGACTCACGCAGCGAGTCGCGATAAGCCGGAGGCCAGACGGGTCGGGCGCCCCGCCCGATCGACGGGCCCCGATCGGCAGGAGATTGAAGTCGGATGTCACAGGCTGCACGAAAAGACGCCGACGAGACCGCGCCGGCCGGGGGCTGGGCCCCGGGTCCGAGCGAGTCGGCGAGTGCCATCGAGCACCAGGCCGCCCTGGACGCGACCCTCTTCCGCCGAGAGCAGAAGGCGCGCGAGCTCGTCCTCGAGCTCGAGGCCGGCGAGCTCCGCGTTCGGCGCTCCGGCCGCTGACGACGGCCCGGCCCGAGTTTGCCTTTCCCGCGGGTCCAACTCCTATTACCAGGAAATCTCCGGGGACCGGTGTTAACGTGCCCGAGAGGCCCCACGCCAGACGACGGGGCCTCGACTTCGTTCGGAGGGCTTTCTGGCCGGATTCCCGGCCAATCGGTGCCCTTCGAAGATCCGCGCGGACCGTTTCGCGCGCTCTGTGCACAGGAGTGCCCCGCTAGTGAGCTCTCATCCGATCCTCGCCCTCGTCCAGGACCACGACGTGAAACAGGCCAAGGGCTTTCGCGCGGCGGCCGAGCGGATCACCGGGGCGTCCCTCGAGGCCGACTACCAGAAGGAGGTCGCGGCCGCCCCGAAGCGCTCGGAGGAGGGCCTCGCCTACCTCGGTGTGCGCGCCGGCCGACGAGCCAAGGCACGCCAGCACGGCCGCGACGAGCGCCACCTCGCCGAGGCGATCGCCCGGGCAGTCGTCGCGGGCAATGTCGCGGCGCCGAATCGGGTGCTCGAGCTGCCGACCGGTGAGACGGTCACGATCGCCGACCACAATATCCCGATCCGTACCGCCGCCGCCGAGCCGGAGAAGGGCGACGCGGATCCCAACGCCGGGATCGAGGACATCCCGTTGCTGGCCGTGCTCGGCGAGGATCGGCCTGCGGTCGTCGTGCTGAAGTTCATCGACGCCGATTCGAATCGAAGCGGCGCGAACGACACTCCGTTGCGCCTTCTGCTGCAGGGTGTCCTGCACGCCGCCTCCTTCGACGCGAACCGCCTCGCCCTGCGCGACGAGATCGCGAAGGCGACCGGAAAAACGACGGGCGACGAGGCTCCGGCCATCATCGTCGCCGCGAGCCCGCGTTATTGGGAGCTCTGCCGCAAGCGCGAAGCGCAGAAGGGCGCGGCCTGGATCCGCGAGCTCGAGCGGATCTCGCGCGAAGCGGCGGAGTCGATCGGCAGCGAGATCTTCTTCGTCGGGCTCACGACCCAGGGCGTGCCCGGCTGGAGCTACGACGACGAGGGGCCGGTTCTCTCCGGGCCGATTTCCTTCGTGAAAGCGTGGGAAGGCAGCGCCGGGAAGCTCAAGGCGAAGCCCAAAACCAGCAAGAAAACGGATCCGGCCTCGCTGATCGTCGAAGCGGATCTCGATCGACCGATGCGGGGCTATTCGATCCGGGACGCCTACACCCCCGGTGATCGCATCGCGCACACGAAGCTCGGCGAGGGCGTCGTCCAGGAGCTGACGGGCAGGGACAAGATCGTGGTGTTGTTCGGCAGTGAGAAGAAGCTGCTCGTCCACGGCCGCTCGTAGGTCGAGCCATGTCTACGCACCCGAACGGATCGCCGACGGCTCCCTCCACCTCGAACACGCCCCTGTTCAAGCGCTTTGCCGGCACGACCGACTACATCGCGTCGCCGGCCCTCGTCGACGCCGTGAACTGCGCCCTGACCCTCGAGCGGCCGCTGCTCGTGAAGGGCGAGCCCGGGACGGGCAAGACGCTGCTCGCCCGCCATGTCGCGGAAGGCCTCGGCCTTCCCCTCGACAGCTGGCATATCAAGTCGACCTCGAAGGCCGAAGACGGCCTCTACCTCTACGACACGGTCCAGCGCTTGAACGACGCGCGCTTCGGCGACGGCAACGTCCGCGACATCCGGAGCTACATCCGCCTCGGGCCGCTCGGGCGCGTCTTCACGGCGAAGAGCCGCCAGGTCCTGCTGATCGACGAGATCGACAAGGCCGACCTCGAATTCCCGAACGACATCCTGCGCGAGATCGACGAGATGCGCTTCACGGTCCTCGAGACCGGGGACGAGGTCATGGCCCGCGAGCGGCCGATGGTGATCATCACGTCGAACAACGAGAAGGAATTGCCCGACGCCTTCCTGCGCCGCTGCGTCTTTCATTTCATAGACTTCCCCGACGTCGCGCAGATGCGCGAGATCGTGGCCGTCCACCATCCGAACGTCGAGCAGACGCTGCTCGAGCAGGTGCTGCTCAAGTTCTATTGGCTCCGTGACCAGAAGGAGCTCCGCAAGCGCCCGTCGACGTCGGAGCTGATCGACTGGATCACGGCGCTGGTGCGCGCCGGGATCCCGCCCTCACGCCTCGAGGCCGAGGTCCCCTTCATGGGAGCGCTGCTCAAGAACGAGCAAGACACCCGCGCGATCGAGAGCTACGTCGCGCGCGGCGGCAAGACTCCGAAGGCCTTCTCCGAGCTCGGGGGCCTGCGGCGCTAGGTCGAGCCTTTCGGATCCGGAGCCTGCGATGGTCTTCCTCGATTTCTTCTATGCGCTCAGGGAAGCCGGGCTCAAGGTCACGCTCCAGGAATGGCGCATGCTCCTGACCTGCCTCGAGAAGGGGCTCCACGACTCGAACATCAAGGGCTTCTACCACGTCGCCCGGGCCTGCCTCGTCAAGAGCGAGGCCGATTTCGACACCTTCGACCTCGTCTTCGCGCGTTATTTCGAGGGCATCGAGGGCGCCATCGAGCTGCCCCCCGAGCTGCTCGAATGGCTCGCCGATCCGCACCCGATGGAGGAGCTGACCGAAGAGCTCCGCCGGGCGCTCGAACACCTCGACATCGACGAGCTGATGCGCCGCTTCCAGGCGACGATGGCCGAGCAGACCGAACGCCACGACGGCGGCTCGCGCTGGGTCGGCACCGGCGGCCGCTCGCCCTTCGGCCACGGTGGCCATCATCCGACCGGTCTGCGCGTCGGGGGCCCGGGCGGCGGCGGCATGGCGATGAAGGTGATGGAGGAGCGTTCGTTCGCGGACTACCGCACCGACGTGACCCTCGACGTGCGCAACGTGAAGCTCGCGCTCCGGCGGCTGCGCCAGCTGACCCGCAGCGACGGTCCGATCGAGCTCGACATCGACGAGACGATCGACAAGACCTGCCGCGAGGCGGGGGAGATCGAGCTCGTCTTCCGGCCGAAGCGGAAGAACGATGTGCGGCTACTGCTGTTGATGGACGTCGGCGGGACGATGGATCCGTACTTCGAGCCGATGAGTCGCCTGTTGTCGGCGCTCCACGAAGAGCGGGGGCTGCGGGATTTCAAGGCCTACTATTTTCACAACTGCGTCTACGAGCGTGTCTTCGAGACGGCCCAGCTGATGCGCAAGCAGTCGATGATGACCTCCGATCTGCTCAGGACCTACGGTGAGCGCTGGAAGCTCATGATCGTCGGCGATGCGGCGATGCATCCCTCCGAGTTGAGCTCGGCGCGAGGCAACATCAACCCGCGTCTCGAGACGGAGACGTCGGGGCTCGTCTGGCTCGATCGCCTCGAGCGCCATTTCGACCGCAGTGTCTGGCTCAATCCCGACGACGTGCAGCAGTGGGCGATGTCGGGGACGTGCCGCACGATCTCGTCGCTTTTCCCGATGTATCCGCTCACGGTCGACGGCATCGAGGAGGGTGTGAAGGCGCTGGTCGGCGCGCGGGCGGAGACGGCCCGCGAGGTGATGGCGCCGGGGAGCGCCGGGCTGTGACCGCGCGGCCGGTCGGCGTGCTCTGTCCGACCGGTCCCGACGACGTGCTCCCCTCCGACTACGCGCGCAAGGCCGAGGCGCTGGGCTTCGAGTCGATCTGGGTCGGCGAGCATCCCGCCGTGCCGGTGCGCATCGACCGCGACTACGTCCAGCTGGTCGATGGTCATCTCCCGTATTTCTACACGAATCTCGCCGATCCCTGGATGACGCTCGCGCAGGCCGCCGGCGCGACGTCGAAGATCCGCTTCGGCACCGCGGTCGGGCTCGTCACGCTCCGCCATCCGCTGCTGCTCGCGAAGATCCTCGCGACCCTGGATCGCCAATCGCGCGGGCGTCTCATCGTGGGCGCAGGCGCGGGCTGGCTGGTCGAGGAGATGGAGCTCTTCGGCGTCGGGTTCGCGTCGCGCTTCGAGCGCATGGAGGAGATCGTCGCGGCGATGCGGCGCATCTGGACCGAGGACGTGCCGGAATACCACGGCAAGCACGTCGACTTCCCGCCGCTCTTTTCGCGCTACCGGCCGGTCCAGCAGCCGATCCCCGTGTTGTGCGGCGTCCACGGCGTGCGGGGCATGAAGATGGCGGCGCGCTGGGCCGATGGCTGGATTCCGATCGCGACGGATCCGGAGGTGCTGGCCCGGGACGTGAAGCGCTTGCACGGTCTCTGCGAAGAGGCAGGACGCGATCCGCACGCGATGGACGTGACGGCGATGGCGGCGGTCGATGAGACGACGCCGACTGAGTTCGTGGCGAGCCTGTTCGAGGCCGGGGCGACGCGGGTGATCCTCGCCGTGGGCACCGTGACGACGGCGCGCACCGTGCGCGAAGGGCCGGGGACGAGCCATCCGCTTTCGCCCGATCGATACGCCGAGACGCTCGAGCACGTCGCAGCGCGGTTCATTACCTAGCGTGCCAGGAGGACCGACCCGTGAAATCCGCCGTCAGCCCCATCGATTCGACCAGGGCCTTTCCGCAGCAGGAGATCGAGCAGGCCTTTCAGCACTACTGGCGCCTCGGCGGCGCCGGTGAGCGCTGGGCGGAGTTCTCGGACCTCTACACGCCCGACGCGATCCTGATCGACCGCGTGACCGAGGGCGTGAAGCACGGCCGCGGCGAGATCCGCGCGTACCTCGAGCGCGTGATGCTGACCGAGATGCCCGCCCTGTACACGATCTACGACTGGCACACGATCGAGGGCAACACCGTCAGCAACGGCATGATCAACCGCTTCGACAACCCCGAGCCGGGCGGGGCGCCGCTCGATTTCTTTGGGGTCACGATCCAGGTCTATGCGGGGGACGGGCTCTGGTCGTATCAGGAGGACTACTACTCGTGGATGGGGATGATGCGGGTACGGAGCGAGTACGAGAGACTTTGCAAGATTCATGATCCGGAGCACCCGAGGAGGAGGACGCGGAATGCGTGGCCGGCGGGGCCGGCTTGGGCGATCGGGCAGGGAAAACATCCGCTCGGGATTTAAGGGGGGGTGAGTGTCATGGTGACGCGGACTGCGGACACGGAGCAGGATGTCTCCTACGGCGAGGATTGGCATAGCGTTGCCGAGCTGAAAGCATGGGCCGAGGCCGCCGATCGCAAGTGGCCGTAGCGCACGCAGTTCCGTGATGCCATTTCGGAGCAGATTGCCGACCTGCCATCGGGCGCCCGGCTTCCTGGCCGAGCGGGTCCTCGAGCGAGTCGCGTCGCCGGGTCATTCGACTGCGTCGTCTCGATGCAGGCGATTCATGAAGTTCGTCACAAGCGACACGTTCCCTCGTTGTACCGTCGAGTACACGAATCGATGAGCGCGCCCGATCTCATCCTGATCTGCGACCCCATCCCGCTGGACGATTCCCAAAAGAGCATGCTGCTGTACATGACGGCGCAGGAACAGCTGGATGCCCTCTTGGGCGCGGGCTTCGCCGATGTGCGAGTAGCACTTTCGATCGACAAGCCGAAGCTCTATGCAGGGTGCAAGAGCGGATCGACGTGATTGCATGAGGCCGGGTCGAACGGGCTTCAGGACCTTCCATCAAGCGATTCGCAGAGGTCATCATGTCTGAAAAACCCGTCCCCATCTCCGTCGTCGCATCGTCTGTCGCTCCGCGAGCGAACCTCAGCATCTATCCCGAGCCTTTTTTCTCGATGATGCGAGGCCGCGAGAAGCGCCAGCTCGGCGACACCTTCGGGCTCAAGAACTTCGGCGTGAACCTGACGCGGCTGTCGCCGGGCGACATGTCCGCCTTGCGCCACACCCACACGAAGCAGGACGAGTTCGTCTACATCCTCGAGGGCGCGGCGACCCTCGTGACCGATGCGGGCCCGACGATTCTCACGCCGGGCATGTGCGCGGGCTTTCGGGCGGGGGAGCGCGACGCGCACCCTCTTCAAAACGAGTCGAACGAGGACGTGGTCTATCTCGAGATCGGCGATCGTACGCCGGGCGACGCGCCCGAGTGGCCCGACGTGGACTTGAAGATGGGCGAGATCAACGGCCAGAGACGTTTCGTTCACCGAGACGGAACGCCGTACTGAGGCGCTTCCCCACCCCCTTTGCGCGAGGATCCCCATGCGCGAGCGCCCCGAAGGCAAGCTCGCGCTGATCACCGGAGCCGCCCGCGTCGTGATCACCGACGTGCTCGACGCGGAAGGCCGCGCCCTCGCCGCGGAGCTCGGCGACCGCGCTTTCTACCACCCCCTCGACGAGATCCCGCTCGAGGAACACCGCCGCGTCATCGACATCAATCTCCACGGTGTCTTCCTGGGCATGCGTGTGGCGAAGCCGGCGATGCAGAAGTCCGGCGGCGGCTCGATCGTGAATATCTCGTCGCTCGAGTGGCTCGTCGGCGTCACGAATAGGACGAGCTATTCGGCGAGCAAGTTTGCGGTGACGGGGATGACGCGCTCGGCGCCCCTCGAGCTCTGGCCGCTCGGAAACCGCGTCAACTCGATCCATCCGGGTGTCATCGACCGCCCGATGGTTCGGGAGGCGCCGGGGCTGCGGTGCGCGAGCGGCTCGTGCGTCGCGCGCGAGGCCTTTATGCGCTTCCCGAGTACGAAAGCGACGAGCCCGGCGCTTCGCTGGCCCTTGTACGGCGTGATGGGTTACCTGTGGATGGGCATCATGACCGCGGTGCCCCCGGAGTCGGACGCCCTTGTTCCATCGACGCATCAAGATCGGATTGCAATCCGTCCTCGCGCTAGGACTCGCGATCGAGATCCACGAGGCGCTGTGGATGAATGCGACTCTCGTTCTCTTCATCCTGATCGTCACGTTCCTGCCGAACATGCTTGCGCGCGGTCTCGATCTTTTCGTTCCGCCCGAGCTCGAGCTCATGACGATCGGGTTCGTGTTCGCCTCCGTATTCCTCGGGGAGACCCGAGACTACTACGGTCGATTCTGGTGGTGGGACATCCTGCTGCATGCGACCTCCGGCGGGCTGTTGGGGGTGCTCGGATTCCTCCTCGTCTACATCCTGAATGCGACGCCTCGCGTCGAGCTCAGCATGCGTCCCCGCTTCCTGGCGTTCTTCGCTTTCTGTTTCGCGGTGACGGCCGGCACGGCCTGGTAGATCTTCGAATTCGGGGCGGATCGGGCTTTTGGTACGACGATGCAGAAGCCGACATCCAGCGATTCCACTGGCCTGGTGGACACGATGGAGGATCTCATCGTCGGCACGATCGGAGCATCGATCGCCGTCGCGTTCGGGTATCGCTCGGTCAAGCGAGGCGCGGACTCCCTGATTTCGAGGGTCATCCAACGCTTCGTCGAGGCAAATCCCAGGCTCTTCCCGAAGGTCTCACGGCGGCGTCGGGCCCAAATCGAAGCATCCAAGAGCGCGATTTCTCGAGAGCAGTCGTGATCGGAGACGGGCCTGCCCGATTCAGGTCATCCGGACATGCATCATTGTTGGATGGAACGGAGGTAATCGGTGAGCGCACGTGAGTGGAGGAGCGACGTGTAGGCCGGATAACTCTCCGGTCGATTCTTCTCCTCGAAGACCGCTCCCCAGACGGGCATTTCCCTGGGCCCGTGTTCTGCAACGGTCCGTCTTCCGTCGATGAAGCGCATGACGTCGGACTCGTCGAATTCCCCACCATTGCGTTCTGCGATCCGTCGAAGGTCCGACGGCGCTTGTTTGAGCGACTCGGCCAGCGGGCCTCTTCCGTCTCCCGACTCGCCGTGACACGAGGCGCAGTGCTGGAGGTAGAGCGCCTGTCCCGTCGGTGCGTCGCGCGCATCCCGACACGCGACCCACAGGGGGGTCAGTGCGAGCACCAGAAAGGCGCCTTGCCTGGAGCGACGGGTCGAAATAGACAATCCCGGAACCTCCTTCGCGCCGTCCGCACCGTCGAGCGCATGCCTGGTGGACTTCGCTGATCGACATCCTACTGCGGGGTGCACGATAACGAAGCGCCGCCTCGATGCGAAGCCCGGGGTCATCGAAGGCCTCTGACTCGTACAGCTGACTCCCCCGTCGCACATCGCCGTCGGCCCCACGCAATGGACCCGGATGCGGTGCGGTGCGAGCTCGAGGGCCAGCGTCTGGGTGAATTGGATGACGCCGGCCTTGACGGCTACTCCGCGCTTTTCATCTCCGGTGGCCTCACTGCCATCACCTCTATTTCCTATGGTCTTTGGTCGTATGGCCGCCGGCGGAGGAACTGCGCGTGAAAGAACTCACCCAAATCAACTGGCACGAACTGCCGTCGAACCAAGCCGCTGGGATACTGGAGAGCGATCCGGCCACGGGATTGGCGGCGGGCGAAGTCGAGGCGCGGCGGCGGCAGTTTGGTCCGAATCAGATGACCGTGCAGAAGCGGCTCAGCGAATGGATGCGCTTTCTTTTGCAGTTCCATCAGCCGCTCATCTACATCCTGCTCGCCTCGACCGGCATCGCCGCGGCAATGGGCGAATGGGTGGATGCGGCGGTCATCTTCAGCGTCGCCTTCATCAATGCCGTCGTCGGCTATCTGCAGGAAGCGAAGGCGGAGACGGCGATCGAAGCGCTGGCGCAAATGGTCCTCACCGAGGCCACGGTGCGTCGCGGCGGGGAGAAGCTGCGGATTCCCTCCGCGCAGCTCGTGCCGGGCGACGTGGTGCTGCTGCAATCCGGCGACCGCGTGCCGGCCGATCTGCGCCTGCTCCTGCAGCGCAACTTGCACATCGAGGAGGCGGCGCTGACCGGAGAATCGCTTGCCGCCGAAAAACAAACCGAGCCGCTGCCCGCGGACACGATCCTGGCCGACCGCACGAATCTCGCTTTCGCCGGAACGCTGGTCACGTCGGGCCAGAGCGAGGGCGTCGTCTTTGCCACCGGCGACCAAACCGAGATGGGCCGCATCGCTGGGATGATGAATCTCGTGGAGGATTTGCAGACGCCGCTCACGCGCAAGATCGCGCAGTTCAGCCGGCTGCTGCTCCATGTCATCCTCGCGCTGGCGGCGTTGATTTTCGTCGCCGGCATCTTGCGCGGCAAACCGTGGCAGGAGATGTTCATGGCGGCGATCGCGCTGGCGGTCGGCGCCATCCCGGAAGGGTTGCCGGCGGTCGTGACCATCACGCTGGCCGTCGGCGTGGGGCGCATGGTCCGGCGGCACGCGATCATCCGCAAGCTGCCCGCCGTCGAGACGCTCGGCAGCACCACCGTCATCTGCTCGGA
>JANMTD010000377.1:0-17808 GCA_031390075.1 Deltaproteobacteria bacterium | reverse complement strand
CCGAGTCCGGCGCGATCAGGCTGTCCGCGGAATCGAGCGTCGTCTCGAGCTTGTTGAGGGTGGACGTGATGCCGGGGAGGACGTCGCGATTCGCCGTGCCCGCGAGCTGTTGGAGCTCGTCGAGGACCTGCGAGAGGCGAGCGAGGCTCTCGTCGAGGTTCCGGCCGATCGATTCGATCGGCACACGATCGACCTTCTCGACGATGCGCGCGACGCGCTCCGTGATCGCGTCGAGTCCGCCGCTCGAAGTTGGCAGCACGGGATACGGCTTCGAATTCCGGATCTGCGCCTTCGGCGCGCGGTCCAGGAAGTCGAAGTCGACCGCGCGCTGCCCGGTCAGGAGATTCTTCGTCGCGAGCCGCGCGCGCAGTCCTCGCTCGACCTGGGTCGACAGGTAGGCGAGCTCGTCCTCACCCTTCACGAGGCCGAGCCGTTCGGGCTCGATCTCGATCACGACCGGGATCCGGATCTCGCCCGACTTCGGATCCAGCGCGAGATCGACATCCATGACCTCGCCGATCGCGATCCCCCGGAACTCGACCGGCGATCCGGCACCCAGGCCCGCGACCGATTCGTCGAAATAGACGAGATAGCGCGACCTGCCCTTCGAGCGCGGCCGCTTCGTCGCCTGTTTGTTGGGATAGAGCTCGAAGACCATGTCCGCAGGCACGTCGCCCGCGACGTTCACAGTCGCCGGCGTCTCGAACGCCACGCCGCCCAAAAGGAGCGAAGCGAGGGAGGGCGTATCGATCTCGAGGCCGTCGGCGCGCAAGGTGGCATCGAGGCCCGAGGCGTTCCAGAAGCGCGTCGTCGAGCGGATGCGCGCGTCGTGGGGCGACTCGACGAAAACCTGGACTTCGACGGAATCGCCCGAGGTCGAGAGCTCGTAGCCGGCGACTCGGCCGACCTGCAGCCAGCGGAAGTAGATCGGCGAACCGACCTCGATGCTCCCGAGCTCCTCTGCGCGCAGGCGGAAGTACTTGCCCGGCTTGTCCGAGGTCACGACGGGGGCCTTCTCGAGACCATCGAACTCGCTGGCGCTCGCCCCTTCGCTCGAGGGATCGACGCCGATGTAGGCGCCCGAGAAAACCGTGTCGAGCCCCGTCACACCACCGGCCGAGACCTGCGCGCGCACGACCCAGAAGCGGGTCTGATCCGTCAGGTATTCGGCGAGGTCACTGACGACGCTCGCCGTCACGATGACCCCGGAGAGGTCCTCGTCGAGGGATACGGCGTCGACCTGCCCGACCTTCACCTCCTTGTACTTCAAGACGGTACGCCCCGCCTCGAGGCCCTCCGCGCTCTCGAAGCGGATCGTGATCGTCGGGCCCGTCTGCGTCCACGCCCAGTAGGCGAGGTAGAGCCCGACGAAGGCGGCGACCAGCGGAATCAGCCAGACGATCGACGGCAGCGCCCTCGCCCGTACCAGGGCATCGGGGACCATCGCGTTGTGGACGACGGTGACGCCGTCTCCGTCATCCGTGTCGTCAGTGCGCCGGCGATTCTCGTCCATTTTCCTCCTCGAGCGCATCCCAGATGAGCCGCGGGTCGAAGCTTTCGGCGGCGAGGATCGTCAGCACGACGACCGCCGCGAAGAAGACCGCCCCGAATCGGACCTCGACGTTCGCCAGCGTCCCGAGGTGCACCAGCGCGATCAGGATCGTGACGACGTAGACGTCGACCATCGACCAGCGGCCGACGAGCTCGACGATGCGGTAGGTCGCCGCCCGATCCCGGGCCCGCCAGCGGCTCTTCTTCTTCACCGACGCGACGAGTCCCGCGAGGCTCACGATCTTGGCGATCGGGACCACTACGCTCGCGATGAAGACGATCGAACCGAGCGGCCACATCCCGTTCTTGAACAGGTAGATGACGCCGGTCAGGATCGTGTCCTCCTGCGCCCGGCCGAGGGTCGTCGCCTGCATGATCGGGTAGAGGTTCGCCGGGAAATAACAGATCACGGCGGCGACCAGGAGGGCCGTCGTGCGGGAGAGACTATCGGGCTTGCGGCGATGCACGGCCGCGCCGCAGCGCGGGCAATCCAGCGTGTCGTCCAGATGCCCAGGCGGTGCCTTCATCACGAGCCGGCACACGTGGCACTGCGCATACGGACCGTCGATCAGGCGCGCGTTCCGCATCAGGCCCCGCCCTCGATCCTGCGCCAGACGAGCTCGGAGTCGAGAAAATTCGAGGCCGCCGCCAGGATCGGGATCAGGAGCCCGAAGGCGTAGAGCGCGATCCCCGGCACGATCTGGGCCAGATCCGCCAGCTTGACCCCCGCGACGAGGATCCCGATCAGGAAGACCTCCATCATGCTCCAGGGCCGGAACTGCTCGACGAACCGGAACGCGAGCGCCATACCCGGCAGGCGGAATCCGAGATGGACGGGCGCGAGCACATAGAGAAGCAGCCCGATCTCGCAGGCGGGCGAGGCGATCGTCGTCAGGAAGACCAGGGCCGCGACGGCGTTCTCGCCCTGGTCGAGCAGGGCCCGGGTCCCGGAGCTGAGCGTCGTCTGGGTCGTCTGTCCCTGCATCTGGAAGGCGAGGAACGGGTACACGTTGGCCACGACGAAGAGGATCGCCGCAGCGACGACCAGCGCGAAGCAGATCTCGATCGTCCGGGAATGGCGCCGAAACAGCAGCCCCCCGCACCGATCACAGTAGGCCGCGCCCCCATCCGGAACGAAGGGCTCCACGACCATCGCATCGCACTCGTGACAACCGATGATTCTCAACGGACGATTCTCAACAGCTGATCCTCAACCGGCGATCCTCGACGGGCCTGCACCGGCCGCCGCCGCGATCGTATCGCCGAAGGCCTGCCCGCGCAGGCTTGACCGCCGCGCAGGCCACGAATCGCGCCGACTCACGCCCGTCCCCGCGACCGCTCACTCGACGGCTGGAGGATCCCGGCGATGCGCTCGTCCTTGATCAGCCAGCGCGCCGAAAGCCAACGCGCCCGATCGTCGCGCGCGGCGGGGATCTCGCCGGGGGCGATCCGCTCCGCATGGACCTCGGGCTCGCGCATCCCGCCCGAGAGAAACTCCCAGAAGCTCTGCTCGGGTGGATAGACGAGGGTGCAGTCGACGACGCCCGCGAGGGCTTCGCCTAGCCCGTCGCACAGGGCGCCGAAGCCGCCGACCCGGGGCGGCAGCAGGTGGCGATGGGGACTCCCGCGACTCGCGCGCCGGGCCGCAGTCGCCCGGGTTCCCTCGGCGAAGCAGACCAGCGCGACCGGATTCTCCCGCGCGCTTCGGCACGCGTCGCGCAAGGCCTCGAAATCGAGACGCTTGCGTTCGTCGTCGTCGCGGCCGTCGCGGCTGGTCCGCCGCAGGAGCGGAAACTCGAAGGCCCAGAGGATGAGTCCGACGATGGGGAGTGCGAGCAGCTCGCGCTTGGTCAGGAACTTCACGACCAGACCGTGGGAGATGAAAAGACTCTGGAGCAGGAAGATGTCGGCCCAGGAGACGTGATTCGAAAGCACGAGATAGGTCCGGCGCGGATCGAGGTCGAGCGCCGGGAGTCGCCAGCGAATGCCGAGCACGCGCCGGAGCCAGAAATCGTCGACCCGCACGGCCGCGCGGTAGATCGCATCGAGGGCGCGGCGCGCCGCCGGCGCGAGCGGCGGCACGAGCAGGCGAAGCACGCTCGTCGGCAGCGCGAGCGCGATCCAGAAGGCGAGATTCAGCGTGATCACCGCGAGTGAGGTCGCGCTCTTGAGATGCGCCCAGGGCGTCACGCGGCGCCGGCCGCCGGCGGCGGCGGCTCTCCCGCCGGCGGCGAGACGCCGAGCTGGTCGATCTCCCGCGCTGCGGACCGAAGTGCGTCGCGGTCGTCGGGATGGGCGATCTCGGCGAGGGCGCGGGCCCGTTCGCCAACCGTGCAGCCGAAGAGCTCCGCCGCGCCGAACTCGGTCACGACGACGTCGACCTGATGGCGCGGGCTCGTGACGACGGCGCCGGGGGCGAGTCGCGGGACGATGCGCGAGCGGCGCGCACCGGCGGCGCGGTAGGTCGCGGGCAGGCAGACGAGGGAGCGGCCCGCCGCACTGACGCCGATGCCGGCCAGGAAATCTTCGTGGCCCCCGATCCCCGAGAACTGCCGGCCGTCGATCGAATCCGCGACGAGCTGCCCGAAGAGGTCGACCGCCAGGGCACCGTTGAGCGAGACCATGGCGTGGTTCTTGGCGATCACGGCGGGATCGTTCACGACGTCGACGGGCAGGAATCGCACCGCTTCGTTTCCGTCGAGCCAGTCGTAGAGGGCGCGCGAGCCCATCGCGAAGGTCGCGATCGAGTGGCCGTCGAAAGTGCCCTTCGCGTTGCGGACGCGGCCCGCCTGATGGAGTCGCATCAGGCCCGTCGTGAACATCTCGCTGTGGACCCCGTAGGCGCCGCTCCCAGACTGGGCGAGCAGCTCGACGACGGCGTTGGGGATGCCGCCGATCCCGACCTGAAGGGTCGCCGTCGGCTCGACGAAGCGCATGACGTGCTTCGCGATCTCGACCTCCTCGGGTCCCGGCGGCAGGTCGGGGAGCTCGGCGGGCTTCGCCTCGCTCTCGATCCAGACGTCGATCTCGTCGAGGGCGATCGAATGGGGATGCTCGGGCGGGAGCCCCAGCGTGCGCGGGAAGAAGGGGCTCGTCTCGACGACGAGCAGCCGCTCGGGATCGCGGCTCGCGGCGCGGATCTCGTCGAGCGAGGCGCCGGCATGCAGCGAGAGGGACACGCGGCCGTGTCGGTCGGGGGGCGCCGCCGCGGTGGCGACGATCCGCGCGTCGAGCTGGCGGGCAATCTTCGCGAAGCGGCGGAAATCGCCGGGCACGAACGCGACGTCGTGACCCGCGGCGCGCAGCGCGCGCTCGGCCGGGCCGAAGAAGCCCGAGCGCAGATGGACGCCCTTCTGCGCGAAGAGCGGGAAGAGACCGGTCAACAGCGCGCAGAAGACCGTCAGGTCCTGCCAGTCCGTCCGCCGCCCGAGGGCCTCGAGGAAGGCCAGCGGCTGGCCCGTACCGAGCGGCATCGCGATGCGATCGACAGGTCGGAGGAGGCGAGCGGCCTCATCCGCCGAGCAGGAGGATTTTCGGGTCATCGTCGCGACAGCATCGGCCAGCGAAGGCCGGGCGCAACCGGGCGGCGTGTGAGGGGTAGAATGAACGGATGCGAGGCAACTCCTCCCCGCCCCGAATCGCCGGCCCCGAATGGCCCGAGGTCCCGCCCGGGCGGCGCATCGTCTTTCTCGTCGAAGCGGCAAGCCGCGTCGAACGCCGGCTCGTCGAGGCATGGATCGCCGACACCCGACCGACCGCGAGCGGACCCGAGTCCTTCGAGGTCGTCCAGATCCCCTGCCCGCGGCGACAACGCCCGACCCGGCTGGGAATCCAGCGGCGCACACCGGAGCCCGCCCTCGAAGCCGCGCTCGCGACCGAGGGCGATCCGCTGATGGCGCCGCTCCGGATCGTCTGGCTGGCACCGCTTCGCGGTGGCTCGCGCGAGGGCAGCTTCCTCGGCCTGCTCTTGACCGGCGATCCCCGCGATCCGAACTGGCTCCGCCAGGCGGTCGTGTCCCGGCGCGAGCCCGACCGCTGTCTCGTCGTCGCCGGTGAGCCCGCCTACGCCTCGAATCTCCGCGCGCGCTGGGCCGCGAGCTGCGGCTTCGACCAGACCGAGACGATCGGCTTCGCGGAGTTCGTGCGCCAGAAAGCGACCCTCGCCCTCGAACGCGCGGAGCGGCGCCTGCGCGGTGCACGCTACAAGGTGCCCCGCCTCGTCCACGAAGAGATCCTCGGCCGACCGAGCTTTCGCGGCGGCCTGCGCCGGATCGCGCAGACGCAAAAGTCCCTCGCGGCCCTGACCGCCGAGGCGGCGAGCGATCTGCGCGAGATGGCCGCGACTCACAGCCCCCTCGTCATCGATCTCGTGAACCACGCGATCCGCTGGCTCTACACCCGCGGCTACGACGAGAAGCTCGTCTACGACGAAGGCATGATGAAGCGGATCGCGGGGCTCGAGGAGCTCCATCCCGTCGTCTTCCTGCCGACCCACAAATCGAACCTCGACCACCTCGTGCTGCAGTACGCGCTGCACGAGCACGGTCTCCCGCCGAACCACACCGCGGGCGGCATCAACATGAACTTCTTTCCGGTGGGCCAGCTCGTGCGCCGGAGCGGCGTCTTCTTCATCCGCCGATCCTTCCGCGAGGACGCGGTCTACAAGCATGTCCTCGCCCATTACATCGACTACCTGATCGAGAAGCGCTTCCCCCTCGAGTGGTACATCGAGGGCGGCCGCTCGCGCTCGGGGAAGCTGCTGCCGCCTCGCTATGGGCTGCTCGCCAACGTCGTCGACGCCTATCGCCGGGGCAAGAGCGAGGACGTCCTGCTCGTCCCGATCGCGATCGCCTACGACCAGATCCAGGACGTCGGGAGCTATGCCGCCGAGCAGAAGGGCGGCGACAAGGAACGCGAGAGCTTCGCCTGGTTCGTGCGCCTGGTGCGTCAGCTCCGCCGGCGCTACGGCCGCATCTACCTCGCCTTCGGCGAGCCCGTGTCCCTTCGCCAGCAGCTCGGCGATCCGAACGCGGCCGAGGCGAGCGATGCGCCCGCAGCGAGCGAAGGGCTGCGCTCGACGGCGCGCTTCGACCTGGAGAAGCTCGCCTTCGAGGTTTCGGTCCGCATCAATCGCGTCACGCCGATCACGCCGACCTCCCTCGCAACCCTGGCGCTGCTCGGGGCGACGGGGGAGGCGCTCTCGGTGCGCGAGACGCGGGCGAGTCTCGCGAGCCTGCTCGAGGCCGTGAAGCGGCGCGGGCTCCCGACGACCGCCGACTTCCAACACCTCGAGACCGACGTCGGCGTCGAGGCGACCCTCGACGCGCTGGTCGACAACGACGTCGTGACCCGCTTCGACGAGGGCATCGAGCCCGTCTACTGCATCGGCGACGACCAGCAGCTGACGGCCGCCTACTACCGCAACACGATCGTGCACTTCTTCGTCAACCGCGCGATCGCGGAGCTCGCGCTCCTGCATGCGGCGGAGGGCGCGGGCAGCGCCGTCATCCCGCGTTTCTGGGCGGAGGTGATGCGGCTCCGGGATCTGCTCAAATTCGAGTTCTTCTTTCCCGAGAAGGAGGCCTTCCGGGAGGAGATCCGCCAGGAGCTGGCCCACACCGCGGAGCGCTGGGAAGAGAAGATCACGACCGGCGAGCTCGACCCCGAAGAGCTCGTGCGCCGCTCGCGCCCCTTCAGCGCCCACCGCGCCCTGCGCCCCTTCCTCGAGAGCTACCGCGTCGTCGCCGACCAGCTCGTCCGTCTCGATCCGACCCAGCCCTTCGACGAGAAACGTTTCCTCGCGCTCTGCATCGGCGTCGGCCGCCAGTACAAGCTCCAGAAACGCATCCACGCCGCCGACTCGATCTCGAAGGTGCTCTTCCAGACGGCGCTCCGGCTGGCGAGGAACCGCGAGCTGCTGGTCGAGGGCGACGCGGGCAGTGGGGCGGCGCGCCTCGCCTTCGCCACCGAGATCCACGACGTGCTCCGCCGCGTCGACATCGTCGTCGCCCTCGCCGCCAGTCGCCGTGCCGGATTCCGCTCCCGCGTGCTACCCCAGACCGAGGAGACCTGAATCATGCAAGAATCCCTGCTGCAACAGCTCGCCGACCGCCTGGAGATCGGCGAGCTGATGGCCCGCTACGCCGACATCGTCGACCGGCGCGTCTGGCCGAAGATGACCCGGGTCTTCGCCCTCGAGGCGACGATCGACTTCCGGCCCTCCGGCGGACCGTCGGGGCCCTATCGCGAGATGCTTGCCTGGCTCGACCGCGCCCTCGACAGCTGGCCCATGCATCTCCACATGATCTCGAACCTGATCATCGACCTCGACGGCGACCGCGCGACGTCCTCTTGTTATTTCCACGCGGCGATCGGGCGCGATAATCACGAGGGCGGGCAGTACACGATCACGCCGTCGGGGCGCTACCTCGACCGGCTGATCCGGACGGCGAACGGCTGGCGGATCGTCGAGCGGGTCTGCGAGCAGGTGGTGCGCGAGGGAAAACTGCCCGAGGGCTACACGCTCCCGCGCTGAGAGAGCCGAGACTACTTCCGCGACTCGATGAACTGCTTGCGGTACTCGGCAAAGGCCGCGCAGATGCCCTCGCGCGTCAGCCCGTACTCGGAGAGCTCGTACTCGTGGGGCGGGCGCTTGTCGCGGGGATTCCTGTCGCGCCAGGCCTGCATGCCCGCGCGCGCGGCCGGCGTCATCTCGATCCCGAAGGTCGCGTAGGCGCGCTCGATCTGCGGGATCGGGTCCTTCATCACGTCCTTGAACCAGATGTCGACGAAGCGGTCCGCCGCATAGCGCTTGCGCGATTCGAGCGAGCGCGAGGTTCCCCAGGCGAGGCGCTCCTGCCACTGCGCCGCCGCGATCTTCGCCTCGGAGGGATCGCCGTAGAGCGCCCACATCGCGTAGTTCATCGAGGCCGCCGACGGCACGGTCTCGACGGGATCGCGGTGGTTGAAGATGGCGCGGGCGCCGGGGAAGATCTTGAAGAGCGTGTCGATATAGCCGAGATGACCCGGCGTCTTCAGGATCCAGCGCTCGCGGACGTTGCCGCGTTGGCGCTTCTGCCACTGCAGGAACTGGAGCTGCTTCTTCAGGTAGACGTAGGCGGGCGTCCAGTCCTGCTGCGTGATCCAGGCGCGATAGGTCGGGAGATTCGCGAAGGCCTCGGGCACGTGGGAGAAGAACGAATGTTCGAGGAGCATGATCTCCTCGTCGGGGGCCTGCGCATCCCAGGGATGGATCGAGGCCTGGCGCGGATCGGCTTCGAGGATCGCCGCGACCTCCGCCTCGGCAAGCGAGATGCGCGGATCCGGCTTCGACCAGTCCATATCGAGGGGCGGCGCGGGGAAGCGGACCTCCCACCAGTTCGCGGCGTGGTTGCGGGGGTCGCTCGCGATGATGCGGTGGAGCATCGTCGTGCCGGTCCGCATCAGGCCCATGATGATGATCGGCGCACCCAGCTCTTCTTTCAGGATCTCGGGATGACGCCGGGTCCACTCCTGCATCTTGAGCCGCGTCTCGAGGCTCTCGACGACCCGCGTCCGCATCGCCAAGCGCCCGAGCTCGTTCAGCGGCGCCTCCTCGCGGAGCGACTTCAAGAGCACGCCGAGGGGCTCGCGGAAGGAGTCGGGGCCGAAATCGCCGAGACCCGTTCGCGCCTGCGCATCGGCCAGGATGGCGGCGTCTTCGAACGCGGCGCGATTCTCGGCGCTCCCTCGGGACATGGCGGACGGCTCCTTGGCGACGGCTGCGTATAAAGGCGGAAGGGATGTCGGTGAAACAACCCGAGCTTAGAAGCTCGGGTCCCGCGATTCAAATGCCGGCGGCTACTTCGCCTCGGTCTTCTTTTCGGCCTTCTTTTCGGAAGAGGCCGGCGGCGTGTACCAGATCGGCGAGGTGTAGGCGCGCTCCTGCTGTTTCGCGCGCACGCCCGGCTCGACCTTCTTGTTGCGGTAGCGGGTCGCGTCGATCGCATTCCAGCGCGGCGTCGCCACCTCGAGCACGCGGGCATAATAAAAAGCAGGAACGGCGAGATCGAAATCGGAATCCGACCAGACCGACGACATCTCTCGCAGCCCCTTCACCGGGTCCGGCGCGACCATCACGTCGATGACCTTTTCGTGCGCCGCCCCCGACGCATCAACCCAACCCTTCACGATCTGGATCCGCTCGAGGTTCGCGCCCGCCGGGTCCTTCGCGACGGAGAGCAGGAAGTTCGGCGTCTTCTGCTCCCCGATCGGCGCGGGCAGATCACTTCCCATCGGCACACCCTTCACATAGCCCGCCCGCGCGACGCTGCTCGCCCCCGCGTCGACGTCGCCGAATCGCCAGCCCCCAAAAAAAAGCACCGCGATCCGCGGCCCCGTCGTCGCATAGGTCTCGCCCCGGCGGAGCGCGTCGAAGATCGCCTCGCGCGTGTTCGCCGTCGCCCAGACCCCCGCATAGCCCGCCGCCGCCTGCTCCCAGTTCATGGTGTTCTGGCCGCTGGGATCCGAGGAATGGATGAACTCGCCCTTCATGCGATCGCTGCCGGGGAACATGTTCGAAGTCTTGCCCCAGTAGTTGCCCTCGTCGGCGGTGGCCAGCGACGTGTGGGCGTCGGTGCTGCCGATCATCCCGAAGCGGTACGGATTGACGCCGATCAGCCGCTCGAGGATCAGGCCGTTCTTGAGCGCGGCCCGCGCGTAGCTGCCGACGTGCATCTCGGGGAGCGTCCTCGCGAGACCCGCGATGTTGGTCTTGTCCCAGCGCTCGTAGTCGGCGAACTCGTCGTCGGGGGAGAGGAAGGGATGGGTCTCGCTGTCGCCCTTGATCTGCGTGACCTCGACGACGGGCTCGAAGCGGGCGCGCATGCGCGCGTAGCTCGCGTCGATCGGCTTTCCGGCCGAGGTCTTCAGGGCGAACATCTGGCCGTTCGAGAGGTTCGAGTTGTGCGGAATCGCGAAGGCCTTTCCCTCGGTGTCGTCCTCGTAGCGCGCGAGGAATTTCCAGAGCGCCTCGGGTTCGCCACTGTCGATCGCGGAGAAGGGCAGGATCTTCTTCGTGCGGTCGGGGCCGTCGCGGAAGATGATGTTGCGATGGAGGTTGTTGCCGTCCGGCATCGAGCCCCATTCGTAGCCGACGAAGGCCGTGAACCGACCGGGCTCGTTCATCTGCTCCGCGACGTCGACGACCTCGTCCCAGACGGCGCGCCGGAGCTTGGGATCCGAGCCGAGGGGATCGCCGTTCAAGAGCGCCGTCAGCTTGCCGATCTGCTCGGGCCCGAAGACCGGATTCTCGGCGATGAAGCGCGACACTTTCGTCGCCGTCTCCGAGCCGGCGACGCGGGGATCCTGGCGTCGGATCATCGAGAACACACCCAGGTACTCGGCGTGATCGGAGACCATCAGGAAATCGAGCGGGCGGTCGAGCTTCGCCCGCCGGCCGTTCGGCATCCGGATCGACTCGCCTTTGGCGAAGCGATAGGCGACGTCGGGTCCGAGGCTGAAGTTGTTGAAGAGGTTGGCGTCGAGGGAGTTCGAGGTGTGCAGATGGAGGTCGCCCCAGAAGAGCTGCGGGATTTCTTCCGCGGCTCGAAGACTCGCGGGCGAGATCGCCACCCAACCGGCGCAGAGGCCTGCCATGAAGAACGACGTCCCCTGCCGTCTCGTGCTTCGCTTCATGACACCCGCCCTCCCCTCATGCCCACCGGTCGCGTTCCATCTGATCGAAAGGCCGTGAAGCTAGTGTCCTGCCCCTCGCGATCGCAAGCGGTGCCGCGTGCGGCGGAGTCGGGACACGGGTAGCCTGAGAGGCTGCGAAGCCGAGGAGCCCGAGCGATGCAGAAGACGATGCGCGCATTCCGGATGTTGAAATGGCAGGAGCCGCCCGAGCTCGTCGAGATCGATCTGCCCGAGCCCCGGCCCGGCGAGATCCGCATCAAGGTCGCGGGCAACGGCGTCTGCCAGAGCGATCTCCACATGCCCCACCTTCCCCCTGCGCTGGAGAAGTTCCTCGGCTGGAAGATGCCCTTCACCCTCGGCCACGAAGTCGGAGGCTGGATCGACGCGCTCGGGGAAGGCGTCGGTGGCTTCGAGGCCGGCCAACCCGTCGCGGTCGTCTCGACCCGTTCCTGCGGCCGTTGCCTCGAATGCGGTGCCGGCTTCGACAACGCCTGTGACTTGAACAAGCTCGGCCGCGGCTACGGGATGAACGGCGGCATCGCCGACTACATGATCGTCGAGCACGCGCGCCCGATCCTCCCTCTCGAACGCCTCGACCCCCGGCGCGCCGGCCCGCTCACCGACGCCGGATCGACCTCGTTCCACGGTGTGCGGCGCGTGACCGATCGCCTCGGCCCCGGCCGCACCGCTTTCGTGATCGGCGCCGGCGGCCTCGGGAGCTTCGCGATCCAGTACCTGAAGATCCTGACGAAGGCGCGAATCGTCGTCGCCGACATCGCCCCCGATAAACGCGCGCGGGCCCTCGAGCTCGGCGCCGACGAGTGCATCGACGGCGGCCTCGACAACGTCGCGGCCGAGCTGCTGAAGCAGACGGAGGGCCGCGGCGCCGACGCCGTCCTCGACTTCGTCGGCACGACTGCGACGATCGCGACCAGCATCGCGTCGCTCGCGAAGCTCGGTCGTTATGCGTTGATCGGAGCGGGCGAAGGCAAGCTCGAGGCGCCCCTGATGGGCGCTCTCGCCGGCAAGGGGGCCTCGATCTGCTCGTTCGTCGGCGGAACCGCCGAGGACACGCGCTCGGCGATCGATCTCGCAGAGCAGGGTCTGCTCCGGAACGACGTCGAGTTCTTCGACATCGCGGATTCGGCCAAGGCGTTCGAGCGGCTCGCGGCGGGGACGCTGTCGGGGCGCGCCGTCATCGTGCCGTGAGCTTCTAGAAGATCTCCTTCTCCTCGGTCACGAAGACCGACGAGTGGGCGAAGTCGATGAACTCGGACTCGTCCTCGAGCAGCCGCTGGCCCGCGGCGCTCGCCTTCTCGCTCGATCCCGCGCCCATCGACTCGAGGCTGTCGAACCAGACCTCCGTGATCCCGTCGTAGGGCTCCATCGTGCCGCGCGAGGCTCGCAGACCGTCGTTCACGGCATCGCCGACCGCGCCGGCGAGGGTATGGCTCTGGACATAGCGCTTCATCATCGGAAGCTCGGCGCGGAGCTTGCGCACGAGGGGGCCGTGGACGTCGAGCCAACGGGCCTGGAAGGCCTCGCGGGTCATGCCGGATTTTCGGCGACAGCAGAAGACGAGCTTGATCATGGTTCTCCCTTTCGTCGGATCATCGGACACGGGCGACTGCGCGCCCGGCGCGGCGCCCGAAGAAGCTCGCGTCCGCGAGCGACGCCCCGCTGCCGACATAGCCGTGGCCACTGAAGATCGCCGCCGTCCGCCCGGCGGCGTAGAGACCCGGAATCCCGCGGCCCTCGAAGTCGAGGACCTCGCCGTCGACGCTCGTGCGCAGTCCCCCGATCGTGAAGCCCGACCAGATGGCGCCCTGCGAGACGCGGCAATCGACGAGGGCGTAGGGCGGATTCACGAGGGGCACGATCCGCTCGGGGCGCTTTCCGAAGGCGGGATCTCGGCCCTCGGCGGCGTGGCGGTTGTATTCCGCCATCGTCGCGACGACGGATCCCGGCGGGAAGCCGGCTTCGGACTCGATCTCCTCGAGGGTCTCGGCGACCCACCCGGGCTGGAGACCGACGAGGCCGCGGCGGAAGGTCGCTTCGTCGAGCAGCAGATAGAGCTCGCCCTCCTCCTTGTAGAGGCCGGCGATCCCGATGTGGCCTTGATAGGTGTCCTCGTTGATGAAGCGCTGGCCGCGGGCGTTCAGGTAGACGCCGCGGGAGAGCGTATTCGGAATCGTGTAGGGGAGTGCGACTTCGCCGAGGTGCATTCGGATCGCGGTGCCGCCGGCGGCCTGGCCGAGGCGGATGCCCGTGCCGTCGTCGCCGGGGGTGCCGTTGCGGTCGGTGACGCGGTGGAGCTTCGGCGCGTGGAGCTCGCACATCGCGTGGTTCATGATGAAGCCGCCGGCTGCGAGGACGACGCCCTTGCGCGCCCGGAAGGCTTGCTCCTGTCCGGCGTTCTTGACGACGAGACCGGCGACGACGCCGTCGTCGCCGACGATGAGCGCCTCGCCGCGGGTATCCGTCCGCACGGGGATGCTCTCGCGGGCCACCGCCTCGAGCATGACCTTCATCAACAGGCCGCCGCCCTTCTGGACGACCTGCGCCTTGTGTCCGCGGGGAGCAGGCGTCGCGATCGTGTTCCAGGGCGCGCAGTCCTCGCCCGCGGTGTAGACGAGGCAATCGTCGGTCCGCGATTCGAGGCCCGGCTCGTCGTAGAAGCTCCGCTTGAAGGGCACGCCCTGCTTCTCGAACCAGTGAAAATGCTCGACGCTGCCTTCGCAGAAGACGCGGATCTTCTCCTCGTCCGCGCCCGGGCTCGAGACCGCCAGCATGAACTTGAACATGTTCTCTTCACTGTCTTCGAAGCCCGCGGCTTTCTGGACCGGCGTGCCGCCCCCCATGTAGATGAGGCCGCCCGAGAGCGCCGACGCGCCCCCGCCCGCCCCGGACCGCTCGACGACGAGGACCTCGCAGCCCGCCGCCTTCGCCTCGAGCGCGGCGGAGGCGCCCGCGAGCCCGAGGCCCATCACGAGCACATCGACCTCGCCGTCGAAATGCGGGATCTCCTTCAGCCGGCGAATCGCAGTCATGGTCTCTCGCTCCCTCGCGCTTCCCGTTTCCAATCCCGCGCCGCATTCGCATCCGCCCGCCTTCGACGCGCCGCGAGCTGGGCCGCGTGATCCTCCTGCCGCGACGCGCTCGCGGCTCGCCCGAGCGCCGAGACCGCCCGCTCCGCGGTCTCGCCCGGCAGCCGGATCGGCCCGACCTCGACGCCTTCCTTCAAGCCCACGACGCTACGGCGAAGTCCCGGCGTGTTCGTCGGACCCGGTACGTAGGAGAGCACGTCGACGCCGTGCTCCCGGAACTCGTACCAGAGGCTCTCGCCGAGGACGAGGTTGAAGGCCTTGGTCGCGGCGTAGTTCGCATAACGGGGAGAGCCCTGGAGGGCAGTGCCCGACGCGATCAGGATGATGCCGCCCCGGCCGCGGCGGGCCATCTCGGCGCCGAAGCCGTGGGAGAGGGAGAGGGCGGCGTGGCAGTTCACGTCGATCGCGCGGTGGAGCGCCTCGAGCTTCTCCTCGAGGAACGGGCCCTCCTGCCCGATCGCCGCGTTGCAGATGACGAGCCCGACCTCCTCGACTGGAACGGCCGCGCGGATCGGATCGAGGCAGTCGCGCCGCGACAGGTCGACCGCGACGGGCACCGCTCGAACCCCGAACTTCGCCTCGACCTCCCGCGCCGCAAGCGCCAGCGGCTCGGCCTGGACATCGACGAGGTAGACCGCGAGGCCCCGCGCCGCGACCGAATCCGCGAAGGCCCGGCCGATCCCCTGCGCCGCGCCGGTCACGATTGCCGCCGGCCCGTAGCGTTCCCGGAATCGCCTCGCCCGCTCGCCCTTCGATCCGACGCCGCGTTTCGCGCCCAACATGCCTCTCTACTCCCGCCGTCTCTCGTCCATACCCGAGATCAGGCTTTCGCCATCCGCTCGGCCCGTGCGATCAGCTCCATCGCCGAGCGCTCGAGCACGACGCCGCCGTCGACCGGCAGGATCCGCGCCGTCACGAAGCTCGAAGCCGGCGACGCCAGGAAGAGTGCCGCCTGCGCGATGTCCGCCGGCGTTCCGTGGCGCTCGAGCGGTGTCCAGGCCGCCAGCTTCTCCCCGATTCCCGGCATCGCGTCGAGCAGATTGCGCTGCATGTTCTCCGTCGTCACCGCGCCGACCCGGATCGCGTTCACCCGGATCGCCGGCGCGTACTCCATCGCCATCATTCGCGTCAGCTGCTCGAGGGCCGCCTTCGCGCCGCCATACGGGATCGAGCCGATATTCGCCGCCGTCGCGAAGCCCGACGAAATATTGACGACCGCGCCGCCCCGCACCTTCATGTGGGGCGCCACTGCCCGCGTCAGGTAGAAGGGCGCCTTGAAGTTCAGGTCGAGGGCCAGCTCGAAATGCTCGTCCCTGGCATGCCGCGTCGGGACGTGCCCCCCGCCCCCCGCATTGTTCACGAGCACGGCGATCCGGCCGAAGGCCGCGAGCGTCGCCTCGACGACGTACGCGGCGGAATCCTCGGCCACGAGATCGCAGTCGAGTGCGAGCGCACGGCCGCCGGCGGCCTCGACCGAGGCACAGGTCCGCAGCAGCTCCTCCCGCGTTCGCGCGACGCAGACGACCGCCGCTCCGACCTCGGCGAAGGAGCGCGCGATCTCGGCCCCGATGCCGCGGCCCGCCCCGGTCACGATCGCCGTCTTCCCGTCGAGGCGAAACGCGTCGAGGATCACGACCCGGTCCTCCGCATCGGAGTCCTCCGCATCAGAAGACGCGGTAGCGCTTCACGACGTGGCGCTGGCGGATCGCGATCTCCTGCCGGCGCTCCTCCGGCGTGACGCGTTTCGTATCCACCGGAAGCGCCGCGAGCACGTCCTTCAGCTTCACGACCTTCATCGAGATCGAGGGCCAGTCGGAGGGATCCGGCGTCTTGCTGTAGGCCCAGCGCGGGGACATGAAGAAGACCGGCTGGCCCGTCGTGTCGCGCCAGTTCTTTACCCCCGGATCTTCGTGGGCGACGCCGAGGCGGATCACGCCGTCGGCGTCGACCTGGGACTGGAACCCGTTGCGGCTGCTGCAGCGGTTCGCGTACTCGAGCGACTCGCCCCAGAGATTGCCGAGCTGGAAGCCGAGGTAGTTCGGTTTCTTCTTGATCCGGTTCTCGATGATGATCGCCTCGTCGGGTCCGATCTCCCCGACGCCGCCGGCGTAGAGATTGGTCGACATGCCGCCGCCGGTCGCCGCCGAGGCCGCGTTGATCGTGTTGAAGTCGTTGCGCGGAAATGCGACACCGGGAATGCTTCCCGGCCGCGGCCCGTAGGTCCCCATCGGAATCGTCCAGAAGGCGTTCCAGAACTGGATCTGGTTGCGCACCGTCTCGCCGAAGGCCCGCAGCTGCGCCGCGGCCGCGTCGGAGCTGTAGGCCGCAGGCGCCGTCCCCTCCGCTCCGAGCTGGACCATCTCGAAATGGACCGCGTCCTCCCGCGCCCAGTCGTCGAAGATCTGGCGGCCGCTGATGTACTCCGCATAACGCTCGGGCGGCGTGTCCGGCTTCGTCGGATGCGGCTGCCGTACGACCTTGAGCGTCGACACGAAATTCCCGTCGTAGCCCGCCGGCCGCTCCGGCGCGAAGAGGATCTCGAAGCAGCCGTCGGCCTCGACGCGGATCGAGGAGCAATCGATCCGGCCCGTCTGGGTCTTCATCCCGGGCCGGAGCTCCTGGAGATTGCCCGAGTCGCCGGCGAGGCAGCCCCAGCTCGCCTCGAAGATCATGTAATGCGGCGCCTTGCGACCGGTCGGCGCCTGCGCCTCGCCGCGCCAGTGGCGCGAGTCGCCCATCTCGCCGCGCAGGCGATAGGTCTTTTGCCCGTCGATCGGCGTCGAGAAGTAGATCGCGTCGGGATTGTCGATCGTGCTGCGCGTGACGATCGAGAGGGCGTTTCGGAAATGCGGACGCACGGGATCTTGATGGAAGACCCGCTCGACGGCGTTGTGAACGAAGCCCATCAGATAGCGGTAGCCCTCGGCGAGATTGCGATCCGAAGGCGGCGCGGGCATCAGCTGCGGCTGGTCGATCGCATCGCGCGCCTCGCCGAGCAGCGCGATCACATCGTCCCACGCCGCGCGCAGCTTCTTCTGGGCATCGAGGTCGTCGTTCTTCGGGCTCGCGTTGCTCATGTCGGGCTCTCCTGATTTCATCTTCACGCGTCCCAGCCGAAGCGCTCGAAGAGCGGGGCCAGGTTCTTCCGGATCGCCTCGGGCTCGAGGCCGAATTCCTCGAGGCTGTAGGTGTGGCGCGTCTTGTGCTCGCGCTCGCGTTTGGCCTCGCCGGCCAGCTGTTGACGATACTCGGCGGACATCGGTAGATCGAGGTCCTGGTAGAGCTTCTCGATCGTCGCCGCGGGGTCCGCCGTCAGGTCGCGGTAGTCGACGATGGCGCCCTTCACCCCGGGATTCGCGTCGAGGAACTCGATCGGATGCTTGTAGGTATGCCAAGACTGTTCCGCGAGGATCTGCAGACAGCGGGTCTGTCGCTCGGGATCCCAACCGAGCTGCTTCCAGCCGGCGCGCACGAG
>JANMTD010000389.1:0-31438 GCA_031390075.1 Deltaproteobacteria bacterium | reverse complement strand
GAGCCCTTCATCGGCTCGATGTGGGTGATCGTGCTCTTCCTGCTGCCCGCCATCACGATGGGCCTCGTCGCGAGCGAGAAGGCGAACGGGACCGACGAGCTGCTGCTGACGAGCCCGATCTCGATCTGGGACATCGTGCTCGGGAAGTTCTTCGCGGGCGTCGGGTTCGTGACCCTGATGGCGGCGATTGCGGGCTTCTTTCCCGCGCTGCTCTTTTTCTACGGCGACCCCGAGCTCGGCAAGACCCTCGCCGGGATGCTCTGCCTCTGGCTCGTCAGCGTGACCTACGTGGCGGTGGGCGTCTTCGCGTCGTCGGTGACCCGCAACCAGCTCGTCGCCTTCATCCTCACCTTCGTGTTGTTGTTGATTCTCGGCATGATGCTCCCCTTCATCGTCGACATCTCGATGTCCGGGAGCGGCGTCCCCGGCGAGTCGGCGGTCTCCGAAGTCGTCCGCTGGATGGCCACCGGGAGCCACGTCGAACGCATGCTCCAGGGGCTGATCGACACGGGCGATCTCGTCTACTTCGTGGTCGCCAGCGCGATCTTCCTCCTGCTCTCGAAGACCGTGATCGAATCGGCGAGGTGGCGATAGATGTCGGGCGTGGCAGCACTGCTCGCAGGACTCGGCATGGTCGCCCTGGGCTTCGGCGTCCTGACGGCGATTCTCGCGATCCTGCAACCTTTCTCGGATCCGATCTGGATCGTCGGCAATCTGGTCGTCGGTGTGGTGCTGCTTGCCGCCGCGGCCTTCATGAGCCTCGACACACTGCGTGAGCGCGTTCAGTCCGGGGCGACGCGGCGAGCAGGGCGCTACGGCTCGAGCGCGATCCTCGGCGCCGTCTTCGGCATCGCGATCCTCTGCTTTCTCGCCTTCCTCTCGGTCCGCCACGCCCACCGCTTCGACGTCAGCGAAGCCGGTGTCCACACCCTCTCCCAGCAGACGAAGGACCTGCTCGCGGGCCTCGACCAGGACGTCCAGATCACGGCCTTCTTCGCCGCCAGCGAAGCGCCTCCCGTGCGTGACCTGCTCGATCGTTATGTCTACGAGGGCAAGGAGCGGGTCGAGCTCGCGTTCGTCGACCCCAACGAAGCGCCGGGCATGGTCGAAGAGCTCGGCCTCACGACCGACGACCTCGCGCGGGGAATCGTGCGGATCTCCCTCGCTTCCGGCGAGGCGACGACACTCTCCGAATTCTCGGAGAGCGCCGTCACGAACGCCCTCATGAAGCTCGCGAAGAGCAAGGACAAGAAGATCTACTTCCTCGCGGGCCACAACGAACGCGCGGTCGAGCCGGGGCCGAATGACCAGCCGGAGGACGTCCCCGGACAGCCGCCGGCGCTTCCGACGCCGAGGAGCGCCTTCGCGACCGGGCCCGACACGTTCGGCCGGGCGGCCGACGCCCTCGTCAACGAGACCTATCAAGTCGAGAGCCTGCTGCTCGCGACCCTGCCCGACGTGCCGTCCGACGCGGCAGCGGTCGTGATCGCGGGGCCGACGCGGATCTTCCTCGACGCCGAGCTCGCGGCGCTGGCGCGCTATGTCGCGCGCGGCGGTGCGCTCTTCGTCGGCGTCGATCCGCGGGCGCAGACCAATCTCTACACGCTGCTCCAGGGCTTCGGCGTGATGCTCGGGGACGACGTCATCGTCGACCGGGCCCTCGCCATCCTCGGTCAGGCGACGACCCCGATGGGCGACCACTACGACGAGGCGCACGAGATCACCCGCGTGCTCCGCGATCCGAGCGTCTTTCCGATGGTCCGCAGCGTCGAGCTCGATCCCGCCTCGGCCGCCGATTTCACGATCCTCGTGCGCACGGGGCAGGAGTCCTGGGCCGAGCGCGACCTCGAGGCCTGGCGGGAGAACGGCCGCGCGGAGTACTCGGAGAACGATCTGCTCGGGCCCGTGCCGATCGCCGTCGCCGGCACACCGCGCGCCGCGAGCGGGGAGTCCGATGCCGATTCGGCCGCTGTGGACGAGGCGCAGAAGCCCGGGCGCCTCGTCGTGTTCGGCGACTCGGATTTCGCGACCAATCAATACCTCGACGTCGCCAGCAATCGCGATCTCTTCGTGAACTCGATCAACTGGCTGGCCGGCGAGGTCGATTCGATCAGCCTGCGGCCCAACGTCTCGCGCGCCTCGACCTTCCAGATGTCCCAGGATCAATTCCGTTTCCTGCAGTACGTGTCGCTGCTCGTCGTGCCCGAAGCGATCGCCGTGGTCGGAGTCCTCGTCTGGTGGTCGCGGCGACACGCCAAGGCGTCGAGCTAGGCCATGAATCCGCGCACGACGGCCATGCTCGCCCTGGTGGCGCTGGTGCTCGGGGCCTTCGTCTACTTCTACGAGATCGAGGGCGAGAAGGGGCGCGAGGCCGGGCTCGAGTCCGAGAAGCGGCTCTTCACCGGCGTCGAGGCTGATGCCGTCGAATCCCTCGAGCTGACGACGAACGACGGCGTCCCGGCGCGCTTCGAACGGCGCGACGGGATCTGGCGGATCGTGTCGCCCGTCGAGGGGGCGGGCGATGCCGTTGCCCTCGACGCGATCGCGAGCGCGCTGGCCCAGCTCGCGCGAGCGGGCCGCGTGAAGGCGGCTCCCGGTGATCTCGCGCAGTTCGGCCTCGGGGACCACGCGCAGATCGTCCGCTTCGACGCGAAGAGCACGCGCCACACACTGCGGATCGGGAAGGCGACTCCCGTCGGCGGGAATGTCTATGTCATGACCTCCGTCGCGAAAGAGGTCACGGCGGAGGCCGGCAGCGAGGTCGCCTACGTCGAGAGCTTTCGCTTGAACGCCTGGAAGAAGAACCTCGACGACCTGCGCGATCGGCGGATCCTCGCCCTCGAGGCGGACGAGGTCGAGCGCCTCGAGATCGCGTGGCCCGAGGCGGGGGGAACCTTCGAGCTCGCGCTCGCACGCGACGCCGAGCGAAACTGGCAGATCGAGAAGCCGATCGCTGCGCGGGCGGATCAGGCGACGGTGAACGAGCTGCTCTCGAATCTCGCGTATCTGCAGGCCTCGGGCTTCGTCGACGAGCGGACGCCGGCGGTCGAAGAAGCGCTGCGGGAGACGGCGATCTCGTTCCGGTGGTCGATGGCCGGGGGAGACAAAAAGGGCGAGGCGACGGGCGACGCGGCGAGCCAAGCGCCGCGCGCGTTCCGAATCGCCGGGCTCCTCGACGGCGCGCGTGTCGTCGAGGGCGAGGGCGGTGGGCTCCATCGGATCGCCGCCGAACGGCTCGACGACTTCGGCCGGCGTCTCGCGGCCTATCGCGACAAGCAGCTGAGCGAGCTCGACCTGGCATCGCTCGCTCGGATCGAGCTCGAGTTCGCGGCGAAGGGTCCGGGCGAGGGCGCGCAGGTCGCGGCGATGACGCCGGTCGCGCCGCCCGACGAAGTCGACGCGCGCCGAATCGTGCTCGTGCAGAAGGAAGGCACGTGGTCCTCCGAAGGGCGGGACCTCGATCCCGAGGCCTTGGCCGGTCTGGCCGCGAATCTCGTCTCGTTGCGCGCGAGCGACCTCGTCGCGGACGAGATGGGCGAGGCGGAGCTCGCGAGCCTCGGGCTCGCGCCGCCCGCGCTGCGGATTCGGCTGATCTCCGGGAGCGGGGACACGGCCGAGACCGCCGCGCTCGAGCTCGAGCTCGGCCGACTCGATCCGGAGCGCGGTCTCTTCGCCCGGCGAAGCCCCGATACGGCCGTCTTCGTGCTCCCGGCGTCGCTCGCGGAATCGCTGCCGCTCTCGCTGGCCGAATTCGAGGCTCGACTCGTGACGAAGGCGCCCGAGCCCATCCCCGACTTTCCGTCGGCTGAGGGCTCAGCCTCCGACTCAGAGGAGAACGCTGCGTCGGACCTTCTCGAGCAGTGACGCGTGCAGGGGCCCGTTCGTGGCCACCAGCTCGCGCCCCGACCGATCGACCGGCCCGCCCTGCTCGTCGCTCACGCGTCCGCCGGCCTCCTCGACCAGCAGGATTCCCGCCGCCACGTCCCAGGCGTGGAGCTTGCGCTCCCAGTAACCGTCGATCCGCCCGGCCGCGACATAACAGAGGTCGAGCGCCGCGCTGCCGTCCCGCCGGATCCCGCGCGCCGACTTCACGACCCGGGCGAAGGCCTCGAGGTTGTCGTCGTCGCTCTCGTGCACGTCGTACGGAAAGCCCGTCGCGAAGAGTCCTCGGCCGAACTCGGTCTCGCTCGAGACCGAGAGCCGCCGGCTCCCGAGCCAGGCGCCGGCGCCCTTCACCGCCTCGAAGCGCTCGTCGAGCAGCGGATCGAGCACGACGCCGACGACGCGCTCGTCCCGGCGCTCGATTCCGATCGAGACGCAGAAGCGGGGAAAGCCGTGGGCGAAGTTCGTCGTGCCGTCGAGGGGGTCGATGATCCAGCGGAACTCAGCGCCCTCCGCGGCGCCGGTGCCGCCCTCCTCGGCGAGAATGGCATCGCCGGGAAAATCGGCGCGGATCGCCGCGACGATCAGCGCCTCGCAGGCACGGTCGACCTCGGTCACGAGGTCGATCGAGGCGCTCTTCGACGCGATCGTGAGATCGGTCTCGTAGCGCGAACGCTGGATGTCCCCGGCGCGGCGGGCCACCTCGCGGGCGAGGGCGAGGCGTTCGGCGAGGGCGGGCTCCGAGGCGGCGAGGGTCATGGGCGCTGGGGTCCTCATTCGGGGGGAGTCGCGCCGGAATCCGCTCCGGGCAGGCGAAACAGGCGCCGGGCGTTCTGCGTGGTCGCGCGGGCGATCTCTTCGAGGGCGCAGCCATGCAGCTCGGCCAGCGTGGCGCCGACCCGCGGCACCCAGGCGGGCTCGTTTCGCTGGCCGCGGTGGCCCTCCGGTGCGAGAAAGGGCGCGTCGGTCTCGACGAGCAGGCGGTCGCGGGGAATCGCGCGCGCCACTTCACGCAGCGCCGCGCTCTTCTTGAAGGTGATGATGCCGGAGAAGGAGACCGAGAGGCCTTCGTCGAGGGCGCGGCGGGCGAAGGGGAGCGAGCCCGTGTAGCAGTGGAGCACGCCCTCGAGCGAACGGCGGCCCTCGGAGATCCAGATCTCGAGCAGCTCGTCGTAGGCGCTCTCGTCTTCGCTGCGCACGTGGATCGAGACCGGCAGCGCGCGCTCCCGCGCGAGCGCCACCTGCTCGGCGAAGACCGTCCGCTGGACCTCACGCGGCGAGTTCATGTAGTAGTAGTCGAGACCACACTCGCCGACGGCGACCACCCGTTCGTGGTCGAGCCAGGTCCGCAGCAGTCGCCGATCTTCGTCGCCGAAGCCCTCGGCGTCGTGGGGGTGGACACCGGCCGTCGCGAAGATGCGCGGATCCGTCTCGGCGAGGGCGATCGCGTCGGCGTTGCCCTCGGCGCCGTAGCCCGAGCCGATCGAGACGAGGGCCTCGACGCCGGAGGCGAAGGCGCGCTCGAGGACCGCGTGGCGGTCCGACACGAAGCGTTCGGAGGTGACGTGACAATGGCTGTCCAACCACATTGCTAGGCCACCGCGTCGCGGAGCCCGAACAAGAGTCGTTCGGCCACCATCTGGGGATTGGCGTTGCGCTGGACGAGCTCGCGCCGGAGCTTCTGGAGGCTTCGGTGGGCGTCGAGCTCGCGCGGGTTCGGCCGCTCTCCGCGGTCGATGCGCGTCGTGACCCGCTCGAGCAGCCACGCCCCCGACACGTCGATCAGCTCGGTCACCGCCTCAGCGGCCTCGGCCCGCCCGCCGCGAAAGGTCTCGGCTGCGTCGAGGATCTGCGAGACCGAATGTCCGCGCAGGCCGTCGAGCAGGACCACGAGCTCGCTCGTCCGCGGCGGCGTCTCGGGATCCCGGAGTCCGAGCTCCGCCTCGTCGGCGAAGCGCACGCGCACGCAGCGCGAGCGGATCGTCGCGAGCACGGCGGTCGGCCGCGCCGCCACCAGCACGAGGGTCGTGCGCGGCGGCGGCTCCTCGAGGATCCGCAGCAACGCGTTCTGGGCATTCGCGTTCAGCCACTCCGCCCCGTCGATCACCGCCGCCCGCCGCCCGGCCTCGAAGCCGCGCAACCGCAGTGCGGCCTGCAGCTCCCGGATCTGGCCGATGCTGATGCGCGTATCGTCGGCGCCGCGCGCGACGTAGAGCAGATCGGGGTGGTCCCCGACGTGGCGGTAGAACGGGCCGCGCTTGCCCTTGCCGTCGAGGGCGATGGGCGAAGCGGAGCCGCCGGTCGTCGCTGCGCCCCGGGATCTCCGGCAGCTCCCGCAGGCCTCGCAGGCGCGGCCTCTTTCCGACCCGTGGAGAGCTGACCTGTGGAGAGCCGACCCGTGGAGGGCCGACTCGCAGACGAGCGCCCGGACGAACGCCAGCGCCGTCTCGGAGACGGCCCGGCTCGTGCCGGTCAGGAGATAGCCCGAGTGCACGCGCTCGTTCTGGATTGCGCGCTCGAGGATCCGGCGGGGATCGCCCATTTCGGGCTCGGGGGACTGCATCGCCGAGTCAGTCTAGCCCCGCTGCGTGCGCCGCGTCACAGCGGTGCAGAGATCGCCGCAACTCATTCCGCCGTCACTCGAATTCGAGAGATGCCACTCAAGCTGCTCGGGGCCCGGGTCGATAGGCAGGACAACGGCAATCACAGCGGAGGCATCGGCACCACATGGCGATCAGCAGCTTCGGTCGGGGCAAGACGGACAACGCGATGAATTCCGGCTCGGCCGGTGGTGGAGCCGGCGCGGCGACCTTCGGAAACCTGACGGCGTTCATCGATCAGGGCTCCGAGTTCGAGGGCAAGCTCTCCTTCCGCGACACGGTGCGCATCGACGGCAGCTTCACCGGTGAGATCTCGAGCGAGAACACCTTGATCGTGGGCGAATCGGGCAAGATCCACGCGACGATCAAATCCGTCTGCGTCATGGTGAGCGGCCACGTCGACGGCGACATCCAGGCGAGCAGCCAAATTGTGCTCCACAAGTCGGCGGTCGTGACCGGCGATCTGATGGCCCCGAACATCGTGATGGAAGAGGGCGCCCAGCTGAACGGCAATGTGCGCATGGGTCGGCCGCAGGCGAATGCGAATCAGGGGGCGAAGTCGAATCCGGCGCAGGCCGCGGGCGACAAGCCGGCGGGCGGCCATCCGGGCCAGCCGAACAAGCCGTCCTGAGCCGACCGTCGAGGCGCGTGATGTGAGTCCGCGCTGAAAAGTTTTTTTGGGGGGCCGGCCCCGTTCTCCGTGTACAGCACGCGGGGGGCGGGGCCACTCGCTTCTCAGATCTCTGAGAGGACGACCGCCTGGACGCCCGGCAGCGCGCGCTTCAGCGGCTCCTCGATCCCCACCCGCAGCGTGACGAGCTGGGCCGGGCAATCGGCGCAGGCGCCCTGCAGCGCCACGCGCACGGTGCCGTTGTGCTCCACCCCGACGAGCTCGACATTGCCGCCATCGGCCACGAGGGCCGGCCGGATGCGATCGAGCCACGCTTCTACGATTTCACGCCGCGGCGGGAGCTGGTCCCAGGAGGTCGCCATGCCTGCCTGTTCGGCGGGCGCGGCCGGAAGATTGAATCCTAGAACTCGAAGCCCTGGGGCATCGTCTCGCCGCCGACGGCGCGAACCTCGACCGCATCGCCCACGAGCCAGGCGAGCTCGGCGCGGCCGTCCAGGTCGAGGTCGAGGGTTCCCAGGAAGGGCACGCTGGCGTCGGCGTGGGTCTCGTCCTCGCTCCACTCGATCCAGAGACCCCCGGTCTGGTCGTCGAGCACCGCCTGCCCGAGCGCCAGATGCCCGTCTTCCGCGCGGGCGACCAGGTCATCGCGGCCGTCTCCGTTCAGGTCGGAGATCGCGATCAGAGCCGTTTCCGGCGGCGGGAGTGCGCCCGCCAGGATGACGGGGCCTGCACCGCCCGGTCTCTCGAGGGCGAGCGAGCCGTCCGCGAGCTGCCAGAGGAGCTCCTGTGCGCCGGCACCGTCGAACTCGCCGCTGCCGAGCAGTCGCGCTGCCACAGGGCGATGGGCCACGCGGATCGCAGCCGAGTCGTCGCTGCGGAGCCAGGCGTCGCCGGTCGTCGTGTCTTCGGTAATCCAGTCGCGGAGGCCGTCGCCGTCGACGTCGGCCAGGGCGACGAAGCGCTCCGTCGCCCCGAGGCGGATCGCGGCCACGAGCGTCGACGCCGTCTCGTCGGCCTCGAGCGCCGCATCGCCATCGGACACGAAGAGCTGGCCGAAGGCGTCGCGCCAGACGAGGTCCCGAAGCGCGCCGTCCACGTGTTCGGCAGTCCCGACCAGGCTCACGCCCGCCATCACTTCACTCGCGACCTGCGCCTCGAGCCACGCCGCGCCCGCATCGGCGGCCCCGGCGAGCGCTCCTTGTGCCGCGAGCCCTTCCTGCGCCGCAAGTACAGCCGGCCTCGCGAGGGGAAGCCGAGCGTCCGCCCGCAGCAGCCGGTCGCGGACCGCGCGCGTCAGCAGGACCTCGCCCAGCGAAGGATCGGTCCCTTTATCGCCGGCGCCATCGCTCGACCCATCCGCCAAAACCCCATCCGACACATCATCCGAGTCGGAAGTCGGCGTCGAATCACCGGGCGTCACCGCGCCGCCGTCCACGCTCTCGACGAGACCCGCGCCGATCGCAACCGCCGGTGCCGGGTCGTTCGCCGTCCTTGCCACCGCGGCCCTCCCCACCGCGGCAGAGGCCGCGGCGTGGAAGCGGATTTCGACCGAGGGCGGGGAGGCTTCGCTGAGATCGCCTTCCTGGCCCATGGCGACGACCGTAATCCGTATCTCGTCGCCGGGGACACCGGGGATTTCCACCGAAGGCGAGGAGGCGTTTTGATTGAAATCGAAGCTGCCGTGATTGCGGGATACGAAGACGAGGTAGCCCGTGACGAAGCCGTCCGAGGCATCCCAGGCGAGCTCGGCCACCGTCTGGCCCGGCGGAAGATCGACCGGCTCGGTCGCGAGCGGCGGGTCGCCGCCGCCGCCGCCGTCATCCGACGAACCGCCCTCCGAGCCCCCACCCCCGCCGCAGGCCAGCACGGCCGCTCCGAGCCACGCGCAGGCGAGCAGATGCAACGCCGCCCACGCCCGGGACGCGTGGCGTCGAGGCATGGGGTCGGCGGGCAGGAAGCCCAGCGCGGTGCTGTCCAGGGACGGTCCAGTCATTGAAACGGGCCCCCCTCGTGGCCCATTCGAATGCTTCCGGGAATTCAGGCTTGTTGCGAAGGTCCGAGGGCGATCGCCCGCGTGACCAGATTCTTGAAACTGTCGGTAAAGTGGGAACGATTGAAAGTGACGCCTGTCACGAGCGGGTCGGAAATTCGCGCGCGGCCCGAACATCGGAACACCGTACCGGTCGCGACGGATTGGATTGAGCTTCTGCGGTCAGCGACCTAGGCTAGGCGGGCCCATGGCTCCCATCAAGGTCACATTGAAGCTGTTCGGCTCGCTGCGTGAAGCGATCGGCGAGCCGAGTCGCCTGGTCGAGCTCGAAGTGGGCTCGCGGGTGCTCGATCTGCGCGCCTGGCTCGCGAAACGCTCGGCGCTCGTCGACCAGCTCGGCGGGCGGCTCGCGGCCTCGGTGAATCTCGAGATCGCCGAGCCGGAGCGGGTGCTGCGGGACGGGGACGAGGTGGCGTTCCTGCCGCCCGTCGCCGGGGGCGACGGGGCGGTGTAGCGCTGCACCATAACCGAGCGGGCCCACGACGAGGCCGAGGTGGCGGGCCGGGTCGAAGGGCCCGATGCCGGGGGCGTCGTCTCGTTCGTCGGACGTGTGCGCAATCAGGCCCGGGGCCACGCGATCGAGCACCTCGTCTACGAGGCGTATCCGGCGATGGCCGAGCGCGAGATGGAGAAGATCGTCGACGAGGCCGCGGAGCGTTGGCCCGGGACCCGGGTCGCGATCGCCCACCGCGTCGGTCGGCTCGAGATCGGCGATGCGGCCGTCGTGGTCGTCGCGGCCTCGGCCCATCGCGACGAGGCCTTCCTCGCCTGCCGCTTCAGCATCGATACGCTCAAGCTTCGCGTGCCGATCTGGAAGCGCGAGGTCGCGACGGATGGCGCCTACTGGGTCGACGACCACGCCTGACCGCTCTCTTTTCACCCGCGCACATAACCCGGAGTTCCCCGCCGCGTGAGCCAAGCCGAAGATTCGAAGGGAGCGTCGAAGCCCTCCCATCCCGCTCATCACCATCGCCAGGCGGCGCCCGAGGACGTGCCGACCGCGGTCGTCACGGTGAGCGATACGCGCGACCTCGAGACCGATACCGGCGGTCGGCTGGTCGAGGAGATGCTCGTGGCGGCGGGCCAATCGGTCACGGGCCGGCGGATCGTGAAGGACGAGCCCGGCGCGATTCGAGACGCCCTGTCCGCGGCGATCGCCGACCCGCGCACCCGTGCGGTGATCTTCACCGGGGGGACGGGAATCGCCCCCCGCGACGTCACGCCCGATACGATCGAGCCCGCGCTCGAGCGGGTGATCCCGGGCTTCGGCGAGCTCTTCCGGATGCTCTCCTACGAGGACATCGGCTCGGCAGCCCTGCTGTCGCGGGCGCTCGCGGGCCTCAAGCTCGGGAAGGTCGTCTTCGTGATTCCCGGCTCGCGTGGCGCGGTTCGCCTGGCGATGGAAAAGCTCGTCCTGCCAGAGCTCGGCCACCTCGCCGGCGAGGCCCGCAAGACGCGCTGAGCTCCCGGAGCCTTAAGCTGCGCCCGTCCGGGGCCGATCCACGCCCCATGCGATCCCGGTCTTCGCGCCGATTCCCGCGAGCACGCGCTCGAGTCCGGCGCACGGCGCTCGCCTCCCTGGTGCTTGCGGTCGGCTGCATCGCGGTGGCCGGGGCCGACGAGATCCGATTCTGGGTCGACGCCGACGGGACCACCCATTTCAGCGACGATCCCCGCCACGCGCCCCCGGACGCCGAGACGCCGGAATCGGAGGGACTCGAGTCGCTCCGCTCCGCCTGGTCGGACGGTGTCGTCGGGCCGGCGGTCGTCGTCGTGCCAGGCAATTCGGGGGGCGACGCCGACCGCGTCCAGCGCCTGCTGCGCGGCGCGATCGGCGATCTCGAGCGGGGCGAGCACGCGCGGGCGAGTGCGACGCTGCGCGGTGTCCTGCGGCTCGAGCCCCGCTGTCCCGAGGCCCACTGGTATCTCGCCGTGCTCGCGCGCGCCCGGGGCCGCTTCGCCGCCGCCGAGACCCATCTGCAGGCGTTCCTCGATTCGGCGGGTCCCGCCCTCGCGCGCTGGCGCGGCGAAGCGCGCGTCCGCCTCGCCGCGATCGCCGACGAGCGCCGCCTCGCCGACCCGACCGTCCTGACCGGCGCCCTCGAGCTCGAGACGATTCCCGCCCGGCATTTCCGGCTGCAGGTCGACGCGAAGCTCGGTTCCGTCACGGCCGACTATGCGGCGCGCGTGCTCGCGTTTCTTGAGGCCGCGCGCACGGAGGTCTCCGCGTCGATCGGGGTCGAGCCGCTCGAGCCGCTCGGCGTCGTGCTGTACGGGCGCGCCGCCTACGTCCGCGAGCATGCCCATCGCTTCAGCTTCCAGACCGTGGGCTTCTTCGACGGCCGCATCCACGTCGCCTCACCCGCTCATCCGTCGGATTCCCTGCGCGGTGTCCTGTTCCACGAGTACACCCACGCCGTCTTTCGCGAGCGGACCGGGGGCGACCGCCCCTACTGGCTGAACGAGGGGCTGGCGGAACAGATCGAGCGGCGCTCGCGCCGGCTCGCCAACTCCACGCGCAGCGAGCGCTCGGCGCTGCGGGCCAATCTCGAGACCGGAAGCTGGATCCCGCTTCGCTCGATCGCCGACAGCTTCTCGGGCCTCGGGGATGCGCGGGCGCGGGACGCCTATCTCCAGTCGGTCGTGACGGTGGCCTACATCGAATCGAAGACCGACGTCGCCGCCCGACGCCGACTGCTCGAGCGGCTCGGCGACGGATTTTCGATCGACCAGGCGCTCTACGAGGCGATGGGCCTCGACACCGATGACCTCGACGCCGCCGTGAAGCGCGAGATCCAGAGCGAGTTCCCCGACTGGAAGACCTCGGCCGCCGGCATCAATCGCGGCTAGCACGCTCGAAGTGCACGCGATCGCCGATCTGCCAGCCGTTCGCCGCCGCATAGCCGGCGGGCACCTCGAGCACCGCGTCCACGAGCGAGCGCGGCCGGATCGTCGGCCCATTGCCGCCCGCCTCGAAGGCCACATGGGGAAAGACGTCGACGATCCGATTCTCGCGCAGGAAGACGATGTCGATCGAGAAGCGCATCCCCTTCATCCAGAAGCCGTAGAAGCCGGGGCGGGCGTACGTGAAGTACATGCCGGTTCCCCAGGCGAGGCCATCGCGCTCGCCGAGCCCCTTCTCCTGCTCGGCTCGGCTGTCGGCGATCTCGACGGCGACCTGCTTGCCGCGGATCTCGACCTGGCCCTCGGGCGGTGTCGCGGTCGGGCCGCTCTCGCGGCAGGCGCTCGCGAGGACGAGGCACGCGAGCAGCGCGATCGCTGCGCCCCGGACGACTCGTCTCATCCCGCCCCCGGTCCGTAGTATTCGAAGTCGACGAGGTTCTCCTCCATGAAGCGCCGCAGCCGTTTCACGAGCTTGGCCTCGAGTTGGCGGACCCGCTCGCGGGTCACCTGGAAGCGCTCCCCGAGCTCCGCCAGCGTGAGCGGTTCCTCGGCCAGGATCCTCTCGCGCAGGATCTGGAGATCGCGCTCGTCGAGGGTCGTGGCGAAGGCCTCGATCTTCTCGAGAAAGACCTCGCGGAGCTCGCGTGCGCCCACCGAGGCCTCGGAGCTGATGCCGGGCGCAGCCATGCGATCGCCGAAGGTCGCCCCGTCGGGCTCGTCGCTGAAGAGCGGCGCGTCGAACGACACGTCCGGGCGCGAGAGCCGCGCCTCCATGTCGGTCACATCCTCCTCGGTCACGTCGAGCCGCTCGGCCAGCAGCTTCGGCTCGGCCTCGTAGCCGAGTCGCTCGAGCTCACGCTTCTCCTTGTTCAAGCGGAAGAAGAGCTTGCGCGACGCGCGCGTCGTTCCGAGCCGGACGCTCCGCATGTTGTCGAGGATGTATTTCAGGATGTAGGCGCGGATCCAGTAGACGGCGTAGGACGAGAGCTTGACGCCCTGGTAGGGATCGAAGCGTTGCACGGCCTCCATCAGGCCGACGTTGCCCTCCTGCACGAGGTCGAGGGTGTTCGTCCAGGCCCGGCGGTACTCCATCGCGATCTTGACGACGAGCCGCAGGTTGGCGACGACGAGCTGCTTCGCCGCTTCGACGTCGCCCTCCTCGATCCAGCGCACGGCGAGCGAGTGCTCCTCTTCGCGGGAGATCGGGGCGTGATGTCGCAGCTGCGACATGTAGGCGGAGAGAGCACTCGTGTGGGTGAGGCCGCGCGAGGCGCTCTCGGGGTTCGCCGTGGACGGGATCGGCCGGACGGTGATTTCGGGCTCGACGACGACGTCCACGGTAGGCACCTCGGGCCTGCCGGGTTGCGGCCTGCCGGGATCGTTCTCCGGGTCGTCGTGGGGGGTGTCCATGGCGCCTGCGGCCGGCCACGATAGCAGAGCGGTCGCAGGCGCCGGCGCGTGGCTCGAAAGGCTCTCGCTCGACTACTTCTTGAGCGAGCGGATGAACGCGATCACGTTGACCATGTCCGCGTCGCTCATGACGACCGGGGCCATCATGGCGTTGCCGCCGAAGGCCAGGGCACCCTTCGACACGATGTTCTTGATGTCCGCGTCGGTGCCGGTCTTGCCGTCCTTGTCGGTATCGAACTTGAAAGCGCCGACCGTGAAGTCGCGGGGGGCGGGCTGGCCGGCCGCCGCCAGGGCCTTGCCCGTCGGACCGTCGCCCTTGCCGCCCTCACCGTGGCAGGACACGCAGAGCTCCATGAACTTCGCCTTGCCCGCGGCGACATCCGCCGCGAGGGCAGCGCTCGGAAGGGCGAATGCGGCGAGCATCAGAATCGACGTGACGAAACGGGTCATGGAGATCTCCTGTCTGGCTACACCGATCGTGCCTCGATTGGCGAGGTGCTCACGGTGGCGAATCATGGGTCGGCGCGGCGCAGAGCATGGTTCCCGTTTTCAGCGTCGTCGAGGGGTGCAACGGATGGTTGCGTAACTGCGCGCGAGAGCGGTTCTCGCGCGCTTTCGCGCGCCGTGCACTAGCTCGCGCGGCTGCGCACCCACTGTGTGAGGAGTCGGACGCCGACGCCCGTGCCGCCGCCGATGTGGAGCGGCGTCTGGTTCGATGTCATGCCCGAGCCCGCGATGTCGAGATGGACCCAGGGCGTCTTGGCGACGAAGCCACGCAGGAAGGCCGCCGCCGTCGAGATGCCCGCGTCGCGGCCCGCCGAGTTCTTCCAGTCGGCGACCTTGCTGCGCATCGCCTTCTCGTGGGCGTCGAGCAGCGGCATCGGCCACACGGTCTCGCCGGTCGCGTCCGCCGCCGCGCGCACCTCGCCGAGCAGTGCCTCGTCGTTGCCGAGGCCCGCCGTGGCCCAGGGGCCGAAGGCCACCATCGCCGCGCCCGTCAAGGTCGCGATGTCGATCAGCGCGCTCGGCGCATAACGACTGACGGCGTGGTGGATCGCGTCGGCGAGCACGAGGCGCCCCTCGGCGTCGGTGTTCACGATCTCGATCGTCTGGCCCGAAGCGCTCTTGATGATGTCGCTCGGCCGATAGGCGGCCCCGCTCGGCATGTTCTCGGCGGCGGCGAGGATGCCGACGACGTGGATCGGGAGGTCGAGCAGCGCGATCGCGCGCATCGCACCGACGACCGCCGCCGCCCCGGACATGTCGTGCTTCATCTCCGGCATGCCGGCCGCGGTCTTGAGCGAGAGGCCGCCGGAGTCGAAGGTGACGCCCTTGCCGATCAGCGCGAGGGTCTCGGGCTTGCCGCGCCGGGTCTTGCTCCGGCCGCGGGGGCGGTGCTCGAGGATGATCATGCGCGGCGGATGCGCGCTGCCCTGGCCGACGGCGAGGATCGCGCCCATGCCCTGGCGGGTCATCTCGGGCACGTCGAGCACGCGGCAGAACAAGCCGACCTCCCGGGCGATGCGCCGGGCCTCGCGCGCAAGGCTCTCGGGGTAGATCACGTTCGGGGGCTCGTTGGACAGATCGCGAGCAACGACCTGACAGCCCGCGATCTCGACCGACTCGGCGACCTTCCGACGCAGGCTCGCGAGCGAGCGGGGTGCCCGCACGAAGCAGAGGTCGAGTCGTCCCGTCGTCGCCTCCTTCTTCTTTTTGTCGCTTCGGGTTCGCGAGAGATAGCGGTCGAACCGGTAGGCCCCGAGGACGGCGCCCTCGGCGATCAGGCAGGCCGACCGGTCCGCGGCGAGCTCGCTCGCGGGCGGGATGATCAGCGCGATGCGATCGCTGCCCGAGCGCTTGAACTCGCGGCCGACGTGGCCCCCGAGCTCGCGCAGGGCGTTGTCGTCGACGGATTCGGCCTCGCCGAGACCGAGCAATACGCAGCGCACCAGGACTCCGCCGCGCGGTGCATGGATCACCAGCCGATCGCCGGCGTTGGCCTTGAAATCACCGCTGGCGAGCGCGTCGCCGAGGCGTCCGGAGAGGCGCCGGTCGAGGGCAGCGAGCCCTTGGGGCAGGTCGCTGGGCGTTTCGCCGCGGCGGAGTGTCGGAACGATCACGGTTTCGGCCCGAATCTGATCGATCCCGCCGCTTTCGAGCTGGACTCGCATGGTCTTCAATCTGCTTCTCCCCTAGATTCCGCGGCACCGTCGATCCCGTCGCGGTGTCCCGGTGTGGATTCACGCCTCTGCGTGGACTCGCGCAGTCGGACAAGCGCGCGGGATCGCGAGGCCGCCTTCTGTTGCATTTGACTCTTGCAGTCGAGTGTTGCAGTCGAGGGTGCGGTCGAGACCAGTCGTGGGGGCGACGGGTCTTCCTCATCATCTCCATGCGATCGACATCAGACCTTTACAATGAACCGTCGACAATGAAAAAGGCGAGGGGGGAAACGCCGTGAGCTTCGACTTGATCAGCCTGATTCTCCAGGCAGGTCTCATCGTCAAGCTCGTCCTCTTGGTGCTGCTCGGGTTTTCCATCACCTCGATCACGATCATCGTGAGCAAGTGGACGGAGCTGCGCGCCGCGGACGAAGATAGCGAGGCCTTTCTCGAGGTCTATCGACGAGACGGATTCAGCCAGGTCTACGACGCGGCGCGGCACCTCGACCGCAGCCCCCTGGCCGTCGTCTTCCTGACCGCGGGCGAGGAGCTCCAGCAGGCGCGGGACCGGCATGCGTCGGACCAGCGCCGCGAGAAGCTCCGGACCCAGCTCGGTCGCTCGATCGTCTGGGAGGCCGCGGCCCAGGGTCGCAAGCTCGAACGCGGCATGTCGTTCCTCGCCACGACCGGAAGCTCGACACCCTTCATCGGCCTCTTCGGCACCGTCGTCGGCATCATCGCCGCCTTCCAGAGCATCGGCGAAGCGGGCCAGGCCTCCCTCGCCGTCGTCGGCCCCGGCATCGCCGAGGCGCTCGTCGCGACGGCCGTCGGTCTGGTCACGGCGATTCCCGCCACGATCGCCTACAACGCCTTCGGGACGCGGATCGACTCGGTGATGGGCATGCTCGAGCGCTTCTGTACCCAGTTCCAGGAAGACCTCGACCGGATGCTCCAGGCCCAGCCCGCCTACAACCTTGCCCATTCCGACAAGCAGTCCGACGGCGAACGCGCGGCGCGCGCCGAATAACGGGGTAGGCGACGATGGCGGTCCAGCTCACCAGGGCAGCAAAGCGGCGCGGCAACGGCGAGATCAACGTCACGCCCTTCGTCGACGTCGTGCTCGTGTTGCTCATCATCTTCATGGTGACGGCGCCGCTGATGCTGCAGGGCATGGACGTGAACCTGCCGCAGACGACGACGCAGCCGATCCAGATGACGAATGCGCCGCTCGTGCTGACCGTGACGAAGGCCGGCGAGTATTCGATCGCGAAGCAGGTCATCCCGTCGGCCGAGCTGCAGACGAAGCTCGAGGCGATCTTCGAGGCGCGGGGCGAGAAGGAGCTCTTCCTGCGCGCCGACGAGGCGGCACCCTACGGTGTCGTCGTGCAGGCGATGGCGGCGGCCCGCCGCGCCGGGGCCACGCGGCTCGGCATCGTGACCGAGGAAGAGCGAAGTTGAGCGCCGAGTCGCTCGGCTGGCACGACGAGCAGGATCAGGAAGAGCGGCGGCGCGTCCGCAATGCGCTGTACGTCTCGTTCGGCGTCCACGTCGTGTTGTTCGCCGCCCTCGTGATCTCGCCGCCCGTCGCCTTTTCACCGATGCCCCAGTCGATTTCCGTCGAGCTGATCGCCGGCCCCGAGGCCGCGGCCCCCGCGCAGCCCCGGCCTGCGGCGCGCAAGAAGGCGACGCCGCCGCCCCCCGCGCCCGAGCCGGCAGTCGAGGAGGCGGCGCCCGAGCCGCCGCCGGAGCCCGCCCCGCCGATACCGAAGGCGCCGGTGCAGGTGCTGCCGGAGAACGCGCCGAAGCCCGAGAAGAAGGTCGAGCAGGCGCCGGAGAAGAAGCCCAAGGAGGTCGCGAAGGCGGAGCCGAAGCCGACGAAGACGCCCGCGAAAGAGCCCGACAAGTCGCTCAGCTACGACGACGCGATGAAATCCCTCGACGACGAGCTCGGCGAGGACGAGACCACGGATCTGCTCGCGCCGCCGCCGTCGCGCCCCTCCGATCGTCCGGTCGCCGAGTCGGGAGGCCAGGCCGAGTCGCGCGCGGGGACGAGCTTGAATCCCGAGGACGCCGCCTGGGGCCTCGCGACCCGGCGCCGGATCCAGGGCAACCTGGTGACCCCGTCGAATTTTCGCGGCCGCGGGCTCGTGACCGTGCTGGCGCTCGAGATCACGACCTCGGGCGATTTGAATGGCGAGCCGGAAGTGGTTCGCTCGTCGGGTGATCCCTTTTTCGACGACTTCGCGGTCCTGGCGGTGGTCAAGTCAAAGCCGCTGCCCGTGCCCCCGCGACCGGGTCGATTGATCCTGATCTTTCCTTCGGAGGAGAACTGAGCACCATGTGGCACTGGACGACGAATTGGACCTTGGCGGGACTCATGGCGCTCTCGCTGACCGGCGCGCTCGCCGGGCGGGCCGGTGCGCAGGGGCTCGAGGGCGAGCAGGGGCCGCTGCCGACCCTCGAGATCACGCCGGGCAACGTGAAGGCCTTTCGGGCCGCGGTGCTGCGCTTCGCCGAGGTCGGGCCGCCGGTCGGCGCCGAGCGGGTCACCGCCCTGCGCGGCGAGATCGATCGCGGACTCGAGTTCTCGAGCGTCGTCCTGCCGCTCGGCCGCGAGGCCTATCTCGGACCCGAGCAGAGCGCGCCGATCGCGGACACGACGTTCGCCTGCGAGACCTGGAAGCAGAGCGGGGCGGACGCGGTGGTGCAGGGCGAGGTGAAGCGCGAGGAGACCAGGCTGCGGGCCGATCTCCGGGTCTGGGACGTGGCGCGCTGCAAGGAGCAGAAGACGGGGTTCGTGATCGGTGATCGCGATGATCTCGCGAAGCTCGGCCGCATGATCGCGGACCAGATCGTCGAGGCGCTGACGGGAACGCGGGGCGTCTCGTCGACCGAGATCGCCTTCATCTCCGATCGCACGGGAAATCGCGAGCTCTTCGTCATGTCCGCGGACGGCCGGAACCAGCGCCCCGCGACCCGGGTCAACTCCCTCAAGATGTTTCCGGAATGGGTGCCCGACGGCAGCGCGATCCTGTACATCGCCTACGCGAAGACCCAGCCCAGCCTCTTCCTCACGTCGCGGAGCCCGCTCGTGAAGCCCGGTCCGATCCTCCAGAGCCTGTTCACGGGGCGCCCCGTCTACCGCGGGCGCTTCGATCCGACGGGCGACGAGCTCGCCGTCGTGTCGAGCGTCGATGGGGCGGCGGAGATCTTCCTGGTCAAACGCCAGGGAAGCCAACCCCGAAGGCTGACGAACCACCCGGCGATCGACATCACGCCGGCATGGTCCCCGGACGGGCGCCAGATCGCCTTCGTCTCCGACCGCAGCGGCAGCCCGCAGCTCTACATCATGAACCGCGACGGCAGCAACCTGCAGCGACTCACGTTCACCGGCTCCTACAATGCGGCGCCGACCTGGTCCCCCGACGGACGCTGGATCGCCTACGAGACCCGGGTCCGGGGCCAGTTCGACATCTGGTTGATCGACCCGTCGGGCCAGATCAACTTTCCGGTGATCCAGCACCCGAAGAGCGACGAGGGGCCGACCTGGTCCGCCGATGGCCGCAAGCTCGGCTTCAGCTCGAGCCGGCGGGGGCGCTACGACATCTACGTCGCCGATTGGAACGGCGAGAACGTCTTGCGTGTCACCGAATCGTCGGGAAGCAACATTCAGCCCGCCTGGGGTCCGCAGCCCCGCTAGTCCCTGCTAGACTGCGCGGCCCCAAAACGGCCAGGTCGGGCTCGGGCTCGAACCGGAGGTCATGTCGATGTCGGAAAAATACTGGGTGACGAGCGCCGCGGGCGCGGGGCTCTGCCTGCTGATGCTGTCCGCGGGATGTGTGACCCAGGGCGATTTCCTGCGCCTCGAGGAAGACGTCACCGCCATGAAGCGAACCGGTCGGACGGGCGCCGATCCCTTCGCCCGGATCGCACAGCTCTCCTCGGACATCGACGTGTTGCGCCAGGAGGTCCGCGATCTGCAGGGGGAGCTCGAGCTCGCGCGCAAGGAGGCGGCAGACGCCCTCGCCGAGGTCCGCAAGACGCGCACCGCGGTCGCCCAGGGCTCGCTCGGCCGCACGGCGGGCGGCGCGGCCGCTGCGGATTACGCAGGGGGAGCGGGTGGCGCGGGAAGCTCTGCCAGCGGAGGTTCGGCAGGGGATATGGCGGCCGCCGGCGCCGGCGCCGGTGTCGTCCTCGATTCGGGGACGCCGAGTGCGGGGCAGGCGGGCGGGTCTCCCGACCAGGAGCTCTCGACCTATCAGAAGGCCCTCGACACCTGGCGCACGGATAATTTCAAAGGCTGCATCGATCAGTTCACCGGCTTCCTCCAGGTCTACCCGTCCTCGAGCTATGCCGACGACGCGGCCTACTGGCTGGCGGACTGCACCTATAGCGACAAGGAATACAAGCGCGCGGTCGTGCGCTTCAACGCGGTCGTCAACGTCTATCCGGACAGCCCGAAGGCCCCCGATGCGTTGTACCGCCAGGGTGAGTCCCTGCTCAAGCTGGGACCCAAATTTCACGAAGCGGCGCGGACGGTCTTCAAGCGTGTCCAGAAGGAGTACCCGGACTCGCCGCGGGCGGGCGAGGCGAAGCGCCAGCTCGATACGATCGGCGCGGGCGCGGGTCCGGCCTGAATGGGACGATTCAAGGAAGTGGGCGACGACGTGCGCCCACTCGACGGAGCAAAGTGTTGAAGAAGCGTGACATGTTGAAGTTCAAGAAGATCCTGGAAGCCCAGCGCGACGAGCTGCTCGGCAACGCCCAGAAGACCATCACCGGGGAGATCCACCTCGACCCCGACGATTTTCCCGACGAGATCGACGCTGCGTCGTCCGAGATGAACCTCGCGTTTCAAGGTCGCTTGCGCGAGCGCGAGCGCGGCCTCATCGCCAAGATCATGCAGGCGCTGCGCAAGATCGAGGAAGGCGTCTACGGCGAATGCGAGTCCTGCGGCGAGGAGATCTCGCTGAAGCGGATCGAGGCGCGGCCGGTTGCCGAGCTGTGCATCGACTGCAAGGCCGAGCAGGAAGCCCTCGAGCGCCGCAACGCCTGACCCGTTCGCCGCTCGCGGGGCCGAAGGGTCGACTATGCCGTTGTCTATAGGGCCGTTGTCTAGAGGGTCCCTGTCTCGATCGCCCATCGTGCTCGGCATCGAAAGCTCGTGTGACGAGATGGCGGCGGCCATCGTCCGCGATGGCCGCGAGATTCTCGCGAGCACCGTCCACGGGCAGGTCGAGGTCCACGCGCCCTACGGCGGTGTCGTCCCCGAGCTGGCGAGCCGAGACCACGTCCGCGCCGTCTCCCTCGTCGTCGAGGCCGCGCTGTCGCAGGCCGGTGTATCCCTTGCCGACCTCGACGGCATCGCGGTCACGGCGGGTCCCGGGCTGATCGGCTCGCTGCTCGTCGGCCTCTCCTTCGCCAAGGCGCTCGCCTACGCCCAGGGCCTGCCCTTCGTCGGGGTCCACCACCTCGTCGGCCATCTCGTCGCCGCCGAGCTCGCCTCGCAGGCGAGTCCGAGCGGCGGGCCCCTCGAGCCGCCGTACCTCGGCCTCGTCGTCTCGGGGGGGCACACGGCGCTCTACCGCGTGCCCGTGTCCGGTGCGCCGACGTGCCTGGGTGAGACCCGCGACGACGCCGCCGGCGAAGCCTTCGACAAGGTCGCGAAGCTCCTCGGCCTGCCCTTTCCCGGCGGCCCCGCGATCTCGAAGCTGGCCGAGCAGGGCGATCCCCGGGCGGTCCCGCTGCCGCGGCCGATGCGGGGCCGCGAGGGCCTCGACTTCTCCTACAGCGGCCTAAAGACCGCCGTCTCGCTGGCGGTCGAACGGCAGGGCGGGCTCGCGGCGCTCTCGGATTCGGCGAAGGCGAATTTCGCCGCCTCCTTCGAGGCGGTCGCCGTCGAGAGCCTGGTCGAGCGGACGCTGCGCGCCGCGCAGCAAGAAAGGCTCGACCAGATCGCGGTCGTCGGCGGCGTCGCGGCGAACGGCAGGCTCCGCCGCGAGATGCAGAACGCGGCGGCCCGCGACGGGCGGCGCGCGATCTTTCCGCCGATGTCGTTGTGTACCGACAACGCGGTCATGATCGCGGCGGCGGGGACGCGGCTGCTGCTGCGCGGCGTGCGCGACGATCTTCGCCTCGAAGCCTTCTCCCGCGTCCCGATCGGGGAGACGCCCTGGCGCCCGGCCGCTCGAGCGGATGACGGCGTCGGCGCAGCGGTCACGTCCGGCGACGGGACGCGAGCGTGAACGCTGCGCGCCTGCGCGAGCTCCTCGCCATGCACGGACTGCATCTCTCGCGCGATCTCGGCCAGAATTTCCTGATCGATGCGGATTTCGCGGACGAGCTGGCGCGCCGGGCCGGGGCGGGGCCTTCGGATCTCGTGATCGAGGTCGGAACGGGCCTCGGAGTCCTCACGCGGGCCCTCGCCGCCCGGGCCGGGCGGGTTCGCACGGTCGAGATCGATTCGGGCCTGGTCCGTGTGCTCGAGGCGGAGCGGCTGCTGCCCGAGAACGTCGAGCTCGTCCACGGCGACGCGCGCCGGATCGACTGGGCAGCCTGGCTCGCGGAGGCGGGGCGGCCGGTGCGCGTGATCGCGAACCTGCCGTACTCGGTCGCGACGCCGCTTCTGCGCGTCTTCCTCGAGCACCGCGCACAGCTCGCCGACTGGTCGGTCATGATCCAGAGCGAGGTCGCGGCGCGCGTGATGGCCCGAACCGGCGAGCGGGACTACGGCTCGCTCGCGGTGCTCCACCGCCTGGCGGCCGACGTCGAGACGATCGCGAATCTCGGCCCCGAGCGATTCTTTCCGCGGCCGAAGGTCGATTCGAGCTTCGTGCGCGTCTGGCCCCGGAGTAGTGGACCGCTCGCGGAGGGCGAGCTCGGGCGGGTCGAGCAGGTCGCGCGCGCGGCCTTCTCGCAGCGGCGCAAGGTCGTGACGAACGGCCTCGCGCGGCTCGCGGAACGGCGCTTCGCGGGGCTCGTGAAGAGCGAGCAGAAGGAGGCGCTCGAGGCGCTTCTGCGCACGGTGGGAATCGACCCGCGGCTTCGCCCGGAGCGCATCGAGCCGGAGGCCTGGCTCGCACTCGCGCGGGTCTGGGGGGTCGTATCGCCGGAGGATCCGGAGGATCTCGATGACTGAGCTCGGGATGCGCGACGAGGACCGTGTCGCGGCGCTGCTCGAGCTGGCGACCCGGGCAGAGCTCGAGGTGCGCTTTCTCTCGCTGCGGGCGGCCGCCGAGGACGGGGCCCCTCGACAGAGCGCGGCGTGTCGGGTCGGCCAGCGGGTCTGGGTCCTGATCGTTCCCGACGATCCGCCCGCTCACCAGGCGGCAGCCCTCGCGCAGGCCCTCGGTCACTACCGCGCGGAGTTCCTCGAGACGTGCTTCATCGCTCCCGCCCTGCGCGACTACATCGCCGCCCTGGGCGATCCGCGAAAAAGCCGTTGACCCTCGAAATCGTTGAACCTAGAATCCACCTTGTTCGAGGGGCACCGCAGGTTGCGGGCTCCATCTGAAAACCGGCCGGGCTCTCTCTGCTCATAGGCAGCAGGTCCGGAATACGCAGAGCGTTCCTCAGAGTCACCCGAATAACGCTTGGATCCCGGAGACCGGGACTGAGACGGGGTGATGGGTAGGCACGACGCAAGCTTCCTCTCTCGCATCCATTCGGATCCATTCGGCCGGAGCGTCGATCCAGCGCGCCCACTTCGCGCGCCGGGAGGCGGTCACAGGGTCGGATCGGGTGGCTGGAGAGGGGGCTTCGATTGGCCAGCGGAGTCAGCTCGCCTGACTCGGTTGACCGGCCGACCCGCCGCCAGCGGATGAGCTCCGAGACCCTTCGCGATTCCAGACGACGAAATAGAGCACGGGCACGCCTGAGCCACAGGAGACATCCCCCCATGTCGACCGTGACCACTGCCTCCGCGACTCGCGAACACCGGGTCACCCTCCGCTCGCTGGCCAGCCGCAAGCGCAAGGGCATCCCCTTCACCGTCCTGACCGCCTACGACTTCACCTTCGCCCGTCTATTCGATGAAGCCGGCGTAGACGTGCTGCTCGTCGGGGATTCGCTCGGCAACGTCGTGCAGGGCCACGACACGACGCTGCCCGTGACCCTCGACGACGTCGTCTACCACACGCGCCTTGTCGTGCGCGGCGTGCGGCGTGCGATGGTGGTCGCCGACATGCCCTTCGGCTCCTACCAGATCGGGCCCGAGGACGCGGTGCGCAGCGCCATCCGCCTCGTGAAGGAGGGGGGGGCCCAGGCCGTGAAGCTCGAGGGCGGCGTCGACGTCGAGGCATCGATCCGGCGGATCGTCTCGGCACAGGTCCCCGTGATGGGGCACGTCGGGCTCACGCCCCAGTCGGTCCATTCGATGGGCGGTTACCGCGTCCAGGGCCGCGGCGACGAGAGCCGGGCGCGCGTGATCGCGGATGCCCTGGCCGTCGAAGCGGCGGGTGCCTTCGCGGTCGTGCTCGAAGGCATTCCCCAGGATCTCGGCCGCGAGATCAGCGAACGCCTCGCGATCCCGACGATCGGCATCGGCGCCGGTGTCCACTGCGACGCGCAGGTGCTCGTGATGCACGACCTGCTCGGGCTCAACGACGCGACACCGACCTTCGTGAAGCAGTACGCGAATCTCGGCGCCGAGACCTCGAAGGCGGCGCGCGCGTACATCGACGAAGTCGTGAACCGGAAATTCCCGGCCGAGGCCCACGTCTACCGCTAGGCGGAAACGGACCCTGACGAGCGGGAGCGCGAGTCGAAGCGATGCATATCATCCAGACGAAGAGCGAGCTGCAGAGCTGGTCGGACGCCGAGCGAAGAGCTGGGCGTCGCGTGGCCCTCGTGCCCACGATGGGCGCGCTCCACCGCGGCCACACGGCGCTCGTCGCCCTCGCGCGGCAGTACGCCGAGAGCGTTGTCGTCTCGATCTTCGTCAACCCGACCCAGTTCAACGATCGGCGGGATTTCGAGGGCTATCCGCGGACGCTCGACGCCGATCTCGCCGCCTGTCGCGCGGCGCTGGTCGACGTCGTCTTCGCGCCATCCGCGGCCGAGATGTATCCGGAAGGGGCCGCGACCTGGGTCGACGTCGGGGGGCTCACGGAGCCGCTCTGCGGCGCCAACCGCCCGGGTCATTTTCGCGGCGTGACGACGGTCGTGACGAAGCTCTTTCTCGCGGCGCGCCCCGACGTCGCGGTGTTCGGCGAGAAGGACTACCAGCAGCTCGCCGTGATCCGGCGGATGACGGCGGATCTCGGCTTCGGGATCCGGATCGTGGGCGGAGAGACGGTGCGTGAGAGCGACGGCGTCGCCCTCTCGAGTCGCAACGTCCGGCTCGGGCCGCAGGCTCGTCGCCAGGCGCTCTGCATCGTGGAGAGCCTCGAGCAGGCCGAGCGGATGTTCGCCGACGGAGAGCGCGATGCGGCGGCGTTGGTCGAGGCCGTCCACAAGGCGCTCGCCCGCGCGAGCCAGGCCCGCATCGACTACGCCGAGCTGCGCGATCCCGACACGCTCGCAGCCGTCGCCGGCCGGATCGACGGCCCGGTCCTGCTCGCGATCGCCCTGCAATTCGAGCCCGATTCCGACGGCCGGGGCTCGGCCGTGCGCCTGATCGACAACCGGGTTCTCGGCCGGCAGCCCGCCGCCGAACCGACCGCTTCGTGTCCCCCCGAACGAAACCCTGAACCCCGAGAGGAGTTCCCCCGATGAACCGCACGCTTCTCAAATCGAAGATCCACCGCGCCACCGTCACCGAGGCCAACGTCGAGTACGAAGGCTCGGTCACGATCGACCGGAATCTGCTCGAAGCGGCGGACATGCTCCCCTACGAGCGCGTCGACATCTGGAACTGTACGAACGGCAACCGCCTCACGACCTACGTGATCGAGGGCGAGCGGGGCGCCGGCCAGATCTGCATCAACGGGGCAGCGGCCCACCTCATGAAGCCCGGGGACCAGGTCATCATCGCCAGCTGGGCGGAGGTGCCCGACGAGATGGCCCGCGGCTTCGACGCCAAACGCGTCTTCGTCGACCACGAGAACCGGATCCGCGAGGACTGACGCGCGGCGACTCGGCTACGCTCGCGCCCCGATGACTGCCTCAGAACAGAAAAAGAAGGACAAGAAGGACAGGGCGGCGAAGACCGACGCCGAGGGCCGCCTCATCGTCGCGACCAATCGCCGCGCACGCTTCGAGTACGAGATCCTCGATACCTGGGAGGCCGGAATCGCCCTCATCGGCCCCGAGGTGAAGAGCCTGCGCGAGGGCCGGGCCAACCTCGGCGACGCGTTCGCCCACATCCACCGCGGCGAGCTCTGGCTCGAGAAGCTCCACATTTCGCCCTACGAGGCCGCGACCCGCAACAATCCCACGGACCCGCAACGCCGGCGCAAGCTCCTGCTCCATCGCTACGAAATCGCCCGGCTCGACGGGCAGGTCGCCGAGAAGGGGCTCACCCTCGTCCCCGTGACGCTGTATTTCCGCGGCGGTCGTGCGAAGGTCGAATTGGCCCTCGCCCGCGGCAAGCATCAACACGACAAGCGCGAGACGATCCGGCGTCGCGAGCACGATCGCGAGACACAACGGGTCATGCGGCGACATCAACGTTAGTTCGGACCTCGGCAGCGAGGCGGCGCGAAGGTGAGATAGACGGACCGGGGGGTTCTTCGATGTTGAAATGGCTGATTGGACTGGTGATGTGCTCGCCGCTGATCTTCGGCGGGCTCCTGCTGGTGGCGAGCGAGTACGGCGGTGAGAAGGTCGAGCTCGAGACCCTCGACGACCGCGGGACCTCGTTCTTCACGACGCTCTGGGTCGCCGAGCTCCACGAGCAGCCCTGGCTGCGGGCGGGCGATCCGGAGGCGACCTGGCTCCAGCGGCTGCGGGGCGACCCCCAGGTCTTCCTGATCCGGGACGGCGAGCGAAAGGAATACCGGGCCGAGGTCTCCGACGAGGACGTCAGTCGCATCAACGAGGCGATGCGCGAGAAGTACGCCTGGGCCGACCAGATCGTCTCCCTGATCCACGATCCCGAGGCGGTCGTCGCGATCCGCCTCGTCGAGCCCTCGAGCTTCTACGACTAGAAGACGACTAGAGACCCCTCCATTTTGCGCCTTGCCTGCCGATACCGGGTCCGGGGCGAGGACGCATGGAGCAGGGCAGGACGAGATCGGCGCCCGCCGGTCCCGGCAATAAAACGATCGCGACGACCCTCCTGGAGCTCCTCGCCGTGCGTGGGCGGGCAGGGGCCCGCGACCGCGCGATCCGGGCCCTGGGATTCGCCGACGGCGGTCTCGCGGAGGCCCCGGGCTGGCTCGACGGCCACGCCCTCGACCGGATGTTCCTCGCGGTCGACCTCGACCCGGGGCTCGCCCGGGCGATCGGACACCGGCTCTGTGCCCCCGACGCGACCGGGCTAAAGCTCTACGGGCTCGGCCTCGCGACCCCCGAGAAGGCCTATCGACGCATCCAGGCCCTGATGCCGCGGGCGCGCCGCGAATCGAGCTGGCGCGTCGAGTCGATGGGGGACGCGCGGGCCGAGCTGTGCTTCTCGAACGACGCCTCCGATGGCGCCGATGAGGCCGGGCATGGACAGGCCGCGCGGGTCGCCGCGATGCACTGCGCCCTGCGCGTGGGCCAGCTCGAGGCGATCCCCGGACTCTTCGGCCTGCTGCCGGCACAGGTCAGCCCGTCGAGCTGTCTCGCGAAGGGTGATGACGCCTGTCGTTATTCGGTCGACTGGCAGCGCGGCTCCCATGCGGGGCTCGCGATCGGCGGGGCGAGCGGTGCGCTGATCGCGCTCGTGACGCTGGCCCTCGCGGCTTCGAGTGCGGGGTCGGGGATCTTCGCGGCCGGATTGCTGTCCCTGACGATGCTCGCCCTCGGTCTCGCCGCGGGGCGCGCCGTCGATCTCCACCGCCAGCTCGCCGCCGTCGCGGGCGCGCGACGCGGGCATCTCGCCCTCTTCGACCAGGTCGACGCCGTTCTCGCCGAGAAGCTCGACGCCCTCTCGCGTCTCGACGCGACCCTCGAGCAGGGACCCGCGGCCCGGCGTCCCGAGCGCGAGGCGACCTTCGACGAGGATCCGCTCTCGTTCGTCGATCTCCGCCGCCTCGTGGCGCGGGCGATCGAGAAGGTGAATCCGCAGGTCGTCGACTGGGCGGCGATCCGCTTCGACTGCGACGAGCGGATCCGGAAGGTCGTCTGTGAACCGGTCCAGGTCGAGCAGGTCGTCGACGAGCTGCTGCAGAACGCGATCGAGGCGTCGCTCGGCGCAGGGGATTCGCCGGAGATCCTCGTCACGCTGCGAGACGTGCCGCGGGGCGTCGAGCTCACGATCGAGGATCACGGGCACGGGATCGACTCGAACGACGTCGACGAGACCTTCGATCCGTTCTTCGACGAGCGGCCGATCGGGCTCGACCGCGGCTTCGGGCTCCCGGTCTGCCTGCGCATCATCGAGGCCCACGGGGGCGAGCTTCGGATCGCGAGTCCGGCGCGCGGGGGGACCCGGGTGACGGTGCTCCTGCCCGCGGAAGAATCGGTCGAGCTCGAATCGGGGAGGAACTAGCATGGATCGACGGGGGTGGGCTGCGATCGTCTCGGTGCTGATCCTCTCGCTCGGATGCGCGCCGGGGCCCGGGGATCTCGAGCCGCTTCCTCGGCATCCGTTTCCGCGCTGGGTGTCGAAGCTCGAGCCGGGCGAGAGCGACATCGGGAGCGTGCAGGAGCGCTTTGGTGAGCCGGATGAAGTCGAGCAGAGCGTCCGCGGGGGGCTCGTCTTTCGCTATCGCTTCGCCGAGCTGAGATGGCCCGCGGACGATCCCGATCGGCCGGTCGTGGGGGCAAATGGCAGGCCAGTGCCGCGGCCGGACACCGCCCTCGAGGATGTGGGCGAAGCGATCGCCGGATTCGGCGAATGGCTCGACTGGCTGATGTTCTATCCGCCGAAGCAGCCGCGGCCCGTCGCGCCGCGCTGGCTGCCGGCCACGATCCACGACCTCGAGCTCGACTTCGACCTCGAGGGCAAGCTCGTCCGCTACCGCTACATCCCGCAAGCAGGTCGCGCCCCGATCCCTCGCCGCGGAGTATAATCCTCCGCGCGGCGGCCTCGACGTCTCGATGCATCGCCGCGCGAGGAGATCCGCATGGCGACGATCGCGACGGCGAGTGGGACGACGACTTCGAGTGCACTCGGACGGACCCTGATGCACGAGCATCTCGTGATCGGGTACCCCGGATCCGAGAGCCACACGAACCGACCGGGGCTCTCGAAGAGCGAGCAGGTCAAGGTCTGCGTCGACCGGATCCAGCAGCTCCAGGCCCTGGGTTATGCGAGCCTCATCGATCCCTGTCCCTCGGATCTCGGCCGTGACGTCGAGCTCGCTGCGAAGGTCGGACAGGCGACCGGCTTCCACATCGTCTGCGCGACCGGGCTCTACAAACAGTCGGAAGGCGGTTACCCGTACTGGCATTTCCGCTCGAACTTCGGCCCCCAGGTCGACCACATGGCCGAGCTCTTCATCCGCGAGCTGACGGAGGGGATCGGCGAGACGGGCATCCGCGCCGGCATCATCAAGGTCGCGAGCGGCCCCGGCCAGATCACCGAGTACGAGAAGACGATCCTGCAGGCCGCCGCGAAGGCCTCCGTCGCGACCGGCGCGCCCATCACGACGCATACCGACAACGGCACGATGGGCGACGCGCAACAGCGGATCCTGACCGAGAACGGTGTCCCCGCCCAGCGCATCGTGATCGGACATTCCTGCGGCACCGACGATCACGCCTATCACATGGGCATCGCCCGCGGCGGCTCGTACCTCGGCTTCGACCGCTTCGGGATCGACGCGCTCTTTCCCGACGCGAAGCGCGTCGCCTCGCTCGTGAAGCTGATCGCGGCAGGGGCAGGCGACCGGGTCGTCGTGTCCCACGATTCGGTCTGGTGCTGGAAGGGCGAGCCGATTCCGATGGAGCGGCTCTCCTCGCTCTCGGCCGACGCCTTCGACCCGACCTTCTTCTCGCGCAAGATCATCCCGCGGCTGCGGGAGGAGGGCGTCTCCGAGGCGGCGATCGAGGGACTCCTGGTCGCGAATCCGCGGCGATTCTTCGAGGGCGGCAAGCTCGATACCCTCGCCTGACACCCTCGCATGAGGCCGCTCCGGCGCTATCGTCCGCACGCCCGAAAACCACCCCGACCCTTGTCGAATCAGGAGTCGATCAAGAAGGAGCCCGAGCATGCAGGCTGCGATTCTCACCGAGCTGAACAAGGACCTCGTGATCCGCAACGACGTCGAGGTCTTCGGGCTCGGGCCCCGGGACGTGCGCGTGAAGATCAAGGCCTCGGGCGTCTGCCACTCGGACGTCTCGGCGCAGAACGGCACGATTCCGTCGGGCACGCCTTGCGTGCTCGGCCACGAGGGCGCGGGCATCATCCAGGAAGTCGGTCCCGCGGTGACGAGCGTCGTCCCCGGCGACCACGTGATCCTGTCGTTCGTGCCGGCCTGCAACAACTGCAAGCCCTGCTTCCGCCACCAGTCCTATCTCTGCAATCACGGCATGATCCAGGCGACGTCGCCCCATTTCAAGATCGACGGCAAGCCCGTGATGGGGATGACCGGCCTCGGCACCTTCGCCGAGGAAGTGATCATCGGCGAGGCCGGCATCGTCAAGATCGCGAGCGACGTGCCGCTCGACATCGCGGCGTTGATCGGCTGCGGCGTGACGACCGGCGTCGGCGCCGCGATCAACAGCGCGCAGGTCACGCCGGGCTCCTCGGTCGTCGTGTTCGGCTGCGGCGGCGTCGGCATCTCGGCGATCCAGGGCGCGCGCATCGCGGGCGCGTCGGCGATCCTCGCGGTCGACACGCTGCCGAACAAGCTCGAGCAGGCGAAACATTTCGGTGCGACCCACGTGACGACCCCCGACGGCCTCGAGTCCGCCAAGCAGGCGATCACCGGCGGCGAGGGCTTCGACTTCGCGCTGGAGTGCGTCGGCCATCCCACGACGATCCGCGCGACCTACGACGCGGCGCGCCGCGGCGGCAAGGCCGTGATCGTCGGCGTCGGCCGGATCGAGCAGATGGTGCAGTTCAGCGCCTTCGAGCTCTTCTTCGGCGACAAGACGCTGCGCGGCTCGATCTACGGCAGCGCCAACGTGCGGACCTTCATGCCCGAGCTGCTCGACCTCTGGAAGGCCGGCAAGCTCGACCTCGAGAGCATGATCACCCGGCGCATCAAGCTGCCCGAAGTGAACGACGCGTTCCGGGCGATGCAAGCCGGAGAGGTCATCCGGTCCGTCATCGACTTCTAGCCCGCCCAGTCGACGAAGATGGGTGAGGACCAGGCGCGGGGCTCTTCGGGGCCGAGGCAGTCGTCGTTGGGGGCGCCGCTGCAGAGTTTTGCGCTGAGGCAGGTTCCGGCTGCGTCGCGCTCGCAGGTGATGCCGGCGGCGTTGACGGCAGGGGCGGGGGGCTCGTGGGCGCGGACGTAGTAGACCGTGTCGCGGCCGTTCGTGGCGTAGGCGGGGTCTTCGAAGCGGATGCTGCAGCCGGCGGTTGAACCGTCGCAGGGGAAGCTTCGCCACGGGTCTTCGATCAGGGCCTCGATCGGCTCGCCGGGGGCGCTCTGCGGGCGGATCCGGACGACGTCGATGCGCGTGATCGGGCGCCGGACCGGCGTCGGGTTGTAACACTCGCCCTTGCAGACGTGCTCGAGGCGCTCGGGGCCGAGGGCCGTGGTCGCGTAGTCGGGGCAGCCGGGCTCTTGCTCGAAGGAGCCGACGGCGCGCACCTCGAAGCTCG
>JANMTD010000374.1:0-1800 GCA_031390075.1 Deltaproteobacteria bacterium | reverse complement strand
GTGGCCTCGCGCTCGGCGCGCAGACGGACGAGATCGGCATCGGGAGCCGCGGCGGCGACGCGCGCTCGCTTCGTGAGGGGCGCCATCAGGAAGGCGGCCGCAGCGGCGATCGAGGCGAAGGCGAAGGCGAGGCCCGCTTCGCGCGGGAGCCCGCGCGCGCGCAGCGGCGTCAGCTGCAGGTCGACGGTCTCGTCGGGCGCGACGTTGAAGGCCTCGCGGTGGAGGTAGTTGCGCGTGCCCGAGCGGAAGGGCCGCAGGCGATGGAGGCGGCTGCTCTCGAGGGCGAGGCCGGTGTCGGCGATCAGCACGTTCAGCGTCGACACGCTCCGCGAGAAGCGCAGGTCGATCTCCACGCCCTCGGGCCGGGCGTCGAGGCGATAGGCGTAGCCGAGACTCGTGACCCCTTCGCCGATCGGGCCGACCACATCGAAGCCGCCGTGGTCGCGGGGGATCAGACCTAACGCCTCGGCTTCGGGGGCGACGCCGGTCAGCGTGGCGCCCTTGGGCAGCGTGACGGAGACGAGCGGCCGCTCGGGGGTCCCCGCGACCGGCGCGCCGGGGGCGACCTCGAGCTGGAGGTCGGCGGTCGCCGTCAGCCGCGTGTCGTCGAGGTCGAGCCAGACGTCGGCGCGCGGAATCGAGACGAGGTCCGCACCCTGGCGCGTCTCGGGCAGGACGGCCTCGAGGAAGGTTCGCTCGCGGGCCGCGAGCCCCGACCGGGCCCAGGCCGCCAAGGGCTTGCCGGAATCGGATTGGACCTCGCTCGACGCGATCAGCCCGGGCCCGTCGATCTGCATGCCGGCGGTCCCCGCGACGGCGACGATCCGACCCGCCGCCTGGCCGAGCTCGACGGGGATGCGCAGGCGCGAGCCCGCCTTCGGGATCGGCAGGCTGTACTGGTATTCGATGCCCTGGTCGCCCGCGTAGAGCGGTCCGACATAACGCACGACACCGTCTTCGAAGGAGAGACCGTCGCCCATCGAGCTCGAGCCCAGCTCGAAATCCCGCGCCTCGGTCGCGAGGGTTCGGGTCACGATCGCCCCCGTCTCGAGCTGGATCACCCGGCTCCCCGGATTCACGAGCCGCAGGATCTCGCGCACGAGCACGCGATCGCCCATCCAGTCGAGCCGCACGCGCAGCTCCTCGACCCGAACGCCTGCGATCCGATCGGTGGGGATCGAGACCCGGATCTCGACCAGGGCCTGCTTCTCGCCCGCGCCGAAGGTGGTTCGCTCACCGAAGGGGATCTCGCGGTAGCGGGCGCCGATCAGGTAGACGATCTCCGGATCGCTCGAGAGCTTGCCGAACTCGACGCGGCCCGCGGCGTCGGTCTCGCCGCTCGTGAAGCCGGGTGCGCCGTCGGTGCCGAGGGAGTAGAGCGCGATCGGGAGTCCGGCGACGTCCTGCGGTGCGTCGGGATTCACGATCTGGACGGCGATCGTCCCGTCGCCGGCGGGGGGCGGCGGGGCGGTGCCCGTGTCGCCCGAGTGCTGTGCGCGCGCGGTGGCGGGGGCCGAGATCAGCTGGAAGACGACCAGCGCGGGCCCGTGCAGCATCGCGAGCGGGGAGTCGTGGCGCGCGCGATGGGCCGCAGTCGGCGGCGTGGGCGGCGCGAGGCGTGCGCTCATGCAGTCGTTCCACCCGCACCGGAATCGCCGCCGAGCGCCGCGCGCTCGGGATGCGGCCACAGCACGATCAGACAGCCCACGACGAAGACCCCACCCCCCGCCCAGCCCCAGTTCACGAGCGGGTTGTGATAGATCTTGAGCGTGGCGGATCCGTCGGGCTCCAGCGCCGCCA
>JANMTD010000370.1:0-2563 GCA_031390075.1 Deltaproteobacteria bacterium | reverse complement strand
CTCGAGGTTGTCGTGGTTTCGCATGCGCGTGTCGTTCTCGATGAACCGCCGCGTGTCGGTCGTGACGACGGTCGTCCCGTTGGCGAGGAAGGTCTGCGTCCCGACCAGGCCACCCGCGTTCTGCGACACGCTGCTCTGTGCATTGATGGTCGCATCGGAATCGATCGAGCAGAGTGCTTCGCCGCGATTTCCGCCGCAGGTATTGGTCCAGCACCAGAGGATGCCGCCCGTGCCGTTACCGGTCGAGCTCATCGCACCGAAGTCCTTGTCGACGTGGAGATCCTCGGGTCGGCAAAAGCCGGTCGCGCCGCGATTGTTCGCGTCGGCCCGCGCAGTCTGCGCTCCGACCGCGACCCAGCGTCCGCCCGAGCCGTACTCGCATCCCTGACCGACATCGCCGATGGCTCCGCAGCCGTGGTAGAGGGCGTAGTTGGTGCCCGCCACGAAGGGGGAATTGGCCAGGTCGGTGATCAGGTTCGGGCAGAGCTTGTTCGGTTTGACCCGGGGCGAGCCCGAAGGGAGACCGCAGTTGTAGAAGGAGCTCGGGACGAAGCGGAAGATCGCACCGCCGTCGTTGTCGCCGCCGCCGCGGAGCTCGTCACCGCCGATCACGACACCGTTGTCGAGAACCTCGAGACCCTCCCACGCCATCTGCGCGAGCGCCGGTCGCTTCACGATCTTCGTGCTCGTGGTCGCACTGTTGAGACCGTTGCGGATGTCGCCCGCGGTTCGGTCGGCGATCCAGTGGCTCGCCGTGTTCAGCGGGTCGATGATCTCGTAGGCCGCACCGTCGGTCGTCTCCTCGGTGGCGAGGACCGTGCCCCAGGGCGTCGTCCGGATTCCGTCGCAGCGGTCCATGCCGTGAAGGATCGTGTTGATCTGGCCAAAATTCGGGCCGGGCGTGACGTTCACGCTCTGGACGGATGCATTCTCACCCGTGATGCCCGGGATGGAGCCGGTGCCGAGAGCCGCTCGGCCACCCTCGATGCAGACCATCAGATGGGTGTAGGTGATGTCGTCGGGCCAGAACGAGATCATGTCGGCGTTGGCAGCGATCCGGCGCGAGACGTACGTCGCCGTCAAGCCGGCGGCGAGCGTCTGCCGGGCCGACGCGGGCTGACCCGCCGCTCGGACGATGGCCGCGGACGGACCCGGAGTCGGCGTCCCGAACCCGAAGAGTTGGCTGGTCCTTCTCTCGAGCAATTGCTGCTGCGTCGCACCGAAATCGGCCTGGGCGAACGCCGTGCTGCTGCCGAGCAGCGCAGCGAATGCGAGACCTGCGAATCCAATCCGCTTCATATCGAACTTCCCCTTTTCCCGAGTTCACTGGTCCGGCCGCGCGCAAGAATCCGATCGAATTCTTGCATTCACGGCCGATCGCGCCGCGTCGGGAACCTCCCGTTGCGGTCGTGCGGGCGGGAGCTTCGCCGATGCGAGCGGTACGCGGGTCACGCTGGGCGCAAGATTGGGTCGCTGTAGCTTGAAGATGAAGGGAGTTTCCTCGCGGCGTCGTTGCGGAAACGTGACGAAGACGCCGAGCACGGCGCGGGTGAGAACTAACGGAAATGGACTACCACGTCGCTGGCTCGAGGAGGCCAGCGATCCGACCTACGTCTTCTCTCGATGGGGCGAGCCGTTCAGATTCCATTCTCTTTTTAATTCTCCAGCCGGTTGTCATCGGGCTGTCACCGAGTGGAGCCATGCTGGCCGCGCCGGAGTCAATCCGGTCTGGGAAAGGGATGTTCGGAGTGTCCGCACGCCGACCCTAGTTTTTGGGCGTGTGCTGCTCCCCATTCCAGTTTGGATCTTGTTCGACGTCACCGGCGCGGGGCCTTGCGTTCGCCTTGAATGCGGTGCCCGGGCGGTCAGCTCAGAAAGGAAGAGGGAAGGGGATGCGGAGAATGAATCGTTCGCTCATGTGGATCTCGCTCACGGCCGTGCTGGCGGGGGCTTCCGCCGCGCAGGCGGCTTCGGTCGATTTTTCGGGCAGTGCCCTCAACGGCAATGGCGTGATCGACAACTCGTCGCTGGGACTCTTGTCACTCAGCACCGACGTCAACAACTTCTCGCCGATCGAGCTCTCGATCGTGCTGGACGGATCGGAGCTCGGTGGCTCGATCGGTTTCAACGGCGACTTCCTGGTCAACACGAGCGCCCCGTCTGCGATCCCGGGCTACCGGGTCGAGATCCTGACGGCGGGCGTGTCGATCTCGGTGGTCGGCGACGTGGTCGATAGCTTCGGGGCCTTGGCGACCAGCGCCGGCGGTGCGACCGTCCAGGACATCACGTTCGCCTCGGGTGAGGACCTGTTCTTCGAGCTCGGGGACCCGCTGCTGACCGGGTCGCAGACGAATTGGACGCTCGACCTGAACGGACTCGCTCCGGGAGTCGATCGCATTGGCGTTCGTCTCACTGCGATTCCGGAGCCGGGGACGGCCCTGCTTGTCGGTCTGGGCCTTGCGGCGCTGGCCGGGCTGGGGCGCGTCCGACAGGCCTAGACGAGGAGTGATCGGCCCGGCTCTTCATTTGGCGTCGCCGATCGATCCGTTCGGAGGCACGCGAG
>JANMTD010000323.1:0-8722 GCA_031390075.1 Deltaproteobacteria bacterium | reverse complement strand
CCCTGGTCGAGGGCGACCGGCTCGCCGTCGAGTCGGACTACATGAATCCGGAGCTGCACCCGGATCTGCCGCGCCCCTTCGTGACCGCCGATCTCGTGCGTCTCCACGCCGACGGCAGCTTCACGCATCTCGGACGCGCGGATGGGATCGTGAAGATCGCCGGCCGCCGCGTGTCGCTCCAGGAGGTCGAGGATTGCCTGCGCCAGCAGCCCCGGGTCGTCGACGCCGCCGTCGTCGCGATCGACGCCGAGGGCGGTCGCGGTCAACAGCTGCTGGCCGCCGTCGCCCCCGCGGACTGCGATCCCGCGGCGCTGCGTACGGCGCTGCTCGAGCGATTCGACGCCTCTTGTCTGCCGCGGCGGTTGCTTGCTGTCGCCGCGATTCCGCGCGAGGACAACGGCAAGCTCCAGCGGGCGCGGGTGTTGGGGCTCTTCGGCCTTCGCGCGGACGCGCGTCCGGTCGTTCGGACGCTCGGCTTCGGTGCGCCGGCGATCGAGATCGAGGGGCGGGTCGAACGGGTGCGGGTCGAGGTGAAGCTGCCCGGGGATTGGAGCGGGTTCGACGGGCATTTCGAGGGCTATCCGGTGTTGGCGGGGGCGGTGCAATTGAAGGAGCTCGTGCTGCCCGTCGTGGCGCGCGCGTTTCCCGAGCTCGGGAGCGTCGTGTCGATGAGCCGCGTCAAATTCTCCGGGCGGATCGTCCCCGAGGACGCGCTCACGGTCTCGCTCGAGCGCGACGGCGAACCTTCGCGCGTGCGGTTCGAGATCCTGCGCCAGTTGGAGCTCTGCTCGAGCGGCACGCTCGGATTCGAAACGGTGGGGGCGTCGTGATGGCCATGCGCGCGTGTGCCGTCGTGCCGACCTACGACAATCCTCAGACGGTCGCCGCCGTCGTCGATCGCATCCGCGCACACCTGCCCGAGGTCTTCGTCGTCGACGACGGGAGCGGCACCGCAGGACGGCTCGCCTGCGAGGCCCTCGCCCGCACGGGCCGCGCCCATGTCGTCCGCCACGCACAGAATCGCGGCAAGGGTGCGGCGGTGCGAACGGGTCTCGCGGCGGCGAAGGCTGCTGGCTTCAGCCATGCCTTCCAGATCGACGCCGACGGACAGCACGACCTCGAGGCCATCCCCGGATTCCTGGCGGCGGCCCGCGTCCGACCCGAGGCCGCCGTCCTGGGCTATCCCGTCTACGAAGAATCGGCGCCGGCGCTGCGCACGGTCGGCCGCAAGCTGACGCATTTCTGGGTCGATCTCGAGGTCGGAGGTCCCGGGCGGATCCGGGACGCCATGATCGGCTTCCGGATCTATCCGATCGACGCGACGCTCGGTCTCGGGACGCGCTGTGATCGCATGGCCTTCGACGTCGAGGCCTCGGTCCTGCTCGCCTGGGCGGGGGTGTCGATCGAGAACCGCCCGGTCGGCGTTCGCTATCTGACGCAAGCGGAGGGGGGACTCTCCCATTTCCGGATGGTGCGCGACAACGCGGCGCTCTTCCGCCTGCATACCCGGCTCTGCGCGCAGGTGTCGCTCGATTGGTGCCTGTCGTGGGTCCGTCCGCGCGCGCTTCCGGGAGGCGCCTGAGCTTGGCGCGCACCGGCGCTCGGTCCGCGCCTGTGGACTGGCTTCATCAGGGCGAGCGGGGCGCCGTCTGGGCGATCGAGCTCGCGACCTGGGTCGCCACGTCGCTCGGCCGTCCCGCCGCACGGGTCCTCGCGCGCGGGATTGCCGCCTACTACGTCCTCTTCGATGGGCGCGCCCGGCGTGCGTCCCGGGATTGGCTCGCGCGGGTCCACGGCCGTCCCGCTTCGTTCTCCGAGATCTATCGACACATCGCCTGCTTCGCCCAGGTGACGACGGACCGGCTCTTTTTCGCAAGGCGGGCCTTCGACGGCTTCGAGATCGAGCGCACGGGCAATCACCACCTCGAGGCCCTCGTCCGGGAGCGGCGCGGGGCAATCCTCCTCGGCGCTCATCTCGGGAGCTTCGATGCGATGAGCGCCGCGAGCCAGGACGAGCGTTTCCCGGTCACGATCGTCGGTCATTTCGAGAATGCGCGCAGGATCAACGCCGTGCTCGAGCGCCTCGACCCCGGGCTCACGAGTCGCGTCCTCCACACGGGCCAGGATCCGATCGCGCTCGCGTTGACCCTGCGCGATCGACTCGCCTCGGGCGGCATGGTCGCCCTGCTCGCGGACCGGGTGGGCCTCAACGACAAGTCGGTCGCCGTCGAGTTCTTCGGCGCGCCCGCCCGCTTCGCGACGGGGCCCTTCCTGCTGGCTGCGATCCTGAAATGTCCGATCTACCTCGTCTTCGGCCTCTATCGCGAGCCGAATCGCTACGAGCTCTACTGCGAGCCCTTCAGCGAACGGCTCGTGCTGCCCCGCGGCGCGCGCGACGAGGTCCTCGCCCGCGAGGTCGCGCGGTATGCTCGGCGCCTCGAAGGCTACTGCCGCAAGGCCCCCGACAACTGGTTCAACTTCTTCGATTTCTGGGAGATGGGCGCGTCATGAAGGAGCCGAGGTCGAGCCGCATGCCGGGCGCAGCCGTTCGCGTGATCGGCGATGTGCCGCTGGCGATCGAGGATCTCGTGGCCCTCGCTCGGGGTGACGTGAAGCCTGCGCTCGCGTCGGGTGCCCGCGACCGGATGAAGCGCGGTGCCGACATCGTGGCGGCGCTCCACGAGCGCGGCGGCGAGATCTACGGAGTCACGACGAGCGTCGGGGGATCGCTGGGGACGGCGGTGCCCGCGGCCCGGGCGGCAGCGTTGTCGCTGAACGTGCTGCGGATGCACGGTTGCGGTGCGGGCCGGATGCTCGACGACGTCGAGGCGGCGGCGGTCGTCGTCGCTCGGCTCTCGTCGCTCGCAAAGGGTCAGAGCGGCGTTCGACCCGAGGTGGCGGAGCGCTTGATCGAGCTGCTCGTCGCGGGCGTGCTCCCGCAGATGCCCAGCGAGGGCTCGGTCGGGGCGAGTGGTGACCTGACGCCGCTCTCGTATCTCGCGGCGGTCTTGATCGGGGAGCGGGAAGTGCGATTCCGGGGCGAGGAGCGGGCCGCTTCGGAGGTGCTCGCCGAGCTCGGCATGACGCCCCTCGCCCTCGGCCCCAAGGAGGCGCTCGGCCTCATGAATGGCACGAGCGTCTCGACGGCGCTCGCCTGTCTTTGCTGGTCGCGGGCCGATCGGCTGGCGCGGCTCGCGTCGACGCTGTCGGCGATGACCTCGGTCGCGATCGGGGGCAACCCGGTCCATTTCGATGACCGCATCCACGCGGCGAAGCCCCATCCGGGCCAACGCGAAGTCGCGCGCTGGATTCGCGAGGATCTCACCGGGACGCCGGGACTGGCCGCACCGCTGCGACTCCAGGATCGTTATTCGGTGCGCTGCGCGCCGCACGTGATCGGCGTACTGGTCGACGCGCTCCGCTTCTCGCGGGAGATGCTCGAGACGGAGCTCGGCAGCGTCTCCGACAATCCGATCGTCGATCTCGACGCCGAAGAGATCCTCCACGGCGGGAATTTCTACGGCGGCCATGTCGCCTTCGTCTGCGACTCGCTGAAGGCCGCCGTCGCGAACGTCGCGTGCCTCGTCGATCGCCAGATCATGCTGCTCTGTCATCCCGCCGAGAACGGCGGCCTGCCGACCGATCTCGTCGGCGTCGAGGGACCCGAGGCCTGTATCCACAACGGCTTCAAGGCGGCATCGATCGCCGCCTCGAGCATGGCCGCCGAAGCGCTCAAGCAGGCGATTCCCGCGAGTCTCTTCAGCCGCAGCACCGAGCTCCACAACCAGGACAAGGTCCCGATGGCGACCACCGCCGCGCGCGACCTGATCCGCGTGCTCGAGCTCTCGGAGCAGGTCGTCGCGATCGGTCTGCTCGCCGTCTGCCAGGCTCATGATCTGCGCGGCGTAGCCCGCGCGGGCCCGCTCGGCGCGGTTCGAGCAGCCATCCGCTGCGCCGTGCCGGGGCTTCGGGAGGATCGCCGTATGGATCTCGACATCCAGGCGGTCCTCGATCTCCTCCGCACGGACGCGCTTCCGACGAGCGGGCGGGACCCTTCTTGATGTCGACGGCTGGAGAGGTCCGCACGCAGCCGGCCGCCGAGGCGCGCGTCGAGATGACGGTCCCCTTCCACGACTGTGACCCGCTCGCGATCGCCTGGCACGGGCGTTATTTCGAGTATTTCGAGCTGGCTCGGACGGAGCTCTTCAGCGGCTTCGGTCTCGACGTGCCCGACATCCGGGCGCTCGGCTACCGCATGTACGTCGTCGACGTCCGCTGCCGCTACACCCATCCGCTCCGCTACGGCGACCGCGTCGAAGTGACCGCACGGCTGAAGGCCTCGCGTCCCCTGATCCGGGTCGTCTACGCCGTCCGGAACCTGACCGAGTCCCGCGCGAGTGCCCGGGGATTCTGCGTGCTCGCGACGACCGACTCCGCGGGCGCGCTCTTCTACGAGACCCCTGATGCGATCTTCGACCGACTCCCGGTTTAGTCGAGACCCGCTTCGGGCCCCCGCGAGCCGCTCGCTCGCGACCGTCGTGTCGTTGCTGGCTCTCTTCGCCTTCGCGGGATCCGCTGCCCGCGCCGCGACCGAAACTGCGCCGGCGACCCTCGCAGCCCTCCTCACCGGTTTTCGCGCGATGCCGGGATTCGAGGCGCGGTTCGAGGAGGAGAAGCGGCTGGCCCTGCTCGCGGCCCCGCTTCGCAGCCGTGGCCGGCTCTACTTCTCACCGCCGAGCACGCTCCTGCGCCGCGTCGAGGCTCCGAATCCCCACGACATCCTGATCCGCGATCACGTGGTCCGGATCGCGACGCCCCGCGGCAGCACGTCGTCGGGAAAGGCGCCCGGCGCCGCCGCGAACGCCCGCGACGTCGAGACGATCGACCTGGCGGGCCGGGACGACGTGCGGCCCCTTGTCGAATCGCTGTTGTGGATCTTCTCGGGTGATCTCGAAGCGCTCGAGGCGATCTATCGCATCGACTATCAGGTCGCAGCTCCGCCCGGAAAGGGCGGCTGGACGCTCCAGCTCGCACCGCGCCAGCAGACGCTCTCGCGATTGATCCGCGAGCTCGTGATCTCGGGCCAGGGCCATGCGGCGGAGCGGCTCGAGGTCACCGAAGCGAGCGGCGACCGCACGACGACTCGGATCCTCGACGCGAATCCGGAGCGGCGTTTCGGGGCGGGCGAGATCGAGGCGATCTTCGGGCTCGAGGCACCATGAGCCTCGGGCGGTTTTCGGCCTCGGATCTCGCGCGGCTCGGGGGCACGCTCGGCTTCGTCCTCTTGCTCCTCGTCTACGTGGTCCTGCACTACGAAGTGACGACCGACGTCAGCGAGTTCCTGCCCGAAGCCGAGGACCGGGAGCTGTCCGCGCTCTCCCGCGAGATCACGGACAGCGAGCTCAGCCGCACGATGATCCTCGCCCTCGAGGCCCGCGATCTCGACTCCGCCCTGCGCGCGAGTCGCGCCTTCGAAGCCGCGCTTCGCCGGGATCCGCAGATCGTGGACTCGGTCGCCTTCCTCGAGGGCGGGCCGATGGAGGGCCTCGAGCAGGCGCTCTTCGAGCTGTACGAGCCGCGACGGCTCTATTTCCTCGCGGACAGCCAAGCGCTCGCGCGCGAGCGGACGAGCGAGGCGGGCCTGCGCGGGGCTGCGGTCGAGCTCCGCCGTGAGCTCGCGGGGCCCCTCTCGCTGCTCGCGTCGCAGGTCGCCCCGCGCGACCCGTACCTGTCGCTGCCCGCGATCTTCCGGCGCCTCGAGCGCTCGCGCGGGGGCGAGCTCGACGTCGTCGACGGTCGCTTCATCGCCGCCGATCGGCGCACGGCGATCCTCTTCCTCGGGACCCGCGCATCGGCCCTCGACGCCCGCGCGCAGGCGCCGATCCTCGCCGCGATCCAGGACGCGTTTCGCGCGCTCGAGGACGAGTTTCCAGCGGGTCTGCGACTCGATCAGAGCGGTGTCAATCGCTTCGCGACCCGGGCGGCCTCGGCGATCGAGGCCGACATCAATCGCGTCTCGGTCGTCTCGACGCTGATCGTGTGCGCGGTCCTGTGGATCTTGTTCCGGAGCCTTCGACTGGTCTTGCTGGCGGTGATCCCCGTCTCGGCGGGGGTCGTCGCGGGGGCGGCCGCGGTGCTCTTCTTGTTCGGAAGGCTCCACGGCATCACCCTCGCATTCGGGGCCTCGCTGTTCGGCGTCGCGATCGACTACGTCGAGCATCTCTACTGCCATCACACGATCGTCTCGCCCCGCGGTGATCCCCGCGATTCGCTGCGCGCGATCTCCCGGTCCCTCGCGTTGGGGGCGGCGACGACCCTCGCCGGGTTTGCAGCGCTCGGCGCTTCCGCGCTCTCGGGACTTCGCGAAGTCGCCTGCTTCTCGGTCACCGGGATTGCCGTCGCCTATGGCGTGACGCTCCTCGTCGTCCCGATCCTGATGCCCCGCGGCGAGCGGCGCGTCGCCGTGCGGGAGTGGCTGGTCGCCTGGGTCGAGCGGTGCTTCCGACGGCTCTCGCGTGTCGGGGTTCGCCTCGCCCTCATTCCAGCGGCCGTCGTGCTGTTCGTCGGGGTTGCGCTTCCCCAGGTGCGGTTCGATCCGGAGCTCGCGAATCTCGGGCGGATGGATCCCGAGCTGCTGGCCGAGGCCGAACGCGTCCGCGCCAAGGTCGCGCGCACGGAGCAGATGCAATTCGTCGTGGCCCTGGGCGACGACGAGGCCGCAGCCCTGCTGGTCAACGACGCCGTCGCGACCCGTCTCGAGGCGGCGATCCGGGCGGGCGAGCTCGACGGGCAGCGCAGCCTCGCGCCGCTGTTGCCCGCGCCGTCGACACAACGGGCGGTGGCCCGGGTCGCGGTCGACGATCCGACGTTGCCCGATCGACTGCGCCGGGCGTTCAGTGAGGAGGGTTATGCCGAAGGGGCCTTCGAGCCCTACCTGGCGTCACTCGCGGCGCCGTTGCGGGAGCCGCTGCGCTACGACGATCTGCTCGCTTCCCCGGCCGGCCCGCTCGTGCGGCCCTTCCGGGTTCATCTGGGCGAGCGCGTCGGCTTTCTCACTTTCTTGCAGGGGGTGAACGATGCGGACGCCCTCGAGAGTCGGCTCGCGGATCTCGATGGCGCGCTGCTCCTGCGCCAGTCGGCGCTCTTTCGCGAGGCTCAGCTCCTCTATCAACGCAGCACGCTCGAGCTCCTCGCTGCGGGGCTCGTCGCCGTGACGCTGCTGATCGCACTCCGCTACCGGGATTGGCGCCGGACCCTCGCCGCGCTGATCCCCGCAGTCCTGGCGGCGCTCTTCACGGTCTCGATCCTCGGCGCGACCGATCGCGGCCTCGATCTGATCTCGCTCACGGCGCTCTTGTTCGTCGTCAGCATGGGCGTCGACTACAGCGTGTTCCTGGTCGACGCAGACGGGAGCGGCGAGGATGGCAGCGTCGCAGCGGCGCTCACGGGCGCGCTCCTCGCCAGTATCACGACCGTGGCCGGCTTCGGGCTGTTGGCGATGTCCGAGCATCCGGTGCTCGCCGATCTCGGTCTCACGGCGGCCGTCGGGATCGGATCGAGCATGCTGTTGGCGCCGACGACCCTCGTCCTGCTCAGGCGTCGGGCGGCGGCACCGGAATCGTGAAAGGGAGTTCAGCGTGCGCAATCTCGCTCGTCTGATCGTCTGCGTGGCCGCGCTCTCGTTCAGCTGTCGCTCGGCACCGGTCGTCGAGACCCGAGAGGAGCTCGATCTCCGGCCGCTCGCCTCGCGGATCGAGGCCGTCGCGCGGACGCTGCTTCCCGTCGATGCCTGGGGCGATACGCGCGTGCTTCGTCAACGCGTGCGAATCGAGTGGGGCGGGGGAAGCGAGTCGTTCGACGCCGTCCTGCAGCGGCGTCCGGGCGAGCTCTCGCTCGTCGGGCTCGGGCCGATGAACCTCGTGGGATTTCGACTCACGCTGCGGGCGAGCGCCGAGAGTCAGGGAGGCCTCGAGCAGGTCGACTTCGAGAACCGGAGCGGGCGGGCGCTTCCGTTCACCCCGACGCACATGCTCGCCGACGTCCAGCGCGCCTACTACCCCTGGCTGCCCGGGGTTCCCGATTGCCGCGCCTGCGAGCGCAGCGGGTGGTGGGGATCCGTTGCGATCTGGGAGAAGGTGGGGGAGCGCCATCTCGAGCAGCGGCGCTTCGCGATCCGCGACGCCCTCGACCAGGGGAGCGTGGTGATTCGTTATTCGGACTGGCAGGGGGAGCCCGCCGTGCCCCGCCAGATCGAGATCGCAAACGGCTGGCTCGGCTACCGGATCACAATCGAGACCCTCGAATCCCTCGCGGTGGACGACCCTGCGTCGCCCTGAGCCCTCAGCCCATAGGGAGCCTCAGCCCATAGGGAGCGGCCTCACGCCATGCCCCCATTGACGGAGATCGTCTCGCCCGTGACGTAGCTCGCCGCGTCCGAGAGCAGGAACGCCACGACGGCGGCGACCTCCTCGGGCCTCCCGATCCGACGCATCGGGATCAGGTTCGCGAGCTGCTCCGTCGGGAGCCCCTGCAGCATCTCGGTCTCGATCAGGCCCGGCGCGACGCAGTTGACGGTGATCTTCCGCTTCGCGAGCTCGAGGGAGAGGGCGCGCGTCGCCCCGATGAGCCCCGCCTTCGACGCGCTGTAGTTGACCTGACCGCGGTTGCCGATCTGGCCCGAGATCGACGAGAGCACGACGATCCGACCGCCCTCGCGTGCTCG
>JANMTD010000298.1:0-22154 GCA_031390075.1 Deltaproteobacteria bacterium | reverse complement strand
CGAAGGGCTCGGGCTGCCGGTGAAGATCGTCGAGGCGAAGAGCGGGTTCGAGGCCCTGCGCCTGCTCCCACGCGAGACGTTCGACCTCGTCGTGACCGACATCAACATGCCCGACATCAACGGGCTCGAGCTCGCGTCCTTCATGAAGTCCAGCGAGAAGCACGCGTCGATTCCGCTCGTGATCGTCTCGACCGAGGGCGCCGAGCGCGACATCGAAAAAGGCCTCGGCATCGGTGCCGATGCCTATCTCGTGAAGCCATTCGACCCGGAATCGCTCCGCCAGATCGTGCTCGATCTTCTCGCGGGTCGAAGCCAAGAGCGGTAGTCGGCGATGGCTGCCCCGCGCGCCCGAAAGCCGGGCAGGAAATCTGCCGCAGGAGGCTCGGGCGTTCGCGCGACCCCTTCGAAGGAAGGGCGCGAGTTCGTCGCGGAGGCGGAAGAGATCCTCGAGCAGATGTGCGGGGATCTCTGCCTGCTGCACGAGCAGCGGCACGGCAGCGGCGAAGTCGAGCCCGATCTCGTCCACCGCCTCTTTCGCTCGGCCCACACCCTGAAAGGTCTGGCCGGCCTCTTCGGCCTCGACGCGGTCAGCCGCCTCGCCCACCGCCTCGAGGACATCCTCGACGGACTCCGCCTCGGACGGATCGACTGCCGCGCGCCCGTCGTCGGCATGCTCGACGACGGCGTCGCGGCGCTGCTCGCCCTGATGACGGGCTTCGACCGCGACGCCGGCTCCTCCGAGCAGGCGACGGTTCGGGGCGAGAAGTTCCTCGCCGACCTCGAGCGGGCGCTCGCCGCACCGCCGGTCGAGCAGCGCAGCGGACTCGAAGCGACCGGGCTCGATCCGGAGCTGCTGCGGGCGCTCACGGAGTACGAAGAGCATCGCCTGCGCGAGAACCTGCGCCGCGGACGCCCGATCGTCCTGATCGACGCGATCTTCGAGCTCACCTCCTTCGAAGAGGGGCTCACCGAGATCTCCGCGGCCGTCCGCGAGTCCGGTGAGATCATCTCGACCCTGCCGTCGGCCTCGGCGTCGGCGGAGCGGAAGATCTGCTTCACGCTGCTCGTCGCGACGGACCTCGCCCCCGAGCTCCTGGGCCGGAGGATCGACCATTCGAATTGCACTCTTCGCGTCGTCCACCCCGGCCGCCCGGACTCGCCGGGCGCGGACGTCGAAGCGGCAGCGGGCCCGGATGGAATCCGCACTGGGGATCGGGACGCAAAGCACGCTTCCGCGGAGTCCTCGACCGAGGCGCAGGGCGCCGAGCGAACGCGGATCGAGTCGCTGCGCTCGATCAGCGGATCGGTGCGCGTCGACATCGGGAAGCTCGACCTGCTGATGAACCTGGTCGGTGAGCTCGTGAGCCACCGCAATGCGCTCGGCAGCATCGTGACCCGGCTCTCGGCGGATTCGCGCAATGCGCGCATCGGGGCCGACCTCGCCAAGGTCCAGAAGCTCCTCGACCGCCGGCTCCGAGAGCTCCAGGCCGGCGTGCTCGACGTCCGCATGGTCCCGCTGCGGCAGGTCTTCGAGAAGCTCTCGCGGGTCGTGCGCCGATTGCGCATCGATCTCGGGAAGGAAGTCAGCCTCGAGTTCGCCGGCGGCGACACCGAGCTCGACAAGCTGATCGTCGAGCAGCTGGTCGACCCGCTGGTCCACGTCGTCCGGAACGCCTTCGACCATGCCCTCGAGTCGCCCGAGGAGCGCGTGGCGGCGGGCAAGCCGGCTGTTGGCACGATCCGGGTCGCGGCGTTCCAGCGCGGCAATCACGTCGTGCTCGAGATCGGCGACGACGGCCGCGGGATGGATGTCGAGGCGATCCGGCGCAAGGCGGTCGTCCGCGGGATCGTGGCGGACCACGAGGTGCTCTCCGAACGCGAGGTGCTGAATCTCGTCTTCGAAGCGGGACTCTCGACCCGCGACGAGGTCTCCGAGACGAGCGGTCGTGGCGTCGGGATGGACGTCGTGCGGTCGAATCTCGCGGCGCTGGGCGGGTTGGTGGAGGTATCGAGTCAGCAGGGCCTCGGCACCACGATCACGATCACGCTCCCGATCACGCTCGCGATCATCCAGGCGCTGATCGTCCGGGTCGGCGCCGAGCGCTATGCGATCCCCATCGCTTCCGTGCGCGAAACCCTGCGCGCCGAGGAACATCCTGTTCTCCACAGCGAAGACAAGCAGCTCCTCGACCTGCGCGGCTCGCCCCTCATGCTGCGCCGGCTCGCCCACGAGTTCGGGGTTCCGAGTGGCACCGGCCGCGAGGGTCAGTTCGTCGTCGTGCTCGGGATGGGCGAGCAGCGTCTGGGGCTCGTCGTCGACGGGCTCGACGGCCAGCAGGACATCGTGATCAAGTCGATCAAGGGCCCCGTCCAGTCGATCCATGGCATCGCGGGCGCGACGGAGCTCGGCGATCGGGTCGCGGTCCTGGTGATCGACGTCTCGGCGCTCGTGGCGGAGAGCTCGCGCCGTCGGGAGGCCGCATGACGTCGGTCGATCCCACGACGGGTCGCGAAGCGCGAGCCGGGGACTGGACAGGGCTCGCCCGCGAGGCTTCCCAGGCATTCCTGGCGGGCTCGCCCGCCGAGGATCGCCGCGAGCTGTTGGTCGTTCAGCTGGCGGCCGGGGACTACGCGATTCCCGTCGAACGCATTCGCGAGATCGTCCGCCTCGCCACGGTCACCCGCGTCCCGCACACACCCGACTGGCTCGTAGGCGTCGTGGCCCTGCGCGGGGAGATCGTCGAGGTGGTCGATCTGCGCCGACGCCTCGGCTTGCCCAAGGGCGAGGCCACGCGCGCGAATCGCATCGTCGTGATCCACGGCGACGACGATGGGGTTGCGGGGCTGTTGGTCGATTCGGTGACGGGTGTGCTCCGGGCCCGCGAGCAGGACGTCCTGCCGGCCCAGGGGCTCGAATTCCGGTACGTCGACGAGCTCGTGCGATCCGACACGGGATTCGTTTCGATCCTCGATCTCGACCGGGTGGTGGGGTCTCGCGATGACTGAGAAGACCCCGGCCCGGGCTGCGGCGACGAAAGTCGAACTCGCCTGCTTCGAGCTGGCGGGCCAGACCTACGCGGTTCCGATCGCGAACGTGCGCGAGATCCTGGCGACGCCGAGGCTGACACCGCTTCCCGATGCGCCGGCCGTCATCGAGGGCGTGATCGACCTGCGCGGCACGTTGATCCCCGTCGTCGATCTCGAGAGCCTGCTCGCCCGCGAGGGGACGCCCTCGGGTCCGCGGTCCCGCACGGTCGTGGTCGAGACGCGCGGCCTCGTGATCGGCTTTCGCGTCGACCGCGCGACGCAGGTCGTGGCGACGACGACGGATGCGATGGAGCCGCTTCCCGAGCTGACGCGCGAGGCGGGCTGCCTGGTCGTCCGCGCGGTGGTTCGCCGAAAAGATCGTTCGCCGATCCTGGTGCTCGAGCTCGACGTATTGCTCGATCGGGTGCTCCGCAGCGGCCATGCTGCGCGGGCGAGCGACGAGGTGGCTGCATGAGCTCGCCGATGGCCGAAGCCGGTGCAGGGGACCTCACCGATCGCGTGCGCCGCGAGCGACTCGAGATCTCGCTCGCGAGCGTGCTCGCGGCGAGCGTGCATCTCGCCGTCATCGCCGGGACGGTCCGCGCGAGTGTCGTGTTCGTCGTGGCGACCGTGATCGCACTCGCGGCCTGGCGATTCGCAGGCAGGCGCGACCTCGCCGTCGGCGATCTCGCCGGACTCCCGCGCCGGTCGGGACGGGCGGTCTTCTTCGGGAGCTTCCTGCCCGTCGTCGTCGCCCCGTTCGGTCTCGCCGTACTCGATCCGGCTGCGGTGCTCTCGCCCGCGACCTGGCGCAGTGTCGCCCTGGCCGGGGTGGTCTGCTCGAGTATCGGTGCCCTCGCCGTGTTTCACCGCACGCGGATGCTTTGCGCGCGAACGGATTTCGAGGCCCGCGGCACGCCCGCGGCGACCTTGCTCGTGACGGCGGAAGCCTGGGCGGGATCACTGTCGCGCCAGGTTCGGATCGCCGTCGCCGGCGTGGCGCTCGGAGCCGCCGGGCTCCTCACGGACGGAGTCGTCCACGCGCTGGCGCAGGCTTGGGGACCGGTCCGAATCGGGGCGGCGGCGATGCTCTTCGCCGCGGCGTGTGTCTGGCTCGCCTCTCTGCTCGCGCGAGGGATCGCCAACGAGCTCGAGCTCGCCCTCGCGGGCTTTCGCGCCGAGTCTGTCCGGGCGGCGGATCGATCGGGCGAAGCGCTGTCGGCCGCGAACGCAATCCTCGAAGCCCATGTCGGGCGCGGGGACGAGCTGGTCCACGCCCTCGGCTTCGAACGCGATCAGCAATCGATCGAGCACGCCCACGTGGATCGACTCGTCCGCGGCCTCGCTGGAAAGCTCGAGCCTGCCGCGCAGAGCGCGGGCGAGCTCGGCGCTCGAATCGATTCCGTGCGCCGCACCGCCAGCGGCGCGCTCGCCGGAGGTGAAGCGCTCGAGGTCCGCGCGCGGGGCCTCGAAACAGAGATCGGCGCCAGTGCGCAGTGGCTCGATTCGCTCGAGCGCGGTCAGGCGGGCCTGACCGCTTCGGTCGAGCGGATCTCCTCTGCTGCACGCGACACCGGGGCAAGCCTGGCCGAGTTGACGAAGGCGACGCGGGCCGTCGATGCGGCGGTGGATTCGATCACCGACTTCTCGCGCGATGTGCTGGCCAAGGCGGAGATCGGCCGGACGAAGTTCGGTGAGACCGTGGCGGGCATGGAGGCGATCCGCACCGCGACCCAGACGGCGGAGTCCGTAATCCGCGGCCTCGGCGCGCGCACGCAGGAGATCGGCGGCATCCTCGACGTGATCGACGACGTGGGCGATCAGACGAGCCTGCTCGCGCTCAACGCCGCCATCATCGCCGCGCAGGCCGGTGAGCATGGCCGCGCCTTCTCGGTCGTCGCCGACGAGATCCGAGACCTGGCCGATCGGGTGCTCGTCAGCACCAAGGAGATCGGGGGGCTGATCCGGGCCGTGCAGTCCGAGAGCGAGCACGCGATCGGGGCCATCGAAGCGGGCTCGAGCTCCGTGCAGAAGGGCGTCGAGCTCTCGGTCGAGGCCGGCCGCACCCTCGACGAAATCACGGAGGTCGCGCGCCAGACCGGCGCCCGGATCGAGGCCATCGTCGCCTCCGTGCGTTCGCAGGCGACGACGCTCGAGCGCGTGGTGGGGCTCGCCGTTCGCGTCGAGGCGGCCATCGCCGAGCTCGCGGGCGCGGTCGTCGATCACGACGGGAGCTGCGACGGCGCGCTGCGAGGCGTGCGATCGCTCCGGGAGACGGTGGAAGAGATGCGCACCGCGATCCGCGACCAGGCGGATCATCTCGCCCGCGTCGAGGGCGATCTCGGCGCCGTCCACGACACCGCCCGGAGCCTCGGGATGTCCCTCGAAGACCCGGCACAGGGCTGCCTCGAGCTCGTTCGCGTCGTCGAGGTGGGCGCCGAGCGGCTGCAGTCGCTTCGCGCCGTGGGCGACGAGCTCGCCCTCGTGCAACGAGCCATTCGAACCCAGGCCGACACCCTGCGCGCACCGTCGCACCGGCCTGCCGTCCAATCAGCGCGTTCGAGCCCGCCGGCTCGAGCGACGGGAGAACGATCATGATCGCTGCTTGTCCGAAATGCAGTGCGCGGTATCGGGTCGATGCTGCGCTTCTCGGGCCCGAGGGCGCGAAGCTCCGTTGCACGAAGTGCTCGGCCCTCTTTCTCGTGCGCGTTCCGAATGCGCCGGCCTCGCCGGCCCCGCCGGTCGCCGTCGCGGCGCCGGTCGCAACCGACTCGAGCTGCCTCGTGCTCGTCGCGGATCCCGACGCAGCGCGCGGCAAAGCGTCGATCGAAGCGATCCGGAGCTGGGGCATCTCGGCGCAGCTCGTCCACGACGGCGTCGAGGCGATGCTCGGGGTCCAGCGCCTGCTGCCGCGAGTCGTCGTCCTCGATGCGGCGCTCCCGCGCATGTACGGCTTCCAGATCTGCGAGATCGTGAAGCGCAACGCGAGTCTCAAGCACATCACGGTCGTGCTGGTCGGAGCGGTCCACGATCAGAACCGCTATCGACGCGACCCTTCGGATCTCTACGGCGCCGACGCCTACCTCGAGCAACCCGATCTGCCCGACGGCCTTGAACCGCTGCTGCGCGGAGCGGGCCTGCTGTCGGATCCGCCGCCCCGGGAGCAGCGGCCGGCCGCCGCGCGGGCGACACCCGCGTCGATCTTCGCCGCGGCTCCGGTTTCGGTGCCCGCTCCTCCGTCTGCCCGGACGCCGATGGCCGTACCCGCAGCGAGCGCCCCTGCGATGCCCTCGGCGGACGCCGCGCGCGAAGAAGAGCGGGAGCGAGCCCGCCGCCTCGCGCGCATCGCGGTGTCGGAGATGCTCCTCTACCAGCCCGAGAAGTTCGCGCAGGCCTGCCGGGATGGGACCCTCGAACGGGCACTCGACGGCGAGATCCAGGAGGCGCGCGCCCTGCTGCGACAGCGCATCGGCCCCGAGGTCCGGGCCGAGGCCGACTTCGTGCTCGAGGAGCTCCACCGCGTGGCGCGCGAGCGGGGCGCCAAGGGATGAGCCGCGCGCTGTCTCGAGACGAGCGGGATGCACTCCTCGACGCGCTCGCGAGCGAGAGCGAAGAAGTGCGCCGGCTGGCCGTCGAGCAGCTGCTCCTACTGCCCGGGTCCGAGGCGGTGCCCCAGCTCGTCCTGCGGCTCGGGGATCCGGCCTGGCGCGTCCGCAAGGCGGCCATCGAACGGCTCGTCGCGTGCCGCGAGGAGTCCCTCGTCCATCCCGGTCTGCTCGAAGCCCTCGCCGATGGCGAGAATCCCGGGCGACGCAACGCCGCCTTCGAGGCCTTCGTCGCGATGGGCGCGCGGGCGACGGCGTCGCTCGTGACGGCGACGGCGAGCAGCGACGTGGACGTGCGCAAGCTCGCCGTCGACGCACTCGCCGCGATCGGGGATCCAATGGCGCGAGACGTGCTCGTCGGAATTCTCGAAGATCTCGACGCGAACGTCCGGGCGGCGGCCGCCGACGCGCTGGGTGTCGTGGGAGGCCACGTCTGCGTGGGTGCGCTCGTGCGTGCGAGCACCGATCGGGCAGAGGTCCCGCTCGTGCGTCTCGCCGCACTGCGATCGCTCGAGCGGCTCGAGGTCAGCGTCGGAGTCGATGCGCTGGCGGATTCCCTCGCCCACCCGCAGCTGCGACCGGCTGCGCTCGACCTGCTCGGACATTCGACGGATCCCCGGGCGGAAGCGGAGCTCGTGAAGGGGCTCGCGTGTGCCGCGCGTTCGATTCGCGAGAGCGCGATCGGCGCCTTGCTGCGCCAGCTGGCCCGGCTCGACGGGTCGGAGTCGGACGGGCTCTGTGCGCGTCTGCGGGCATTCGCCCTGGCCGATTTCGACCTCGTGTCGCGCTGCTGCGACGGCATCGAGGGAGAGGAACTCTCGCGGCGGATGGCGCTGGTCCAGTTCCTCGGCGTCGTCGCCGACGAGCGGGCGATCCTGCCGCTCCTGCAGGCCGGTCGGGACGAGGCGCTGCGCGAGCTCGTCGATGCGACGCTCGCGGCGCTTGGCCTGGTCACGGTTGCGGCGCTGCGACCGGCCTGGGGGGAGCTCGAGATCGATCTCGAGGTGCGCGCCTGCGCGATCCTGGGACGGGTGGGGGGCGAGGCGGCGGATGAGCTGCTCGCGTCGACCCTGCATGGGACGAGCGCGCGTGCGGTCGGCTGCGCGGCGATGGCACTCGGGGAGGGCGGCTATTTCCGCCGCATGCCGGATCTGGTCCGACGCCTCGATGCGACCGCCCGCGATGCCGACGCCGATCGGGCCGACGAGATCGAAGACCTGATCGCCGCGATCGCCCGCATGGCGGACCGTTCACAGTCCGCCGATGCATCCGTCCACGTGCAGCTGATCGAGGTCCTGGCGAGCCGTCTCGGCGGTGCCCCGGAAGCACTGCGGGTCGCGATCGCCCGGGTACTGGCCCGGATCGGGCGAGTCGAAGACGCCGACGTGATCGACTACCTGGCCAAGGACGCGTCGCCCCTGGTGCGGCGTGCCGCGGTCGAGGCCCTCGCCCGCTTCGACGCGCCCCGGGTCCGGCAAGCGATGCGGCTCGCGCTCGGCGACGAATCGAGCGGGGTGCGCATCGCCGCCGCTGCGGTGCTCGGACACATGGGAACGCGCGAGGCGCTGGAGGATCTCGAGCGGCTGTCGCTCGACGGCGATGCCCGCGTCGCGGCCGCCGCCGTGCGCGCCGCAGGGGAGCTGCTCGAAGCTCTGCTCGACGCCGCACCGGACGACGGCCAATGGCTCGGTCTCGCGGTGGCGCGCGAGCCGTTCGTCGCGCTCGCCGCGATCGAGGCGCTCGCGCGGATCGGGGGCTCGGTCGCGGTCCAGGCGGCCACCACGGCACTCGGGCGCGCCGAGCCCGAGATCGTATGTGCGGCGATTTCGTGTCTCGGTCGCCATGCCGCGAGCGACGACCTGCTGCCGCTCGTCGCCCTCGTTGGACATGCGGACTGGGCGGTCAGGGCCGAGGCGGTGAAGGTCCTCGCCGTGCGCGGGCTCTGTCGAGCGCTGCCGGCGATGCTGCGGCGGCTCGAGGTCGAAGTCGATGCGTTCGTGCGCGAGGCGATCCTGCTCGCGGCGCGAAAGCTCGAGCAATGAGCCCGTCATGCTGAAAGAGCGAGATCCCAAACCGACGCTCACGGACGCGGAATTCCGCTTGTTCACGTCGATCCTGCGTGAGCGAGCCGGTCTCCATTTCGACGAGAGCACGCGATTCCTCGTCGAGCGGCGGATCGCCCGGCGGATCGACGAGGCCGATTTCGGATCGTTCGCGTCCTACCTCTACCAGCTCCGCCACGGCGACAACGCCGACGACGAGTTCGCGAACCTGATCGACCTGCTGACGACGCACGAGACGTATTTCTTCCGCGAACGCGCCCAACTCGACGCGCTCGTCCGCGAGATCCTCCCCGAGGCGCTCGCCCGGGATGCCGGCAGGCGGGGTCCCGTGCAGATCTGGTCGGCGGGCTGCGCGAGCGGTGAGGAGCCGTATTCGATCGTCATGCTCGCGCTCGAGGCGGGCTTCGTGCCGGGCCGGGATTTTCGGGTCTTCGCCTCGGATATCTCGCGCAGCGTGCTCGCCCGCGCGCGAACCGGCCTGTATCGCGATGCCACCTTCCGCGATGCGGACGCGTCGCTGCGTCTGCGTTATTTCTCGCGCAAGGACGGTGTCTCGAAGATCTCCGACGAGGTCCGGCGGCACGTCGACTTCATGCATCTCAACCTGGTGGACGAGGGGAAGCTGGCCCTGCTCGGACCGATGGACGTGATCCTCTGCCGCAACGTGATCATCTACTTCGACCTCGCCACGAAGAAGCGGGTCATGAAGTCCTTCCACGAAAAGCTCCGCCCCGGCGGTTGCCTGCTGCTCGGCCATTCGGAGTCCCTCGCGAACGTGACCACGGTTTTCGAGTTGAAACACCTGAAGCGGGAGCTGGTCTACCGACGCCCGGTCCTCGGCGAGGAGCGGGACGACATCTGGCACAGCCTCGCCCGGGCGGGGCTCGACCCGGCGGAGGAGTGAGGCCGACCGGCCTTTCCCTCAAGTCCCGGCGCGCGGCGGACGAGCAATCCGACACGGACGGCTGGCGGCTCGAGTGGCTTCCTGCCGTCTCGCGGACGGGGGGCGAGGTTTCGATGGGTGACTCGGACGAGATGGACGGCTGCCTCCGCGGCGAAGCGCTGCTCGACCTCTTCGCGCGGGGAACGGAGCTCACCCGGCAGCTGCTGGACGAGTCCGCGCGCCTGCGCCGAAGGCTCGTGGACGAGTCGAACGCCTCCGCGCGAGAGGGGGAGCCCAGCGCAGGAGAGCAGGCCGCCCTGCGTGATTGGATCGAGAAGATCGACGCCCTGCGAAACGAGAACCGCGGTCTGCTCGACGAGCTTCGCTCCGCCGAGGCCCGCAACCAGAGCTGGGCGGCGCGCCACGCCGAGATCGAGGAGCGCCACAACGATCTCGCGAATCTCTACGTCGCGAGCTACCAGCTGCACGCTTCATACGACCCCGACGAAGTCGTGGCGGCGATCTCGGAGATCGTGATCAACCTGATCGGGGCCGAGGTCTTCGCCCTGTATTCCTGCGACACCGAAAGCGGGCGCCTGACGCCGGTCGCGTGTGAAGGTCGTCCACTCTCGTCGTTTCCTGCGCTCATGGTCGGCACCGGCATCATCGGCGCGGCCGTCGCCGAGGGAACGCTCTACGCCGCCCCGCCCGTCACGCGGGAAGACGGGGGCCGCAGCGAGAGCGAGCCCGTGGCGGTGATCCCGTTGTACGTCCGGGGAAGTGCTTTGGGCGCGATCGCGCTCTACAAGCTCTTCGACCAGAAATCCGGCTTGTCCGAGCTCGACCGCCAGCTCTTCGATCTGCTCGCGAGCCACGGCGCGACCGCGCTGCTCTCTTCGCGTCTATTTCCGGCGTGTCTGACTACGCCGGGCAAGAACACGGGTCTGGTCGATCGAATCACGAATTGACGCGAGTCGTCCCGTGCGCCGTGCGCAAGGGGCTCGCGAGATCGAGGAGCTGAAGATGGCCGATCACCGGATCCTGATCGTCGAGGACAGCCCGACGATGCGACAGCTGCTCGTCTTCGCCCTGAAGCGGATGAAGGGCGTGCAGATCGTCGAGGCGCAGGATGGCATGGATGGCCTCCGCAAGGTGACCAGCGACAATTTCGATCTCGTCTTCGTGGACATCAACATGCCCGTCATGGACGGCTTGAAGCTGATCAGCCTGATCCGAAGCGATGCGAGCCTCGCCGCGATGCCGATCTGTGTCATCACGACGGAGGGGGCGAAGGACGATCGCGAGCGAGCCGTCGCCCTCGGTGCCAACGAGTATCTGACCAAGCCGATCCAGGCGAACAGGGTGCTCAGCATCGCGCGAGATCTGCTGAAACTCCCCGCCTGAGGCACGAGCCCGAGGCTCTGGGCCCTGTGCTGCACAGGCATGCTATCGGTCTGACATGCCTCGCCCGGTCCGCTCCCTGCAAATTCTCTGCGTGCTTCTCGTGTCGGTGATGGCGGCATGCGGCTACCGCAGCACCCTCGGCGGGCGCGAGGCCGGCGGGCCCGGCGGGGGGCGGGAGAACGCGAACCCTTCGCGTGTCGCGGTCGTCGGGCTGCGCAGCGATTCTCCCGAGCCGTGGCTCGACCGCATCGTGACCGATGCCCTGCGCCGCGAGGTCGGCGGTCGCGCGCGCCTCCGGCTCACGGACGATCCCGAGAACGCCCAGCTCCAGATCCGCGGCCGCATCCGCCCGCTCGAGACCACGAGCCGGAGCTTTTCGAGCTTCGTCGCCGCTCTCGAATATTCGCTCACCCTCGAGCTCTCCCTCGAGGTCCGCCTCGAGAGTGGCGATGTGATCCAGCTCGATCCGACGATGCTGTCCGAGACCGAGTCCTATCTCGCGAGTCCCGACATCGAAATCACCCGGACCAATCGCCTCGAGGCGCTGCGGCGCCTGTCCGATCAGCTCGCGTCCCGCGTGGCGGATACGATCGAGCTGATCGAGCGGCCGATTCCGGAAGGCGACGAGAGCGCCGGCGGATGAACGTCGCGCAGCTCACGGCGGAGCTCGGCAAGGGTCGCATCCGGCCGGCCTATCTGATCGCCGGCGAGGAGCCGCTGCTCCGCGATGCCGCCCTCGAAGCCATCGAGGCCCGCGTCCTTGCCGGCGCACCACGGGATTTCAATCTCGACCGCCTCGATGTCGACTCCGCTTCCCCCGGCCGCCTCGAAGAGGCCCTCGGAACGCTTCCGCTCATGGCGCGCCAACGGCTCGTCGTGTTGCGAGAGGGCGAGGGGCGGGGCGCGGGCATCGACGAGGGCTGGGGGCGGGGGATCGAGCAGGCGCTGCAGGGACTGCGCGACGAGGTGACCGCGGTGCTCGTCGTGGTCGCGCGGAAGGTGGATCGGCGCAGCCGCTGGGTGAAGGCCTTTCGCGAGCCGGCGGCGGAGATCGAATGCGAATCTCCGACCGCGACCCGAGAGCTCGTCGAGTTCCTCGAACGAGAAGCGACTCGCCAGCAAGTGCAGATCTCGAAGGACGCGGCGGAGCTTCTCTGCGAGCGCGTCGGGCCCCATCTCCTGCTGCTGCGCCAGGAGCTCGAGAAGCTGCAGCTCCAGGTCGGAGCGGGCGGCCGCATCGATCGCGCCGCCGTCGAGCTCTCGGTGGCGAGTGTCGCGGAGGAATCCGTCTGGGAGCTCACGGACGCGATCGGCCAGGGCCGGACCGCGGACTCCCTGGAAAAGCTCAGCCAGATGCTCCACCAGGGCGCGGCATCGCAGGCCGTGCTCGGGGCCCTCGCATCGCATTTTCGACGGTTGCTACGGGTTTCCCAGGGCGAGCCGATCAAGGGCCCGCCCTTCGTCGTTCGCAAGCTCGAGCAGCAGGCGCGGCGCTTCCCCTCGGCGCGCCTGCTCGGCTGCCTGCGCGCAATCCATCGGGCCGATGTCGAGCTGAAGGGTGCCGGCGTGATGCGGCCGGAGCGGGCGCTGGAGCAATTGGTCCTTCAGCTCGCGAGCTGAATGCAGCTAGGCTTGGGCGAGGGCGTTGAGTCGCTTCGCCAGGCGGCCGACGCTGCGATCTGCGCGCCGCTTCGGGATCACGCCGCGGGAAGCGGCGCGTCGGATCTCGCGCTCGACGACCTTGAAGGCTTCGCCAGCCTGGGTCGCGTTGCCCGCCTCGAGGGCGTCGCGGTAGCGCTTGACCACGGTGCGCATCTTGCTTCGGATGTGCTGGTTTCGCTTGCGGCGGCGCTCGGATTGGCCGATTCGCTTGATCGCGGACTTGTGATTGGCCAACTCCGGGCTCCTTGTGCGTGGGCGCGGCATATTACTCAGACCCATCCCCGGCGTCGAGGGTGAATCGAGGTCCGGGATCGATGAGATCGTCCCTGACCCGTGGGGAGAACCTTCAGGGGCCGACGAAGCCAGCCGATAGCGAAAGCCGAATCCATCCGCCTGGGAGGGCGCTTCGGTTGGTCCATCGAATCTGGCTCACCGCCACGCTCGCCGTCTGCGCACTGCTCTTGACCGGAGTCGGGTCGGCGCAGGAAGTCGCGCCGGCGGCCGCTCCTGTCGCTGTTTCTGTCGCCGTCGCGCCCGTTTCCGCCACCGAGTTGGCAGACCCGGCGCTCGTGCCCCCGACCGTCGACCCCGCGCTGGGCGAGGCGGTCCCGTTGATCGAGGCGCCGCCCGTCGAGACGCCCCGCGACCGGGTCGTCGAGGCCTGGCGAATCGCGCCGCCCACACCGCATTCCCGGACGGTGGCCCTGCGGCGCCTGCGTCTGGAGTACGGCCTCGGCGATCTTCGCGCCCCGGCACAAGTCGTCCTCGCGGCCGGCGTCTCCGAGGAGATCGGTGAGGCGACCGAGCTCGCCCGCGCCCTCGCGCCCGAGATGCCCGCGCTGCAATGGGTCCATGTGCAGGATCTCTGGCGTGGCGATGAGCCCGGTGCGGCTGTGAAGGCCTTCGGCGAGATGGCCTGGGAAGCGGCCCACCAGCTCCCGGTCCAGCTCTGGCTGCTCGGGAACGGATTGCTGCTGGCGTGGATCGTCTCGCTCGCCGCCGCCTTCGTGTTCATGACGATGCTCGGCCTCAAGGCGTTCTCGCACGCCGCCCATGACCTCGGCGACCTGTTGTCCGGCGGCATGCCGGTGTTCGCGCGCTGGGCCCTGCTGGCGAGTGTCGCGCTCGTTCCGATCTGGCTCGGCGAGGGGCTCGCGGGGCTGGCGCTGATCTGCTTCGCGATCGCATTCCTGTACGGCAAGGGCCGCGAGCGCAGCGTGCTCGTGATGGCGGCGACGCTCTGGGTCGTCGCACTCCATCCGCTCGCGCAGTGGGCGTCGATCGCGACGACCGTGGTCGAGCTCGATCCGATCACCCGCAGCGCATTGGCCGTGACGAAGGGAATCGGCACGCGCGCCGACGTCGAACGGCTCGAAGCGGTATCCGGCGACGATCTCGCGGCGGCCCATGCACTGGCCTACCGCGCTCGACGCCTCGGCATGGATCAGCTCGAGACGGAGCAGCTGGACGCCATGGCCGAACGTTGGCCCGCGGATCCGGTGATGCTGGCCAACCGCGCCAACATCGAGATGCGTGCGGGACGGACGGAAGCCGCCGTCCACGGATTCGAGCGGGCGGCGGCCCAGATCGATTCACCGACGCTGCTCTTCGACCTCAGCCAGGCCTACGCGAGCTTGTTTCGGATGGAGGAGTACGAAGCGACGATCGCTCGAGCGCAGGGCATCGGGGACCGCGAGGTCCAGGCGCTGTCGAGCCTCTCCGATCCGAAGCTGGTGGGCGATCTGCTCTTTCCGATCGAGATCCTGCGCGATCGACTTCGGACGCGTGGCCTCGCGGAGGCACCCGCGGCGCAGCTGACGGAATGGATCGCTCCGGGGCGGCTCGGGGCGGGATGGGGCGAGACCGCGATCGCCTTCGCCGCGGTAGTTTTCGCCACGGGCCTGTTCGGTGTCCGGTTCGATCGGTCGAGCATGTGCACGCGCTGCGGGCACCGGATCTGCACGCGCTGCGAGGCGACCGTCTGGAGCGACGAGCTCTGCGAGGACTGTCATCACCTCTTCAAGAATCCCGAGGCGACGGATCCCAAGCTGCGCATGGCGCGGCTCCAGGCGCTCACGCGGCGGGAGAGTCGGATCCAGGGCCTGGTCGGTGTCGGCTCCCTCGTCGTGCCGGGAATCGCCGGATTGGCGATGCGGCGTCCCGACCTGGCGCTGCTCGGCATCGCGCTCTTCGCATGGATCGCGATCTGGGCTCGCTGGCCGGCGGGCGTGCTCGTCGATCCGCTCTGGCTCGGCCCGCTCGCTCCCCTCTGTTTCACCGTCCTCGGCAGCTTCGCCCTCGTCGGCTACGCCGCGATCGTCGTCGGCAGCCTCGTCTCGATCAGGAATCGCTAGGAGGATCGAATGGCGGTCGCGCTGCATGGCAACTTGCGAGACTTCGGGATCGCCGAGGTCTTCCAGCTGATCGGGCAACAGCGCAAGACGGGGATGCTCGTCGTCGGCGAGGGAAATGACGCCGTCTTTCTCTCGTTCGACGATGGCCGTGTCGTGGCCGGGGGCGCAACCGGTCAGGAGAGCGAGGGCGGTGCCGTCGGCTCGCAGCTGGTCCGCTCGGGCTATCTCACACGAGATCAGTTGCGCGACCTCGTGAGCGAGAGCGGCCGCTCGGCGCGACCGATCCCCGACCTGCTCGTGTCGAGCGGGCGCATGGAGCCCGCGGCACTCGAGGAGGTCCAGGACCTCCTCACGCGCGAGACCGTCTTCGACATCATGCGCCGCAAGAGCGGCGAATTTCACTTTTCTGCCGAGGCGATCGTCCACGACACGCCGCCCGAGAGACTGCTCGGGGCGGAGCAGATCCTGATGGACGGGCTGCGGATGCTCGACGAGTGGCAGACGTTCTCCGCGGCCGTGCCGTCGGAGGACGCGGTCTTTCGCCGGGTCGGCAACCTCGAATCCTCGCGGGCCTTCGCGCAGAGCGGTGGGGACGACCGCCTCGATCAGGTCGAGCGGGTCCTCAAGCTGATCGACGGCCGACTCAGCGTTCGCCGGGTCATCGATCTTTCGCGCATCGGGACCTTCGAGGCGACTCGGGTCGTGGCGGAGCTGCGACAGGCGGGGCTGATCGAGGTCGGGACCCAGGAAGTGCGCCGTGCCCCGCGCAAGCTGGCGAGCCCGAAGTCGATCGTTCCGTCCCTCCGGACGGCATTCGCGAGCGCGGTGCCGTTCGTGGTTCTCGCGTGCCTCGCCGGGGTGGCGATCGAGCGCTCGGGTGCGACGGGTGGCCTCCCGGGCGCCCCCATTCCCGATCGGGTCATGCACCGGATCGGGGCCGAGTCCGAGACCGAGCTCCTGCGGCAGCTCGTCGAGCTTCATTTTTTCGAGACGGGAGCGTACCCGGATCGCCTCGAGGCCGTGTCCGAGCGGGCTTCCGAGGTCGACCGTTCGTTGACGCCGGCTCGGCTCGCTGACTATTATTACGCCGTTCGCGACGACGAGGTGGTGCTCCTGGCGCCCATGAATTGAAGTCTCGAGGACGACCGAGGAGCAGCCGACTGGCACAAGACCAATCTCACGGCCAAGACGCAACCCACGAGAGCCTCTCCTTCGACGATAATTCGATGGCGATTGCCCTGTACGGCGACGGCGAGCAGACGCTGCGACTGCTCGAGCGATCGCTCGGTGTCGAAATCCACGCCCGCGGCAACGAGGTTCGGATCAAGGGCCCGGAGCCCAAGCCCGCGCTGGCACGGCGTGTCCTCGAAGAGCTCTACCAGCTCCAGAAATCGGGGCAGGGCGTTCGCGGAGCCGACGTTCGACACGTGATCCGGATGCTCTCCGACGAGCCCGAGGTCCAGCTGAAGGACATCTACGAGAACGTCCTGCGCGGATCGCTCAAGACGATCCGCGCGAAGAACCTGGCCCAGCGTCGTTATGTCGACCTGATCCAGAAGTACGACATTGCGATCGCTGTCGGGCCGGCCGGGACGGGCAAGACCTATCTCGCGATGGCGATGGCGGTCGCGGCGCTGAATCGCCGTGAGGTATCGCGCATCATCCTGACGCGTCCGGCGGTCGAGGCCGGAGAGCGGTTGGGCTTCCTGCCGGGTGATCTCGCCGAGAAGGTCGATCCGTACATGCGACCGCTCTACGACGCGCTGCGGGACATGATGGACGTCGACAAGGCGGCCCGCCTGATCAAGCGCGGGACCATCGAGGTCGCCCCGCTCGCGTTCATGCGCGGCCGTACGCTGAACGACTCGTTCGTGATCCTCGACGAAGCCCAGAATACGACGGGCGAGCAGATGAAGATGTTCCTCACCCGCCTGGGCGACAACTCGAAGGCGGTGATCACGGGGGACGTCACGCAGATCGATCTGCCGTCCGGCACCGAGAGCGGCCTCGTCGAGGCGGTCCACGTGCTCCGCGACGTGCGCGGCATCGGGATCATGGAGTTCGCCGCGACCGACGTGGTGCGCCATCCGCTCGTGCAATCGATCATCCAGGCCTACGCCCGCGCCGGGGATTCGGGGCGCAGGTCTCCTGCGCGCCTCCCGTCGAACTCCTCGTCGCAGAGGGGAGCGGAGGACGACGGCCGCGGAGACGGCGGATGAACGTGTTGATTTCCGGACCGCCTTCCGCGATCCGGGGGTCGAAGGCAGCGTCGAGAGCGGGGGCGACAGTCGACGTGGTGCGGCTCCGCCGGCGTGCTGCAGCGATCTTGAAGGCGGCGGGTCAAGCGGGCGCCGAGCTCTCGATCGCACTCGTCGACGATCCCTCGATCGGCGAGCTGAACGCGCGCTATCGCGGTAAGCCCCGTCCGACCGACGTGCTCTCGTTCTCGCTCGTCGAAGGGGAATTCGCCGAACGCCGCGGGCGCCTGCTCGGCGACGTCGTGATCAGCGTCGACACGGCGGCGAGGCAGGCCCGGGAGCGCCGCCGCGGCCTCGACGACACGATCGCGAAGCTGCTCGTCCACGGCGTGCTTCATCTTCTCGGCCACGACCACGAAGAGGACGACGAGGCGCGCCGCATGCTCGCCGAGGAGCGACGGATCTGGCGGGCCCTCGGCTCGTGATCTCGGACGCACCGACGAGACGTCGCCTCGCGCTGGCGCTGCATGCCGTCTTCACGCTGCTCGCGTTCCCCCACGAGCTTCCATTCATTGGCGCCTTCGACCTGGGGATCGTGTTCGCCTGGCTCGCGCCGGCGGCGCTGATCGTCGGACTCGATGGCCTGTCGTCCCGGTCCGCGGCGCGGGCCGCGTTCTTCGCGAGCTTTGCGGGGCATCTCGTCCTCTTCCACTGGTTCATCGTCGTGACCGTCGGCTACGGCGGCATGCCGCTCGGCCTCGGCTTGCTGTCGCCGCTCGTGCCGGCATTCTGGGTCGCCCAGTTCAGCGCGCTCTTCGCTGCGCTCTGGGCGCGGTGTGCCCATCGAACGGGTGCCGTCGTGTGGGGCGCCTGTACCTGGGTCGCCGTCGACTGGCTGCGCGGCTTCTTTCTCGGTGGGTTTCCCTGGGCGACGCTGGGTTATGCGCTGCACCAGGATTTACCACTGCTCGGCTGGACGCGATGGGGCGGCGTGTACGCACTGTCTTTTCTCGCGGCGGCGGTCGGCCTGGCGCTCGGGCGGGTCGTTCTGCGGCGGTTCGCGCCGACCGCGTCCGGTGTGTCGGGAAGCTGGGCAAGCGCGGCGCGTTCTCTCGCGGTGATCGCGCTGGCCCTCGCCCTCGCCCATGCGCTGGGCGCGGCGCTCGGCGGGGACGGCCTGGCCGGTGCGAAAAACATTCGGATCGCTGCGGTCCAGGGCAACATCGACCAGGGCGAGAAGTGGGATGCGGCGCGCCGCGATCGCATCCTCACGACCTACCTGCGCCTCTCGGATGCGGCGGCCGAGCGCGGTGCCGAGTGGATCGTATGGCCCGAGACGGCGTTGCCGGGCTCGCTCGAGTGGGATCCGGATCTTCGGCAGCGGGTCGCCGCGTTCGCCCGCCGACACGGTGTCGTGCTGATCGTCGGCGGCATGGGCATCGAATTCGAGGCCGGGCGCGATGCGCCGAGCGCCTACTTCGACAGCGCCTTCGTCGTCGGCGCGGACGGCGAGATCGGGGCACGCTACGACAAGACGCAGCTGGTTCCCTTCGGCGAGTTCGTACCGCTGCGGGGATTGCTCGGGCGGGTCTTCCACTCCCTCGCGCGCGGACTGGCGTCGACCGACGTCACCCCGGGTCGCGCACCGCACGCGCTCGAGCTCCCGGTGCCCGGCGCGCTCGAGTCGCCGCTGCGGGCCGGGATCCCGATCTGCTACGAGCTGATCTTTCCCGATCTGGTGCGGCGTTTCGTGGCGGATGGGGCCGGAGTCCTGCTCGCCCTGACCAACGATGCCTGGTACGGTCGCACCGGCGCACCCCACCAGTTCCTGGCGATGACGGCGATGCGCTCGGCAGAAACCGGCCGCTTCACGGTGCGGGCAGCGAACACGGGGATCTCGGCGATCATCGACGACCTTGGTCGTGTGCGGGAGCGGAGTGCGCTGTTCGAGGAAGCCGTGGTGATGGCGGACGTGCCGGTGGCCCGGGCGCCGAGTTCGACTTTCTACGCGCGCTTCGGCGACGTCTTCGCCTTTAGCTGTATCCTCGTCGCCCTCGCGGGCCAGGTCGCGGGTCGGTTTCGGATGAGTTCTGGAAAGGGATGAACGGACATGAGCGTCGAGAAGCGAGTCGGACCGGATTTCAGCGACCTGTCGGAGCGTATTGGCGGTCTTCGGCAGCGCTTCGATGAATTCCGGGGGCGTCTTTGACGAAGCCGGCCTGCGCTCCCAGCTCGCCGAGCTCGAAGTCGAAATGGCGCGGCCTGATCTCTGGAACAAGCCCGAGACTGCTCAGGATCTGGGCCGACGGAAGAATGCGGTCGAACGCGAACTCGCCCTCTATGACCGCGTAGAGGAGTCGATCGAGGAAGCGGACATCCTGCTGACTCTGGCGCGCGAGGAGGGGACTACCGACGTCTTTGCCGAAATCGAAGCAAAGTGCGCCGACGTGGACCGCGTGCTCGAGGAGGCCGAGCTGCAGCAGCTGCTCGGCGGGGAGTACGACGCGGGCAACGCGCTGCTCTCGATCAACTCGGGAGCGGGTGGGACGGACGCCTGTGACTGGGCCGAGATGTTGCTTCGGATGTACCTGCGCTGGTCCGAGCGCCACGGCTACAAGTCCGAGATCCTCGACATCCAGGCAGGCGAGGAGGCGGGTATCCGCGGCGTGACCATCCGCGTCGAAGGCGAGTACGCCTACGGCTACCTGAACTCCGAACAGGGCGTCCACCGCCTCGTCCGCATCTCGCCCTTCGACTCGAACGCCCGCCGCCATACGGCCTTCGCCAGCGTCACCGCCGTCCCCGAGATCGACGACGCGGTCGAGGTCGAGATCGACGAGGGCGACCTGCGCATCGACACCTATCGCGCGAGCGGCGCCGGCGGCCAGCACGTGAACAAGACGGAGTCCGCCGTCCGCCTCACGCATCTGCCGACGGGCGTCGTGGCCGCCTGCCAAGCCGAGCGCTCGCAACACAAGAACAAGGCGACGGCCATGAAGATGCTGCGCGCCAAGCTCTTCGAGCTCGAGCGACGAAAGCAGGCGGAGAAGCTCGAGGAGCTGACGGGCGAGAAACGAGAGATCGGCTTCGGAAGCCAGATCCGTTCCTACACGCTCCACCCGCAGCAGCGCGCCAAGGACCACCGCACCGACCTCGAGATCGGCAACGTCGAGAGCGTGCTCGACGGCGATCTCGATGCATTCATCCGCGCGACGCTGCTGGCCCAGGCGGCGCAGCTGCGACCCAAGCGCGGCGGGGAGTAGGGGTGGAAGGCATCCAGGCGAGTCTCGCAGCCCATCTCGCCACCGCCGGCGGCGGTGTCGCCGTCGCCTTCATCGTCCTGCTGGCCCTCGGCATCGTCGCGATGACGCTGCTCTACGTCGGCTCGGCGCTGCTCGTGCTCGACCGCTTCGCCCGGGCCGCCCGGGGCATCGTCGGGCCGGCGATCGCCGGAATCTGTGTCACGGCGTTCGTCGCCCTGCTCGCGACGCTCGAGAATCATCCGCCCGATTCCGTCTACAGCTGGGACGAGTGGCGCGGCGATTTTCTCCGGCAACTCGGAATCGGGGTGCTCGCGTGTGCGCTCTTCCTCACCGCGGTCGGCGTGGCGACCCGACGGCTCTCGCAGGCGACCCTCGGTCTCACGGTCTCCGGGATCGCGGCGCTCGCGGCGGGTCTGGCGGTGGCGGAGCTCGGACACGCAGGGGTGTTGGCCGCCGTCGCGGGGTTCGCCCTCGTCCTCGCGCTCGTGGCTCGCGCGCGCGGGCAAGGCAGCGCCGCCGGGGTGCTCTTCGCCATCGCGGTCGGACTCGTGCCGGGCGCGCTGGCGGGCTGGCTGCCCGAGTCCGCGGTCGAAGTCGTGCGCACGGCTTCCGGCGCCCTCGTCGGCGTGCTCGGGGGGGCCATCGTCTTCGGCCTCGTGCCGCTCGCGATCTCGGGATTCCTGACGATGCGCTCCTCGGTCGAATGGTTCATCGCGATCCGTTATCTCGTCGCCAAACGTCGGCAGGTCTTCATCTCCGCGATCACGGCCATCTGCGTCGCCGGCATCGCGGCGGGTGTTTGGCTCATCATCGTCGTGCTGTCGGTGATGAACGGCTTCGAGCAGACCTGGCGCGAGGAGATCCTCGGCAACCGCGCGCATTTCACGGTCCACAGCAGCTTCGGCCCCTTCCCGGACTGGGAGAAGGTGCTCGAGACGGTCGTCGCGATCCCCGGCGTCGAGGCGGCGAGTCCGTACGTCGATGCCGAGGGCATGGTGCGCGGGAGTCACGGCGAGATCGCGAGCGTGCGGCTGCGCGGCGTCGATCCGGCGAGCGTGGGGCGCGTGACCGATCTCGAGAGCGATCTGCGCACGATCGAGGGCGAGTCGGCGCCGGATCTCGTCGCCCGCTTCGCGAAGCAGGGATCCCTCGCGGGCGCTCCCGGCATCGTGATCGGCGGCCATCTCGCGAGCTCGATGGGCCTCGAGGTCGGGGACCAGATGCTCCTGATCTCGCCCTTCGGCGGTCCGCCGACGCCGCTCGGCCCCGGGCCCCGGCTCAAACGGTTCACCGTCGTCGGGATCTTCGAATCGAGCTTCTATCAATACGACGAGGCCTTCACGTACACGACCCTCGAGGCGGCGCGTGACTTTCGCAAGGTCGACGCCGTCGTCGACGGCATCGAGGCGCGCACGACCGACCATTACCGCTCGCGGATCGTGGGCCAACAGGTCCAGGATGCGCTCGGCTACCCCTATTACACGCGCGACTGGAAGGAGGTCTTTCCCGCCTTCTTCCAGGCGCTGAAGACCGAGCGCGTGATGATGTTCCTGCTGCTGACGATGATCATGGTGGTCGCCGCGTTCGTGATCGTCGCGACGCTGATCATGATGATCATGGAGAAGTCGAGCGACATCGCGATCTTGAAGGCGATGGGGGCGGAGGATTCGATGATCGAGCGGATCTTCGCGCTCG
>JANMTD010000243.1:0-1772 GCA_031390075.1 Deltaproteobacteria bacterium | reverse complement strand
CACGCGAGGGCACGGCGGCGCTCGAGGGACTCACGCTCCCGAGCCGCGCCCTGACGGCGCTGACGACGAGCGCCCTCGCTTTGCCGGGCCTCGTGACGCCGGCCCGTGCCGACACGCCCATCGAGCAGGCGGCCGCGTCGTACGCGTTCAGCTACTACGACGAGGACGACCTCGATAGCAACAAGAAGCTCCCGGGAGGCGGTGCGCGTCAGCGGTACGAAGTCCTGACCCACCAGTTCGAGTTCGATCTGCCCGTGTCCCCGCGCATGGACGTCGGCGTCGACTTCCTCTACGAGAAGATGAGCGGCGCATCCCCCTGGTACGTGCAGGCGAGCGGGACGGAGCGGCTCCAGGTCATGAGCGGCGCGACGATCGACGACACGCGCTACGACCTCTCCGCCGACCTCGACTACTACATGGAAGACGCGAAGGACACGTTCGCCGCCGGCTTCTCGATGGAGCAGGACTATCTCTCGGTCCATGGCGGCATGGGAACCGAGCGATCGTTCTTCGACAAGAACACGGTCTTCTCCGCGTCGTTCGCCGGCGCCTACGACTGGATCGATCCCAATTTCGAGAAGCTCTCCCTCGCCCGCCCGGCGACCGGCGAGAAGTGGAGCTTCGATTTCTTCACAGGTCTGTCGCAGATCCTGAGCCGTTCCTCGGCGATCCAGGGAACCCTCAACTTCAAGTATTCGAGCGGCTACCTGAGCGATCCCTACAAGGCGATCCGCGGCTTCGACGTCAACGACGAGATCCTCTCCGATCGACGCCCCGACGAGAAGCACCAGGCGAGCCTCTTGCTGCGCTACCGCTACCACATCGAGGCGATCACGGCGTCGATCCACGGCGACTATCGCTTCTACTTCGACGATTGGGGTGTCAACTCCCATACCTTCGAGCTCGGCTGGCACCAGAATCTCTTCGGCCTCGTGACGATCATCCCCGCCGCGCGCTACTACAGCCAGGGCCAGGCCGACTTCTACGACACGCTGCTCCCCGCCTTCACGAACGAGGACACGCCCGGCGACCGCTCGAGCGACTACCGCCTCTCCGCCTACGGCGCCCTCTCCTGGAAGGTGAAGGCGGAGGTCGCGCTCGAGGACATCCTCGACTACCACCCGAACAAGCGACTCGAAGGCATCGGCTTCACCGGCGGGCTCGACCTCATCGCGGCGTTCTCCTACGAGCGCTACGTGTCGGACGGCGTCTACGCCATCGAGACGGTGACCGATGCGGACGAGGCCCCCGCCCTCGTCGGCTTCCAGGTCTTCGCGTTCACGATCTCGGGCCGCTTCTGACGACGCGTCTCGAACGCTTCCGCTTCCGCGCGATGGGAAGCCCCTGTGAGCTGCAGCTCGAGGGTGGGTCCCGGAGCGAGCTCGAGAAGATCGCGCGGCAATGTACGCGCGAGGTGGCGCGGCTCGAGCGGAAGTACTCGCGCTACCGCGAGGACAGCCTGGCCTCGGCGATCAACCGGAGCGCCGGCGACGAGCAGGGCGTGCTCGTCGACGACGAGACGGCGTCGCTCCTCGATTTTGCGGCGACGGCCCATCGCGAGAGCGAGGGCCGTTTCGATCCGACCTCGGGCGTCCTGCGCCGCGTCTGGGATTTCCGTTCGCAGAAGCTCCCGGATCCCGCGGACCTCGAGTCCGCACGTGCCCTCGTCGGCTGGTCGAAGCTCCGCTGGAAGCGCCCGCGTCTCGTGCTTCAGGTTCCCGGGATGCAGCTCGATTTCGGGGGCTTCGTGAAGGAGTACGCCGCCGACCGCG
>JANMTD010000349.1:0-16447 GCA_031390075.1 Deltaproteobacteria bacterium | reverse complement strand
CGGCGGCGGAATGCAGGGCACGATCGGCGGGTTCCGCGGAATGTGGGTGATGATCCCATTGCTCTCATGGAACTCGCCGTAGAGGGCGACCGTCTGCGCCTGGGCCGCCGACGCGCCCACCGCGACCGCGGCAACTACGAGGGCCGCATCAAGGAATTTCGACATGGATGCCTCCCTCTTCGCCGCTGGTCGATGCGACTTGAGGACCGGGGGATCGGACCCCTTCGACAACCGCACTTTATCATGAACGGAAGAAGAATTTGAGCTTATTACCAAAGGCCCGGAATAGGAACTGGATGCCCCCGGCGTTGAAGGGCTCGCCGGCTTCAGCCGCGCACCTCCGCGTCGATCGCCGCGAGGTCGGCTCGAATGTTGCGGGAGATCGCGAACAAACAAGGCCCCGAAAGCGCGCCGACTACGGCGGGAACGAGCAGCGAGTAGCGGATCGCCTCGTCGCCGAAGCGCGCGGCGAAGGCGTCGTTGAGCATGCCGATCGAGATGGTTCCGAGGCCGTAGCCGACGAGGCCCGTGACTGCGAACTGGGTCGCCGACGAGGTCGCGCGCAGCCGCGGGTGGACCAGCCCCTGGACGAGCATCCAGAGGATGGGCAGGTAGACGTTATTCAGGAAATAGAAGACGCCGAAGCAGACGAGTGCTATGGCCGCGCTCGGGGCGAGGGCGAAGAGCGCGAAGAAGGGTGCCCCCAGCAGCGACGCGGTCCCCGAGATGCGGCCGTACCAGCGCGGATCGCGCGACCCGAAGCGGTCGGCGAGCACGCCACCGGCGAAGCTGCCGAGCGCGCCCGCGCCCCCCGCAATCAGACCGAAGGCGACGCCCGATTCCGACATGCTCATGCCGAAGACGCGCTGCAGGTAGAGCGCGCTCCACGAGAGCGCCGCGTACCCGATGAACGATTGACACGCGGCCGCCGCCATCAGCCAGCGATAGGTCGGCCGCGCGAGGACGGCGCGCACGCGGGCGACGAGGGCGGATTGCGGCACGTCTTCGACGGCCACCGTGCGCACGGGCTCGCGTACGGTCCAGCCGATCGCGAGCGCGAGCGGAAGGCCGAGCGCGCCGGCGGCGAGAAACGCCGTGCGCCAGCCGAAGCGGTCCGCGATCAGTCCGCCTCCCGCCGCGCCGAACGCCGTCCCGAAAAAGATGCCGAGCCCGAAGACCGACATTGCGCGGGCGCGCTGCTCGGGCCGGAAGTAGTCCGCGATCATCGACTGCGAGGGCGGCGCGCCCGCGGCCTCGCCGATGCCGACCGCGAAGCGCATGAAGGCCAGCTGGGCGAAGGAGGTCGCGACGCCGCAGCCCGCCGTGAACACGCTCCAGGCCGCGAGACCGATCGTCAGCACCCATTTGCGCGAGCCGCGATCTGCGATGCGGGCGAGCACGAAGCTCGAGACCGTAAAGCAGAGCACGAAGGCGGGTCCGAGCAGGATCGCGAGCTGCGTGTCGCTGAGTGCTAAGTCCGCCTGGACGTCGCGGGCGACGATCGCGAGCAGCTGGCGATCGATGAAGTTGACGATGTAGGCCGCGGTGAGGAGCACGAGCGCCCAGATCGAGTGGCCGCTCGGCGAGGCGCTGGAAGCGGCAGGAGGCGTTGCGTCGGACAGGCGGCGCGACAGATCGACCCGCCTCAGTCCCGCGGCCGGAACAGCGGCAGCGTGATCTCCTCATTCATCTTATGGAAGACGACCTCGAGAGGCATCCCGATCTCGACCTTCTCCGGCGGAACATCGATGAGCGTCGACAGCATGTGCCACCCCTCTTCGAGCAGCACGATCGCGACCGTGTACGGAACCTCGAAGGCCGGCTGCTGCGGGCGGTGGACGACGGTGTAGCTGTAGAGCGTGCCGCGGCCGCTGCTGTCGACCCACTCGAGGCGGGATCCCATGCAGCCGGTGCAGCAGGGCTGCGGGATGAAGACGTGGATGCCGCAGTCGAGGCAGTGCTGGACGCGGAGCTTGCCCTCGCGCATGCCGTCCCAGTGCGGGCGCGAGAGCGGCGTCGGATGCGGAAGCGGAATCCCGGGTCGCGGCCGATTCATACGGGCTCCTTTCCGAGCGCCATCACATCGCAGAAGAGCGCCCCCGATCCGCCGTTGGTCGCGAGCGCGACTTTCGCGTTCGGGACCGTCAGCTCGCGTGGCAGCTCGCCCCGCAACTGCAGCACCGCATTGAGCGGCTTCTGCAAAAGCTGCACGACCCCCGCGTGGCTGTACGACATCGTGCCGCCGTTGGTCGCGACCGGCAGCTCACCGCCGATCCGGATGCGGCCGTTCATCACGAAGTCGCCGCCCTCGCCCTCGCCGCAGAACCCGAAGGCCTCGAGCTGGCGGATGATCTCGAAGGAGAACGGGTCGTAGAGCTCGGCGAAGTCGACGTCTTTCGGTCCGAGACCACACTGCTCGAAAGTCTTCTGCGCGCCCCGCCGTCCGACCCAGCCGACCTTGTCCCAGATCGGCGCCGTCACGTAGGACATGCCCTGTCGATCGAGGGCACCGCCGAGCACGGAGATCGGCGTCGCATCGAGGTCGCGAGCACGCTCCGCCGTCGTCAGCACCATCGCCGCCCCGCCCTCCGACGTGATGCAGCAATCGAGCAGCCGGTACGGATCGGCGACCATGCGCGAGGCCTCGACGTCGGCCGGTGTACAGGTCCGCCCGTACATCACGGCCTCCGGGTGGCGCGCGCCATTCGAGCGGATCGCCGACGCGACCTCCGACAGAGCCTCGCGCTTCGTGCCGTAGAGATGCATGTGGCGCTGGGCCATGAGCGCGAACTCGGCGGCCGTGTAGAGGCCCCAGCACTCGACGAACTCGTTCTCGGGCCGCGTCCACGACACGGTCGAGGAATGATCCGTGTACTCACCACACTGCGCCGTCGCGATCACGACCGTCTCGCACTGCCCCGTCTGGATCGCCGCCGCCGCCTCGAGAACCGCCTCGACACCGGGATGCGAGGTCCCCGTCCACGACGGCCGCCCGCCGAACCACTGCACGACGCTGCGCGGATTCAGCCGCGTGACCCAGGTCGAGACGTTGACGCCGTCGACGGCGGAGGGCTGCAGGCCCGCATCGGCCAGCGCCCCGTGGATCGCGTCGAGCACGAGCTCGGACTCCGTCATGTTCGGAATCCGCTTTGCCTGCACCGTGTTGTAGGCCCCGACGATCGCGACGTCGGGATAGGGACCGCGGCGACCGCTCGCGCTGCGCACGTTCTTCGGGGGCCGGGCTGCGGTCGCGGGCCGGGCGGGCGCCTTCGATCGCGTCGAAGCCGTGTTCGCTCGCTTCGCCGTGGCCTTCTTTGCCGTAGCCTTCTTCGGCGCGGCGGCCTTTCGGGTCGTCAAAGACTTCCTCGGCGCCACAGCCTTGCGCGTCGTCGCGCCCGTCTTCGCACGGGCAGCCTTCTTCTTCGGGGTGGCCTTCTTCTTCGCGGCCTTATTCGCCGTCGAACTCTTGCGACTCGTTCGCGTCTTCACGCTCGCCGTGCCCCGCCCTGCATGGTTTGCGTCCTCTTGCGTTCGTGCTCGCTGCCCATGTTGGCACACTCCACACGCCCGCGACGCCCCGATAGCAATCGGTTCAGTGCGGCCGGAGGAGACTCTCGGGCCGGCTGATCTGCAGCCCACCGACCGGTGCGAGCAGCTCGAGGTCGTCGGGCAGGAGCCAGCTCGCGACGCCCGACAGCGGAGCCACGCCCGACGTGATGCCCGCGCCGAGGCTCGAGAGGATCGTCCCGTCCGGCAGCACGGCCGTGATGCCCGTCGAATCGTCGGCGAGCTCGACGACGTTGCGCAGACCCTTGCCGGTCGCGAGGTCGACGGCGACGATGAAGGAGCGGACGGGCCAGGGAATCCGGCGCCCGACCTTCGACGCATAGCCATAGGCCACGGGAACGAGGACCTCGTCGCCAACGACCGTCGGATTGCCGTTGCCCATCGCGATCGGTGTACCGAGCATCCGGCTCTCCGGCAGCATCGAGCGGGTCAGCTCCGACAGATCGCTCTCCCAGCGAAGTAGCCCCGTGCGCTGGACCGCCACGAGCGCCGCATCCCCCGCCTGGAGCGCGATCACGTCGCCATTGCCCGCGACCGCAGCCGCCGCCGACGCGGCCTTCGTCTGCTTCTGCCAGCGGATCTTCCCCGTGCGCGCATCGACGCCGTACATCAGACCCCGTTCGTCGGAGACGTAGACCCGATCGCCTCCGGGCGAGAGCGCCGGGCTCGAGCCGCTCCCCGGCCCCATCTCCGTCGTGAACGCGATCCGCATCTCGACCTCCGGGCGATCGAAGTCTGCCGACACGCCGTCGAACCATTCACCGGTCCCGGCCACGGGGTCGTGTTCGACGAGATCGAGCGCGTAGAGCGCGCCCCGACCGGGCGTCGTCGAGGTCGCGGCCACGTAGATGCGACCCGTTCCGACGTCGACCGCCGGCGTATTCGCCGAGCGCATGTTGCCGCCCATCAGGAGCTGCCAGGCCCATTCGCGGATCTCGGGATCGACGAGGCCCTTGCCGAACATCGCGCCGCCGAGCTTCATCGCCGTCGGCGGCGGGACGCGACCCGGCAATCGCTTCGGCGCATTGAGCTGTCTGCCCGTGGCACGCTCGAACACGACGACGTCGCCCATGTTCGTGACGCCGAGGACGTTGCCTCGGCGCGTGAAGACCGCGGTCGTGAGCGCGTTGATCGGGAGCTTCTCGGAGGCATGCCAATCGCCGTCCCGAAGCGCCGGCAATGAAGCGACCCACTTGACCTCGCCGGTCGGTCGAAACGCGAAGAGCTGATTGCAGTCGCCGATGTAGACGTCGCCCTCGCGATCGACGATCGGGCTCGAGAGGATCGCGCAGGGATCGACACCTTGATCCGCGTCCTGCCAGGGCGCCGACTGCCAGCGCAGACGTCCCGCCAGGTCGAAGGCATGGAGATTCGAATGACCCGCGGCCCGGCCGGTCGTGACGTAGAGCGTTCGCCCGTCCGGGGACAGCACGGGTGCGGTCAGGACCGAGGCGCCCCGGAGCACGCTCCAGCTCCGGTACGCACCGTCGATCGACGCCGCCGCGACGAGCTTCCGATTGGCGGGACCCTGGTGGAGGGTCGACCAGCCGCCGGGGGAATAATGGCCGTCCTCCGCACTCGCTCCGGGGGGAGCCAGGGCTGCAGTCGACACGAGGGCCGCGGCGAGAGCCGCCGCGAAAATCCGGGATCGTTCCTTCATGGGGCGAGGCATACACGATCCCCGAGCCACCCGCCCGATCCCGCAGTGACGAGGACGATCCAAGCCGAGTCCGTCAGCGGAGCACCAGCGGCAGCGACGTCATCCCGCGCAGCTGATCGGCGCTCCTGCGTTCGATGCGGCCCTCGTCGATCTGATAGTCGGGCGCGGCTGCGAGGACCTCCTCGAGCACGACGCGCCCTTCGAGGGCGGCGACGTGGGCGCCGATGCAGACGTGGGCGGCGTGGCCGAAGCCGAGGTGGCGACGGGCCTTGCGCCGGACGTCGAAGTGGTCGGGATCTGCGTACTCGCGCTCGTCGCGGTTCGCCGAGGCGTAGAGGAAGAGCACGCCCTGCCCCGGTCGCAGCTTCTGGCCGTGGATCACCGTCTCGCGCGCGACGGTGCGCGCCATGAACTGGGTCGGCACGTCGAGGCGGAGGGCCTCGACGAACGCAGCCGGGATCGCGTCGGGATGTTTCACGAGGTCGGCGCGCTGGTCGGGGGCGCGGTGGAGACGCAGGAGTGCCGCCGAGATCACCTTCGGCGTCGTGTCGGTCCCGCCGATCACGAGCGTCTGAAGATGGGAGGCGATCTCGAGGTCCGCGAGTCGGCGGCCGGCGACTTCGTGGGCGAGGAAGACATCGGCCACGCCCGGCTCGCCGCGCCCGCGACGCCGTTCGGCGACGCGCTCGGCCAGATACTGATTCATCTCCATCGCGGCGGCGAGCGCGTCCGCCGATCGCCCCTCGTCGCCGGGTGCGTTCTGCGTGTAGCGGTGGACCCAACCGACGAGCAGGGGCGCCGCTTCGTCCGGGAGCGAGAGCAGACGGCAGGCGACGATCGCCGCGACGGGATCGGCGAGCTCGCGCACGGCGTCGATCTCGCCGCGCTCGCGGTGTGCACCGATTCGCTGCCGGAGCTCGCGGCGCACGAGGGGCTCGAGCGAATGCGCGCTGGCCCGGCTGAAGACGCCGCGGATCGCCTTGCGCAGGCGCGTGTGTTCCTCGCCGTCGACCTGGTTGATGCTCGGCACGGGGGGCTCGACCTTCGAGAGCGCCTGGGCCGCCGTCGTGCCGCCAGCGGTCACGAAGGTCTCGGCCTCTTCGGTCGCCTGCCAGATGTCCTCGAAGCGCGAGAGCGCCCAGGCGTCGTACTCCGCGAGATGGTAGGCCGGCGCCTCGTCGCGCAGTCGGCGATAGAAGGGAAAGGGATCGGCCATCACTTCGGGAAGAAAGGGGCTGTAGCGAAGGCTCTCGGTCATGACGGCTAGACTCGCTTCGGGGAATCAGGGGCGGCTGGAATCGCGACACCGAACGCTCGACTCCGACACGACGCTATCCCGCATCGCAGACGCCCGCATTCTGTGCGACCGTCGAGCGGCCGATGACGGACAGATCGCCTCTCGAAACGCGAAGCAAGCAATGGATCCCGCTCCTGCTCGGCGCTGTGACGATCGGCCTCGCCTATCGCCTCCTCCACCTGATCGACCTCTACGCCGTCGATCTGCTCTTTTACGACCAGATCGAGCTCTACGAGGTCTTCCTCGACGACCCGAGCGCCTGGGATCTCTTCCGCTACCAACACGGACCGCACCGCCAGGGACTGCCCTTCCTCGGAACCCGACTCCTCGCCTACCTCACCGATTGGAATGCCCGAGCCGATGCGTTCCACGTCGCCGCCTACATCTTCGCCGCGACGGGCCTCGCCCTCGGGCTGCGGCGGCGCCTCTTCGGCCCCTTCGCGTGGATCGACGTCGCGATCCCGCTCCTGCTTCTCACGCCCGCGCAGTACGGGATCTTCATGCACGCCCCCAACGCCTCCCACGGCGCGGGCCCGCTCTTCCTGCTCATGCTCTTCTGCCACGCGCTCCTGATCCGCGATCCGCGCCGCCGCTATGCCGTGCTCGTCGGCCTCGATTTCATCCTGGTCCACACCGGCTTCGCGCTCTTCGCTGGCGTCCTGACGCCGCTCTTGCTCGCCCTCTCCGCCTATCACGATCGGCGGGCGGGGCGGCCGCGCGACGCCGCGTTCGCCCTCGGCGGCGTTTTCCTCTGCCTCGCCTGGATCGGGATCTTCCTCATCGGCTACACGTCGCGAAACGGCCTCGACGCCGTCAAGAACCCGCCGCACCTGTCCGTGTATCCGGTCTATGTCGCGTACATGGTCGCGAACGTGTTGGGACTGAAGGGGTTGGGAAGCCTAACGATCGCCATCGGATCGCTCGTGACCGCCGCAGCCGCGGGCGTCGGGGGATGGCAATTCTTCCGTCTCGTCGTCGGCAGCCCGTCGGGCTCCCGGGCCGAGCCTCCGAGCGACGAGACGACGACGATCGAGACCGCCCGCGCCCAGGTCGGCTTCCTGCTCACCACCTTCACGCTCCTCTACTGCGCGGCCACGGCCGTGGGCCGGGTCCAGTTCGGGATCTCGGGGGCGCAGTCTTCGCGCTATGTGCCCCTCGTCGCGCCCGCTTTCCTCGGGCTCTACTTCACGCTCTGGCAACTCGAGCGCAAGCCTCTGCGCGCGCTGCTCGGCGGCCTCGCCGGCCTCGCCCTCGTACACGCGAGCTTTCCCATGCATCCGCTCGAGCAGGGCTTCATGAAGCAGCTCGCGCAGAAGAAGCGCAGCTTCGTCGCGAGCTACCGGGAGACGGGCAGCATCGAGCGGGCAAGTCGTGTGGCCCGGCTCCGCATCGATCCCTTCCGCGACCCGCGACGCTCGACCGACGAGACCTTCGCGCATCTGCGCAAAGAGCGGCTCAGCTTCTTCGCCGACCGCTGAGCTCTCAGCCCATGAGGAGCCCTCAGCCCATGAGGAGACGAGCCTGGGAATTCGCGCAGATCGATCCGCCCGTTGCCGGTCGCCTCGGAATGTTGCACCCGTGATTCCGGTCACTCCTCCGCCCCTTCGGACCACCGATTGATCAAGAGCTTCGAACCGGCTCGGGAGAAGTCTGTTGAGCAAGTCCCTGCAGAGCAGCCACGACCGCGAACACCAGCTGTGGAGCGATGCGAATCGCGCCCGCAACAAGGGAAAGCATCGCGCGGCGATCCGCCTCTATCGCCAGCTGCTGGTCGAGAATCCGAACAATCGGGACGCGTCCCTGCGCCTCGCCCCCATGCTCGCCGTCGACGGCGAGTCCTTCGAAGCCTGGCAGCTCTATCGCCGCGTCGCCCTCGAGCACGCCCGCGACAAACAGTATGTCGAATGCCTGGCGGTCTACCGCGAGGCGTGCCGCTTCGTCCCGAATGAGTTCGAGGCCTGGCGCCTGTGCGCCGATCTGCTCGTCAAGCTGAAGCGCCACGACGAGGCGTTCGAGACGCTGCTCGACGGGCGTACCCATTTCACCCACGCGCACACCCGCGCCCAGGCGATCGCGCTCCTGACCCGCGCCCGGGAGATCGAGCCCTGGGACGGCTTCCTGCTCCTCGATCTCGCGCAGCTCTACGCGGCCCAGGACCAGACCGAGCTCGCCCTCGAGCTGCTCGCGACCCTCGCCTGCCGGGTCGAGGGAGCGGACCTTCGCCGTGTGCGCTGGCTCCAGTTCACGCTCACGTTCTCGGCCCGCCAGCTGCTGCTGTGGCTGAAGAGCTTCATCGTGACCCGCGAGCCGCAGGACGACGAGATCCCGACCCTCTCGTTGATCGATCCGCTCGAAGACGACGAGGTCTTCGACCTCCGCGAGACACCCCACCTGCGCAGTGTGAGCGGCGAGTCCGCCTGAGCCCGGAGCCCATGGAGAGCCGCGGCGGCCGCGGACGGATTCGGCGATGATCCTCCACCGGGAGGATTTGCGGCATGACGGTCCGGATGCGCACGATCGACTACCACGACGGGGGCACCGCGCTCTCCGGCGAGCTCGCCTGGGACGATGCCTGGACGAGTCCTCGCCCGGCCGTCGTCATCGTGCACGACGCCATGAAGAGCACCGGCGGCTTCGAGGAAGGCCGCGCCGCGACCCTCGCCGGCCGGGGCTATGCGGGCTTCGTCCTCGACGTCTACGGCAAGGGCGTCCACGGCCGTGACTTCGACGAGAGCATCGCCCTGATGACGCCCTTCCAGAAGGACCGGGCCGCCCTCGTCCGCCGACTGCAGTCGGGCCTCGCGACAGCCGCCGCCCAGCCCGAGGTCGACGCGCAGCAGCTCGCGGCGATCGGCTACTGCTTCGGGGGCATGTGTGTCCTCGATCTCGCGCGGGCGAATGCGCCGCTGCGCGGCGTCGCGAGCTTCCACGGTCTGCTGACGCCGCCGCCCTCCGACATCAACAGGGCAGGGAGCCCCTTCTCGACGGCCCCGATCGAGCCGCGGGTCCTGGTGCTCCACGGCTGGGACGATCCCTTCGTGCCCGCGGAGACGGTGCCCGCCTTCGCGCGAGAGATGAGCGAGCGGAGGGCCGATTGGCAGCTCATCGCCTACGGCAACACGCTGCACGCCTTCACGAACCCCTCCGTCGATCAGCCGGAGATCGGGGCGGTATACGACGCGAAGGCGGAGAGGCGCTCGTGGCAGGCCCTCGCGAATTTTCTCGCGGAGATCTTTCAATGAGCGCGAGCGAGCCGCGGACGCTCTACTTCGAGGATTATGCGGTCGGGCTCGAGATGAAGGGCGGGAGTTATCCCGTCAGCGAAGCCGAGATCCTCGAGTTCGGCCGCCGCTTCGACAAACAACCGATCCACAACGACCGCGAGGCCGCGGCCCGCAGCCATTTCGGCGGTCTCGTGGCCCCGGGCTGCCTGACCTTCTGCATTCGCACGGCCCTCGGCAATCAGATGCCCTTCCGTCCCGCGCTGGTCGCTGGCCTCGGGGTCGAGAAGATGGACCTCTCGAAGCCCGTCCGCGCGGGCGACGTCCTCTCGCTCCGGATGCGCGTGACCGACCGCCGCGTCTCTTCGTCGCGCCCCGACCGCGGCATCGTCACGATGGACCACGCCGTATTGAATCAGCGGGGCGAGGTCGTCCTCTCGATGATCTCGCGCATGATGGTCGAGCTCCGCGGCGACGCCAGCGATGTCTGAGTCGCGGCGGCGAGACGTGCTCGTGGTCGGCGCGATCTTTCTCGTCGCCCTCGTCGTGCGCGCCCTCCATTTTCGTGAGGTCGCCCTCTTCGACCCCTACTACGCGCTCCCGACCGTCGACGACCTGCAGTACGACGCCTGGGCACGCCGCCTCGCCGCGGGCGAAGGCTTCCCCGACGGCGTGCTCTACCTCGGGCCGGGCTATCCGCTCTTCATGGCAGCGGTCTACGCGCTCTTCGGGGCGAGCCTGCCTGCCGTGAAGGCGGTGCAGGTCGTGCTCGGCGCGGGGAGCTGTGTGCTCGTATGGGGAATCGCGCGGGAGGTCTTCGATCGGCGGGTGGCGGCGCTCGCGGGGCTGCTCGCCGCCTTCCACGCGATGCTCGTCTTCTACGGCGCCACGCTCATGACCGTGAACCTGAAGGTTCCGCTCGTGTTGGGCCTCGTCTTCATGCTCGTGCGGACGTTGCGGGCGCCGCGGTCGATCGGCTTCGCGGCCTGCGGCATCCTGCTCGGAATGGCGACCCTCGTCCAGCAGACGATCCTGCCGCTCGCGCCGCTCGCCGTCGTCTGGATCCTCGTCGGCATGCAGGGCGACTTCTCGCTCGCGCGCCGGACGGGGTTCGCCGCGCTCTTCGCCGCGGCGGTCTTCGCCTGCATCCTCCCGATCACGGTCCACAACGTCGTCCGCGGTGACGACCGCGTCCTGCTCAACTCGATGGGCGGCCCGAACTTCTACATGGGCAATCAACGCGAGGCCGACGGAACCTGGCAGGTCCCCGACCTCGGCTCACGCGTCCGCGCCGACAATCCCGACGAGATGCAGCGCCAGTTCAAGGCGGCCGCCGAACGGGCGACGGGGCACGCCATGAAGCCGTCCGAGATCTCGGCCTACTGGACAGGGCAAGGAATCGAAGAGATCCGGGCGGACCCGCTGCGCTGGCTCGGGCTCGAGCTGCGCAAGCTCGGGCTGCATTTCAACGCCTACGAGGTCTGGAACGTCCGCGCCTTCGAGCTCTCGCAGGCGACTTCCCGGGTCCTACAGCTTCCGCTCGCGACGATGGGCTTCGTCGCCCCGCTCGGGCTGCTCGGCCTCCTGCTGTCGCTCGCGCGCTGGCGGGAGCTCGTGGCGCTCTACGGCGTGCTGGTCGTCTACCTCGCCTCGTCGCTGCTCTTCTTCGTGCTGGCGCGCTACCGGCTGCCGGGCGTCTTGATGCTGCTGCCCTTCGCGGCCTTCGCGCTGGTGCGGATTGCCGAAATGCTGCGGGCGCGCGAGGGACGCTGGCTCGCCGGTTGGGGCGCCATCCTGGCCCTGCTGAGCGTGCTCGTGCATCTGCCCCTCGAATCCTCCGAAGGCCGCATGCACATGGCCTACTACAACCTCGCCAATAAATACCGCGAGCTCGAGCGCTGGGACGAGGCGATCGTTGCCTATCGGCAATCGCTTCGACTCGTCCCCGGCGCCGTCTCGACCCACAACAACCTCGCCCTCGCCTACGAGCTCGGGGGCCGGCGGGAGGAGGCGATCCGGGAGTGGCAGGTCGTCGCGGAGCTCGGCCGTCGCCAGCACGACCGCAGCCGCGTCGAACGCGCCGAGCGCCACCTCCAGGCCCTGCAGCCCGGCGAGCCCGCCCGAAAATAACGGGCACCTTCGTTCCCGTCGCGGAAACGAACCCGGCGAACCTCCTCGGAGTGATCGCCCCGATGGCCGCCGCCCTGCCCCAGCAAGCCCAGGATCCCGATGCCGACCTCGTCCACCGCCTGAAGGCGGGCGGCCCCGACGCCGGTCATTGCTTCGCGGTCCTCGTTTCCCGCCACGGAGCGCGCCTCCGCGGACGCGCGGCCCGCATCCTCGGCGACGAGAGCGAGGCCGAGGACATCGTCCAGGACGTCTTCACCAACGTCCACCGCTTCCTCGACCGCTTCACCCCCGACCGCCCCTTCAGCCACTGGCTCTCCGTCGTCACGCTGAACGCCTGCCGCATCGAGCTCCGCCGCCGCACCGCGCGGGTCCGCCGTCACGACGCCTTCGAGGCGGATCCGCTGCGCACGACCTCGAGCGCGATTCCCGGCGACCCGCTCCTGCGCGACGCGCTCGAGGCGGCCTTTGAGGATCTCGACGCCCGGACGCGGGACTGCATCGTGCTGCGTGTGCTCGAGGGGCTCTCGTACCAGGAGATCGGACTGCGCTGCGGTCAGAGCGAGGCCGCGGTCAAGATGCGCGCGCTGCGCGGACTGCGCGAGCTGCGGGCTCGCCAAGCTCGACGTCCTGCCTAACGAGGCGCAGTCGGCGGCGAGCTCGGCTTCCCCTTCACGGCGCCACACTCCCGCCCCAGGCGGCGAAGCACGTCGCAGACCGCCGGCAGGGTCGGCAGATTCTTCTCGCCGCGGGCGTTCACGACACGAAAGAGCTCGCTGCGGGCGCGCTTCGCATCGCCCGTGATGCCCGTGAGCACCGCGAGCGAGCCCGTCACATGGGCGGCCGCGAGGCTCGTCCCGCTGCCGAAGGCGAAGGCGCTGCCGGGCACCGTCGAGAGCACCTCGACCCCCGGTGCATACAGCTCGACCCAGGCGCCCCGGTTGCTCGACGCGAAGAGCCTTCCCTCGCGGTCGACCGCGCCGACGCCGATCACGCTGGGATACGCCGCGGGATAGCGCTTCTCCTCGTGCCCCGCGTTGCCCGCCGCAGCCACGACGACGAGCCCGAGCTCCTCGAGCCGCGCGACGCCGCGCTCGAGCAGCGGATTGGGCGGGCCCGAGAGCGAGAGATTCACGAGCACGGCCTTCGCATCGTAGGCGCGGTCGAAGCCCTGGAGCATCTGGTAGATCGTGCACTCGCCGCCCGCGCCGCCCTTCGCCGTGCAGACGGGGATCGAGACGATCTGCGCCTTCGGCGCCAGCCCCGCGATGCCGAAGCCGTTGTTCTCGGCGGCTCCGATCACGCCCGCCATCAGCGTTCCGTGGACGCCCGCCTTGCCCTTCGTCTCGGTCGCGACGGCTTCCATGCGGCTGGGCGCGAGGTCGCGGTGCGTGAACTCGGGGGCGGAATCGAGCAGGGCGACGCGCACACCCTCGCCCGCACCGAGCGACCGCGCGGTGCGCACACCGGAGACCGCGAGACCGTACTGGAGCGGCGCATAGGGATCGGCCGCATTCGCGCCTGCGGCGATCGGCTTGACCTCGTCGGCGGCGCTCGCGTAGACGTCGTTCGGCACGACGATGCCCGTCTCGGGGACGACGGTGACGAGCTGCTCGAGGGTTGAGCCGGGCGGTCCGGTGACCCGCGCGACCGTGGCGCAGATGACGGGCGAGAAGAACGACTGGGCGATCCGGGCGCCCTGGCCCAGCTCGAAATCCGTCGGAATCGAGCCGGACGCGTCCTTGGGGAGCGCGAGCAGCGCTTCGCTCTCGCGCGAATCCTCGGCAGGTTCATTCGGGTCGGCCGTGGGGAGCGGGACGATCGAGCCCAGGTCGCGCGCCGCGCTGTCCCCCGACGGCGCCTGGATGCCCGGGTCGCGGAGCGTGCGGTCGGCGGCGAGTTCGACGATGCCGGTCGCTCCCGCCTCGAACGGACCACAGGGCGCCGAATCTTCGGCGAGCGCCGCGCCGGCGGCGAGCGCAATCAGGAAGCACGCGACTGCCGACCCCAGGCAGCGGGTGGCGTTCGGCGGACGAGCGAACCCGTTCATCACGGCACGGGCTCGGCGAAGATCGCAAGCGGCGATTCCGGCGCGACGAGGCGCGCGGCGATCGCCGCGGCGTCGGTGGAGGTCGGCGCGCGGCCTTCCGCCGCGGCGGGCAGCAGCCGCAATCGATAGACGCCCAGATTCGTGGGCCCCGCGACGATCTCGACGCCGAGGCCGCGCAACGTGCTCCAGATCTCGCGGGCCGAGACCGAGTCGCTGAAGACGACGTCGAGCATCGGGGCCGCTGACCGGGCATCGGCCGCGGGCTCCACGCTTGCGAGCTGATAGGCGGCGGGATCGGCTGCGTCCGTGGCCGCACCGCTTCGCAGGTTCTCGAAGAAGGCTCCAGCGAGTCCGCCGGCGACGAGCAGGGCAAGCGCCGCCGCGGCGGCCCAGAGGGGCGAAGGCTGGAATCGGGTGTGCCGGCGCGGGGTCTCGAGGCCCTGCGCTTCGGTGCCGTGCGGGCTGGATGTGCTCGTCGCGCCAGCCGGGCCGGGCGCGAGCTCGGGCTCGAGCTCGGACGCGGGATCGTGGACCCAGCGTTCGATGCGGGTCATGTCGGCGACGGAGAGGGCGCGGCCCCGGGAGATCGGGATGACGGTCGCCTGATCCGTGTGCACATCCGCTTCGATGCGCGCCGTGATCTCGCCGAACAGACGGGCGGCGTCGGGGAGGTCGATCCCCTCGAAGGCCCAGGGCATTCCGGCCACGATGTCGAGCTCCGATCGGCAATCACCACACTCGGCGGCGTGGGCCTCGACGGCACCTCGCTCGCGAGCGGTGAGGCCGCCCTCCGGATACCAGGGAATCCAGCCGAGCACGGCCTCGGGACAGCGCTGGCGCCGGGTCTCTCGCGTCGGATCGTGCGCCATTTCGTGCTCCTCTTTACCGGCTCTCTCTACCGGCCGGACTCGCGTCCGGCCTGAGTCGTGCGGCCGGACTCCATCCGCCGAACGTCATTCGATCCGATGCTGAGCGGCCTAACGCCGCCCGTCGCTCACACCGAGCATTCGTCGAAGACTTCGCCGGGCGCGGGACACGCGCGTCTTGACCGTATCGCGCGAGATCCGCTGGCGGCTCGCGATCTGTTCGGGCTCGAGTCCTTCGATCACCGCCAGCTCGAGAGCCTCCCGCTGATCGCGCGGCAGGCGTTCCATCGCCTCGGCCACGCGGCGCAAATCGTGCCGGGCTCCCATCTGAGTCGCCGTCGACCGCGATTCCGGGACACGAGAAATCACATCATCCCCCGCCGAGACCACCCGAGACCGCTTGTACCGCTGCTGCCCGCGAATGCCCTCGAGACTCTTGAAGCGCGCGATGCCGAAGATCCAGGTCGAGACCCGCGCCTCCCCTCGGAACTGACCCGCCTGGGCCCAGACCTCGAGAAAGACGTCGCTCGTGAGCTCGCGTGCCAGCTCGGGGTCCTCGACCCGCCTCTGGATAAAGACGAAGACCCGCGCAAAGTAACGCTCGAAGAGCAATCGGAAGGCGGCGGAGTCCCGCTCCCGGGCGACGGCCTGGAGCCATCGCCCATCCTCGCCGTCCGGTGCTACGGCCGTGTCGCTCATGTGAGGCCTGCCCGCCTCAGCTAGCGAGGCGCCCGCGGGGGCCGAACGCCGGGGGTCACCGGCGGAACCACGACCACGGGCGGCGGTGTGGGCCGCGTGGAGAGAACGGCGCCGCAGCCCGAGCCCGGCTGGTCACACGATCCGGGCCGCACGAGCGCCCGCGCATCCGGCGGCGCCGCCCGCCGCAGGTCATCTCCCGTCGAGCCCGCCGCCACATCGAGGGGATCGAAGAGCGAGGAGACCGGCCCGGCCACGACAAAATCGTCCCCGCTGCCGTCGGGGCCCGCCGCCGTCCTCGGCTCCGCGCAGCGCCCGGGCGGCGCGAGGGCGGGCTGGCTCTCCTTCGCCTCCACCGTCGCCGGCGCGACGACCGTCAGCCAGACCAGAACGCATGCCTTGATGATCGTTCGCATCATATGTTCATCCTACCAGCTCGCAGCGCTTCCGACGCGCCCTTTTCTCTAGCCGCCCCAGCCGAACCGCACCGAGACCCCGAACAGGTCGCGTGTGTAGTCGAAGACGTCCGCCGTCGAGCGGTTTCGCGTGCGGCTCCAACGGGCTGAGACGAGCACATGCTCGCCGAATGCACGCTGGAGCTGAACCCGCACCCCCGTCTCCTGTTCGCGCCGCGCGCTCGAGTCCAGGAAATACGCGGTATTCGCGTCGTCCGGCACGTCGGATGGGTCCGGGAAGACCGAGCGATTGGCGTAGGGGACGTACGCATAACGGCCTCGCACAGACAGGTCGACGGCGAGCGGAAGACGGATGCCCGCCGCGAGCTCGAGCTGATGGCGCTGGTGGTCGTACTCGCGACCCTGGGAGACGTAGAACTGGTAGCGGTAGCCCCCTTCGATCCACGGCAGCACAAAGCCCGGAATCGGCGGATCGGGCAAGGGCTGGCGATGCACGAGGCTCACGATCGGACCGAACCCGTCGCGATTGGTGTCCTCGATCTCGTCG
>JANMTD010000346.1:0-4749 GCA_031390075.1 Deltaproteobacteria bacterium | reverse complement strand
CAGGCCGCCCGCAGCGCGAAGACCGAGAACAACCCCTCAACGTCGGTCCACTCCCGGAGTACGTCGAATCCGCTGCGGTGCGCCAGCGCACCGAACTCCTCCGGTGAGTACTTGTAGGAATTCTCGGTGTGCAGGCTCTCGCCGGCGCGCATTTCCACCCACTGATCGCCGAGTCGGAAGCGCTGATCCCGGCGTGATACCAGGTGCATCTCGACTCGACCGGCCTCCTCGTCGTAGAAGGCGCGGTGATCGAACGAATTCGGGTTCACGTCGCCTCCGAGCGTCGTGCGCAGATGAACCAGCAGATTCCGATTGAAGGCGGCGGTGACGCCGGCGGCATCGTTGTACGCCGCCTCGAGACGCGCCTTCGATTTGCGCCGGTCGACGCCCACGAGCAGATGACCCCCGCGACCCAGAGTGTCATGCACGCGGGTCAGGAAGTGGGAGGCCGGGACCCGCTCGAAGTTGCCGATGCTGCTCCCCGGGAAGAACGCCGCGACCGGCACCTTCGTGGGACTCCAGGGCAATACCAGTGGATGCGAATAGTCGGCGCAGACTGCTTGTACCTGCAGCCAGTCGAATTCCGACGTCAGTTGCTGCGCGGCATCCAGCAACTGGTCGCGGGAGATGTCGATGGGCATATACGCTCGCGGCCGCAGGGCCTCGAGCAGCAGGCGGATCTTGCGCGAGGAACCGCTGCCGTACTCGACCAGCAGGCTGCCGCGCCCCAGGATTTCACAGATTTCGTCGAGAGCCTCGACGAGGATGCCGACCTCGGTGCGGGTCGGGAAGTACTCGGGCTGCCGGGTGATCGACTCGAACAACGCGGAACCGCGTTCGTCGTAGAAGAACTTCGGCGATAGCCGTCGTGGCGGCCTCGCGAGACCCGCCCGAACTTCATCGCGCACATCGGCCAGGCGAGGCTTGAGGTCGTGTAGCTGGAGGCGGTTCATCGGGATCGGTACCGGGCCGCCCCCGTGCATGGCAGCGGGGACGATCGATCGCTGGTGACCCGGCGGTCGAACGCCGCGCTCGAGCGCCCCGTCACGAAGTGCAACGCGTTCAAACTGCTCGGGCAAGGCGAACTCCAGTGAACTGCCAGCGGGCAGTCGGATAGAAGAAATTCCGATACGTGGCGCGGACGTGATCGACGGGCGTCGCGCACGATCCACCGCGCAACACCATCTGGTTGCACATGAACTTTCCGTTGTACTCGCCGAGCGAACCGAGCGGCGGCGCATAGCCCGGGTAGGGTCGATAGGCGCTCGCGGTCCACTCCCACTGATTGCCGATGAGAGCGCGAGGACCTTGCCCCGTTTCGGGGCCCCCATCCGGCGTGGGCTGCAGGCTGCCGTCCTCGAGGAATGCGCCTCGGACCCCTCCGTCGATGCGCGCCGCCACTTCCCACTCGGACTCGGTCGGCAAGCGTGCGCCGGACCAGCGAGCGAAGGCATCGGCCTCGTAGAAGCTGACGTGCGTCAGCGGCGCGTGCGGATCGAGTGGCCGCACACCGGACAAGGTGTACTCGGAAAAGCCCTCCCCATCCCGCTGCCAATAGAGGGGGGCCCATGGCCCATCGGGCGACTGCAGCCACGACCAGGCATCGGCCAACCAGAGCTCCGCGCGCAGGTAACCGTCATCCTCCATGAACGCCCTGAACTCGCCGCAGGTGATGGAGCGGTCAGCGAGCTCGAACGGCTCGATCCAGACTTGATGGCGAGGCGTCTCGTTGTCGAATACGAATCGATTCCGATCGGCGCTCGTTGCGGGTGCCTCCGCGCCTGATTCCATGAGTCCGGATTCGAAGCAGGTGAAGCGGAGCGGCTGCTCGACACCGAGGGGCACCGGAGCGGCACCGGCGTGGATCGGGAACAGTGGATTATGGCCGAACGCGTACTTCAAGTCGGTGACGAGCAGCTCTTGATGCTGCTCCTCGTGGTGCAGCCCGAGAACGCTCCGCCGCACCACCTCATCGCGATTCGGGCCGGGACTGTAGAGCAGGGCTCCCATGTCGTTGTCCACGGCGGCGCGCCAGGCGAGCACCTCGGCCACGGTGGGACGCGAAAGTTCACCGCGCCGAGTCCGGGGAAACGCTTGCCCCACACCGTTGTAATAGCTGTTGAAGAGATATTCGTAGATCGGGAACCGCGAGCGGTAACCCGGCAGGAAGGGCTTGAGGATGAATGTGTCGAAGAACCAGGTCGTGTGCGCCAGATGCCACTTGGGCGGGCTCGCGTCTGCCATGGGTTGCACGCCGTAGTCTTCGATTTCGAGCGTCTCCGTCAGGGCCAGACTGCGCGAGCGCACCTTCCGGTAAGCCGCCAACAGGTCGGATTCGGATGCCGCGTCGGGATCGATCGCGAAACGCAGGGCGGCCGACGCTCGATGCTCGGACAATTGGAAACCCCCACTTCGACAGCCAATGCAGGCCGGATTCAAGCAAGACCCGCGCCAACTCGTCTACTACGACTGCGCTGACGAGCCTGAGATCGGTTCACAGTCACGAAGCGAGCCATCAAGGATCCCGACTTGAGTTCCCTTGCGCCGATTTCTACAAAGTGCGCTGCACGAATCGATACAGGCGTTGCTGTCGGGCCTGAGAACCGAATCAGGCCAGGCATGCAATTCGCATTCAGCTGAAGGAGCCGAAGGAACAGGAGGCGGTGCAAATGACCATTCGAACGAGTCTTTGTTCACAGGTTTTGCTGCTGACATGTCTCAGCCTTCCCAACGTCGCATTCGCGACGCCCCCCTCGCTTTCGGCGTCCCTGATCGACCGCGACGCGAAGGCCAGGAAAGGCTGGGCGACGGTCGAAGTGAAAGTCGACGGCCTCGAGCTCGTGGACTCGCCCACGGGTCAGCTGCGAGACGGCGAAGGACATCTCCACTATCGCGTCGACGACGGATTCGTGATCGCAACGACTGCCAAAAAGCTCAGCTTCCACGCGCTCTCGCCCGGCAAGCATCGCATCGAGGTTCGGCTCGTGGGCAACGATCATCTGGACCTGGGTCCGGTGAGCACCCTCGACGTCACGGTGACGGGTTCGTCGCCCCACTGAGAGCCGACCCGAATCGGCTACCAGCGCTGCGGCACACGGACGAATGCCTGGCCGTCGTATCCCCAGGACACGAGCTGCTGCACGAGTCGCAGGTACTCGCGTTCCGGCATCGTCGGCGTCCGCGACATGATCCAGGCATGGTCGCGCTTGTTCCGCGCGACGACGGTGGTGGTGTAGGCATCGTCCAGATGGACGATCAGGTACTCCGCCTTGATCGGCCAGACGAACTGCATGCCCCAGACGGCGTTCGACGGATCCGGTCCCACGAAGCCCTTTGGGTGGTACTGCTTCATCGGTCCGTCGAACGAGCCCTTCCGAAAGGTGAAGGTCGTGGCGATCGTCCCGTCGGGATTGATCGAATAGCTCTCCACTGCGTTGTGGGCTTCCTTTTCGAGGAATGTCGGGATTACACCGATCACGTACCAGTCCCCCGCGAAACGGGCGAGATCGACTTTCGGAACGGTCGGTAGCGGTTGTCGGTCCACGGACGCACATCCTTCCCATGAGAGCACGGCGAGAGCCGCCAGGATCAAGCTGCTGAGTCGCATGCAGAGGCTCCCTTTCTAAAAATACCGCTTCGCGCCGAAGCGACCGGATCGTGGCAGGAGTCCGCTGCGCGACTGCAGCGGGCTCGATGCTTGCTCGCGCCCATCGCAGGCAGCGCTCCGCGATGAGAGCAAGAGCCATGCCGGGATGAGTTTGCGGTTGGCATACGGTGTGCACTGCATCTGGTCGTGGAGGAAGATGAAATGGTCCAACCTAGGATGGCGAGCGCCGACGGGCCTTGAAGGCGGATCGAGAGCGAATCGTCGAGGCACTGGTCGAAACGAGATCGTGGTTGTCGTCTCAGGATTATCCCTTTGCGACGGTGACTCCCACTGGAATCGCACTTTCGACAGGGACTTCCCCCCGCCTGCGGTCTCTGCGAGCTTACGGGCAGCAGGGCTCTTGAATCGGCGCGGGCCTGGCTGGGATAGCGCGTTGAGATTCTCCAGTCTCGGAATCGCGCTCTCCGCACATAGCGGCCACCCGACCTACGCCCCGATTCCGTGTTCTTCTGTGCTGCATCGACAGGTGCCCCGCTGCGACCTGTTCGGCTTCCGGACGTAGCCCCTCACCTCGTGCCCCGCGCGCTCGAGCTGTAGATAGATGGGGCCGAGATCATTCCAATCGCCGATCCCGAGAAATCGCATGATCGAGCTCCGATCCCCCACGATCGTCGGGGCGCAAGCAAGGCACCGGTCCCGCCAAAAGCTAAAGGTATGCCGTCATGAGCCCGCGGGACCGGGGAAAGGCCGGACATGGCCCGGTGTGTTGGCATCTCGCATGCAAAGAAGCTGATTCGAGTCATTGGCGAGATGACTCTTCGAAACGTCTCATTTACGCACCGAGGCTCGATCGTGGATCGCTTACTACAACCGGGGCATTCAATGCCCCCTCCCCCGCTCCGGACGTCAACGCACGCGGCGCCGAGCCTCAACCTCGCCCGCATCATCGGAGATCGATCCAGGAGTACCCTCTCGATACCGCGGGAGGTGCTCCCCGATCGCTTGAGCGACTCGCTCGCGAGGGACGCATGTCTGCGGACCGTCGCGCGCGCCGTGCCGGATCACCATGCATCGCAGGACGAGCTGATCGCGGCGTTTCGCGAGCAGTGGGCCCGCGACCACTTCAATCCGGATCGACTCGA
>JANMTD010000052.1:0-6646 GCA_031390075.1 Deltaproteobacteria bacterium | reverse complement strand
GCCGCAACCGGCGACTGATCGCCTTCGACATGGATTCGACCCTGATCCAGACCGAGGTCATCGACGAGCTCGCGACGGCGGCGGGTGTCGGCTGCGAGGTCGCGGCCATCACCGAGGCCGCCATGAATGGCGAGCTCGACTTCAGCCAGAGCCTGCTGCGGTGAGTCGCGCTCCTGAAGGGCCTCGACGAGAAGGTCCTCGGCGAGATCGCCGCGCGGCTTCCGATCACGCCCGGGGCCGAGCGACTGATTCGCACGCTGCGCTCCCTCGACTACCGGACGGCGATCCTCTCGGGCGGCTTCTCCTTCTTCGGCGAAGAGCTGCGCCGCCGGCTCGGCATCGACTTCATGTTCGCCAACGAGCTCGAGATCGAGGACGGCCGCCTGACCGGACGCGTGCGCGGCGAGATCGTCGACGGTGCCCGCAAGGCCGCGCTGCTCCGCCAGCTCGCCGAGCAGGAAGGGCTCCGCCTCGAGCAGACGATCGCGGTCGGTGACGGAGCCAACGATCTGCCGATGCTCGATGCCGCCGGCCTCGGGATTGCCTTCCATGCGAAGCCGCGGGTGCGCGTCTCGGCCGAGCAGGCGATCTCGAATCTCGGCCTCGACGGCATCCTCTATCTGATCGGGATGAGCGACCGCGAAGTCCAGCAGGCCTGATGCGCCGGGCACGCGAATCGGCGAGGATGGTCGCGGCATGAACCGCGCCGAGAACCCGCCGGAAGCTCCCCGAAAACGCGCTCCCCACAGCCTCGGCCGGGCGACCGAGGCGCTCGAGATCCCCGCCTTCCGCCGGATCTTCGTGAGCAACATGGCGTTCTTCCTCGCGATGGGCGGGCAGAGCATCGTGCGGCCCTGGCTGGCCTTCGAGCTGACGGACAGCACCTTCGCGCTGTCGATCGTGTCGGCGGCGACGGCCGTGCCGATGCTCCTGCTCTCGCCCTTCGGCGGGGTGCTGGCCGATCGCGTGGAGCGGCGGCTCGTGATCATTCTCGCTCAGTCGCTCGCCGTCGTAGCGGAGCTCGTGCCCCTCGTTCTCCTGTATCTCGATCGCCTCGAGTTCTGGCATCTCGTCGTCACCGCGGCGCTGATGGGCTGCGTCTTCCCGATGATCATGCCGGCGCGCTCCGCGATCGTCGTGAACATGGTCGGGAAGAAGGGGCTCGGTTCGGCGATGGCGCTCAACATGACGGGCGTCAACGTGACGCGGGTCGTCGGGCCGGCGATGGCGGGCGCGCTGATCCCGCTGATCGACGTCGAACGCGTCTACCTCGGCAACCTCGTCCTCTACGTGCTCGCCCTGGTCGCGCTCTTCCGCGTCGAGCGACTGCCCCCGCCGCCCGGAAATCATCACGAATCGATCGGCCGCAACATGCTCGAGGGCTTCCAGTACCTCGGAAAGAATCGCCTCGTCCTGATCCTGCTGATCTACGGCCTGGTGCCCCAGTTCCTCGCCATGCCGTTCCAGACGCTGCTGCCGGCGTTTGGCCGGGATGTCTGGCACATGGGGCCGGCGGGCTTCGGCATCCTGAGTGCCGCCTCGGGGATCGGAGCGGCGACGGGCTCGCTTTTCGTCGCAGCGCGGCGGCCGGATGCGGGGCGGCTGTCGGCCATGATGTTCAGTGTGATCGCCTTCGGCGTGCTGCTCGCGGCCTTTGCGGCGAGCCCGTGGTTCTGGCCGGCGGTGGGCCTCGTGTTCCTCGCCAATGTCTTCGCCAGTACTTTCAGTACGCTCAACAACGTGGCGATCCAGCTCGTGATTCCCGATTCGATCCGGGGTCGGATCTCGAGCTTCCTGATGATGTCGGTCTCGCTGCCCCTGCTCGGCACGCTGCCGATCGGGGCGGTGGCCGAGCGGATCGGGGCGCCGGCGGCGGTGACCGGAGCATCGCTCCTGGCTTCGGTGGCGGCGGTCCTCTTCTACTTCGGAAGTCGAAATCTGCGCGAGCTCGACGCCCATGTGCACAGGTCCTCGAAAGAGGATTGAGCCCGAGCCCCGAGCTCAAGGAGAGTCCCATGATCATCACGCTCTCACGTCAGTATCTCGCCGGCGCCGACAAGGTCGCGAAGCATGTCGCCGCCGAGCTCGGTTGGCTGGTCGTCGACGATGCCTTCATCGATGCCCTCGCCGAGCGCTCGGGCTTCGATCCCGAGGACGTGAAGGGGCTCGAAGAGCGTGTGCCGACCTTCATGGAGCGCTTCGCCCAGTCGTCGGCGCTCTCGATTCCCGAGTTCCTGATCTCGGCCCCCGACGCGACCTTCGAGCCCGAGGCGATCAAGCTCGCGCACCTGACGCGCGATCTCGTCACCGAGCTCGGCCGCCGCGATCGGGTCGTGCTCGTCGGGCGCGCGGCGGCCGCGGTACTGGCGCGGGAGCGCGATGCGATCCATGTCTGGCTCGTCGCCCCGGTCGAGCACCGCGTGCGCGAAGCGATCCAGCGCTACGGCATGAGCGAGTCCGAGGCGCGGGCTGCCGTCGCGGAACGGGACTCGAGTCGCGCCCGCTACCACCGCGAGCTCTACAACCGTGTCTGGGCCGACCCCGTCAACTACCACTTCGTGCTGAATACCGAGCTGCTCGGCATCAAGGGCGCGGCCGACATGATCCTCGACCGGGCCCGCGCCCTCGGCTGGCGCTGACAGGCCGTTTCAGCGCGTGGGCACGAGGCGCGGCAGGATCTCGCTGATCGAGCCCCGCAGCACGGCGTCGGCGAGCGCGTCCATCTCGGTCGCATCCCCGTTCACGATCACGATGCGTGCGCCGGCGCTCTTCGCGACGGGCACCATCGACGCGATCGGGTAGACGCCCAGGGTCGTTCCGATCGCGAGCAGCAGATCACAGGCGAGGGCCGCCTGCTCGGCGCGCTCGAGATCTCCGGCGACGAGACCCTGGCCGAAGGAGATCGTCGCCGATTTGAGGATCCCGCCGCAGCTCCGACAGGCGGGATCGGATTCGCCGGCGCGCACGCGGTCGAGGGCGCGCTCGCTCGGCGCCCGCTCGCCGCATCCGAGGCATTCGACTTCGCGCAGCGTGCCGTGGATCTCGACGACCCGCGCCGGGTCCGAGCCCGCGGCCTGATGGAGTCCGTCGACGTTCTGGGTCACGAGGGTATCGAGATGACCGGCGCGCTCGAGGGCGACGAGGGCATGGTGGCCCGTATTGGGCTCGCGGCGATTCGCATCGGTCTCGAGGCGCCACTGCCAGGAGCGCGCCCGCACGGCGGGATCGGCGACGTAGTACTGCAGCGTCGCCAGCTTCTCCGCCTCGGGATCGCGGGTCCAGAGACCCTTCGGCCCGCGAAAATCCGGAATCCCCGAATCCGTCGAGATGCCGGCACCGGTCAGGACCGCGACGGAGCGTGCTTGTTCGATCCAATGCCGTACGCGATCGATCGCTTCCGTCGACAGCTCGGGTGCGAAATCTCGCTCGCTCAACGCCGCCTCCCTAACAGCAGTTGCCGCCCGACGCGCCGCGATGGTCGTGCCAGTGGCCCATGTCGAGGAAGAGCCCCGCTTGCGCGGCCGCGCGGAGCGCACGCCAGGGATCGATGACGAACGGGCCCTCGCGGACGATGCGGAGCGTCGCGGTCTCGCCCTCGCCGAGCACGATCTCGCGGTCGCCGTCGAAGGCGAGCAGCCCCGGTCCGCGCCAGACAACGGGGGCGCCGAGTTCGATGCGTTCGACGCCTTCGACCGCGACGTTCTCGTAGAGGCCGGGCGAAATGGGCGCGCGCAGGAGCTTGCCGGCGTTCTCGCGCCCGGGGCCGGTCCGCGTCTGCACGCAGACGCCGAAATCGTCCTCGGCCTGGCAGGGCATCAGGAGGCCGCCGATCGGCGAGAGTCCGACGCTCGCCGGCTCCGCGCGCGTCAGCAGGATGCGCGCGAGCTTCCCCGGATCGACCTGCAGCAGACTTCCCGGATGGTCGTCGACGAGGAATCCCGCGTCGATCAGCGCGAGGCTCTCGCGTCCGTCGCTGCACCGGATCAGCACGATCTTGGCCCGCTCGGCCGCCGCGTCCCGCGCGAGACGTCCTGCGGCGACGAGACCTGCCGCGGCCCCGGCGACGGTCGCCTCGATCTGGAACGGGAAGACGTTGTTGGTTCCGGTCGAGAGCGGCAGCAGCACGACGTCGCGCCAGGCGCGCACGATCGTGCGACTGGTGCCGTCGCCCCCGAGCGCCACGATCGCGCCGCAGCCGGCGTCTCGCATCGCGAGGGCGGCGTGCTCGCTGTCCCGGGCGTGGCCCGTCGTCGGGAGCTCGAGGAGCTCGATCTCGATCGGCAGGTCGAGGGCGTCTGTGGCGGCCGAGGCGATCCGGAACGAGTCGCGCGACAGGAGCACGCGCCGACATCCCGCCGCCGCGGCCCCGACCACGATGCGGGTCACCTGATTGCGCTTGTCGTCGACGGTCGAGGTGCCGGCACGGGCGAAGAGCCGCCGGGCGTCCCGGCCGGAATGGGGATTCACGATGATGCCGAGAGCGCCGCGGGCTTCCACGGGGGCCAACGCTATCTCGACCCGTCGGCCCCCGCGACCGCTCGCGGTCTTCGAGTCCGGAAAAAACCGGAGGCTCGCGTGCCACGAAGACCGGAGGAGTAGGCCTCGTCGGCGCGAAGCTTGGCGCGTCCGCGGTGTGCAGCTCGAGTTCATCTCAAGCGCAACTCCGCTCTTTGCCGATGCACGTTTCAGCGAGATCGCGCGATCTCGCGTCGCACGCCCGCTCGGGCGAAGGGGAGCACGCCATCTTGGTGAAGAAGAAGGCCGGAGTCGTCCCGGCGGCCTCCGCGGGCCTCCGCGGGCCGCGTCGACTGGCACTGATCACGGCGGCGCTCTTGCTGGCGACGCTCGGGCTGGCAGTCCTCGATCTGGCTCGCGAGCAAAGCCGCCGGCTCGAGACCGGCGACGCGTCGATGCGCGAGCTCGCGCGGGTCGCCGACGCCCTATGGCTGGCCGACGAAGCGCGCATCCACGCCCTGCTCGCGCGCCTGCGCGTCGAGCTCCGGATCGACGAGCGCTGGAGCGTCACCCGTGCCGCCGGCGATGCCCCCGTCGCGGGCGCCGCCGATCAGGCGAGCTTCCGCCGCACGGACACGCTGCTGCGGCGTGCCCTCGAAGGTGCGGGCGACGTGCGCTCGATCGATCTCATCGTCGCCGGCCAGGACGGCGTCGTCTCCTTGCGCGTCGAGCCGGAGGCCGGACCGCAGGCGGGCCCGCAGGACGAGAGCGAGCTCGAGGCCCGGGCCCGGGCCCTCTGGTATTCGGACGTCGTCCAGCAGGCCGTCGAGGCCAAGGGGCGGCGCGTGACACGGACCTCGACCGAGTCCCCGCCCGTCGAAGTCGAGGGCGGCGGGCGCGTGCGGGCCGTCATCGCGCTTCACGATGCGGACGAAGTCGTCCAGGGCGTCCTCGTCGCGACGATCGATCTCGCACCGCTCGCGACCCGCCTCGCCTCGCTCGCCTCGCGCGAGACCCGCTTTGCGCTCGTGACCCCGTCGGGTACGCCGATCGGCGAGCCGGCCCAGGAGCCGACCGGCGAGATCGAGAAGCGGCTCGCCGACGCGCGGAGCGCGAAAGAGTCCGTGGCGCCAATCGTCGTCGATGCGGGCCTCCGAAGTCTCCTGCAGCGCCCTACGCAGTCGGTCGACGGCGCGCCCGAGGCCTACTTCTGGCTCGAGCGCGATCCGCCGCCTTCACTCGCTCGCGCGGCGCTGGGAAGCCCCTGGCTCGTGGCGCTCGCGGCCCTCGCGCTGCTCGCCGCCGCCCTGCTTGCGTGGGATCGCGATCGCTCGGCGGCGCGCGCGACGGTCGCCGTCGCGACGCCTGCGCCCGCCGTTTGGTCGGCGCGCAGCGAGAGGGCCGAGTCCGCGCTCTTCGCCGCTGCGGATCCGGGTCCGCGAGCGGGCGGTGGTTTCGTGGCCGGTGGCGGTGAGGGTGGCGGTGCGCCCGGGGTTCGCCCGGAGCGTTTCGTGTTGCGGGACTGGCTCGCCGACGTGCGGGGCTGCCTCGAACGAGAGGCGGCGACGCGCGGGCTGACCCTCGATCTGCGCTGTGAACGATCGCTCCCGCGCGAGGTCGAACAGGATCCGCTCTGGCTCGGCGGGCTCCTCGTCTCGCTCGGTCGCGAGGCCCTCGACGCGACGAGCGCGAGCCGCGTCGCTCTCGAGGTGACGGAAGACCGGACGGAAGCGGGCGGGAGCGGGCTTCGTTTCGAGCTCGATGCGGGGGATTCCGAGCTCGAGGCGGTCACCGGGATGAACGTGATTGCGGGGCGCCTGGGGGCGACGCTCGAGGGGCGCGGCCGCGGTCGACTCTCGGTCTTCGTGCCCGGGTCGAACGCCTAACGCAACCGCTTCGTCCAGGCGAGGCCGATCACTTCGCCCTCGTCGCTTTCGCTCGCATCGCCCGCGGCGCGCCGGACGAAGATCGCGACGCCGTGGCGCGGCGGGAGCGACTCGAGGATCGAACGGCTCTCGTCGATCGCGTCGATCGAAGTGAGCAGGGCGTCCGCCGCGCTGCCCCAGTCCGAGAGCGCGGGCCCCCGAGCAGGACCCACGACCAGATCCGCAAGGTGGCCGAAGCCGAGGGTCGACCGCGGCCGCGCCCCTCGAGCGTCGCCCCCAGGCGCCCCGCAATCACGTTCATCCCG
>JANMTD010000022.1:0-13314 GCA_031390075.1 Deltaproteobacteria bacterium | reverse complement strand
CCGCGTCTCGCTCGGCGGCATGCGCGACGAGGCGGAAATCCGCGGCCACCGCCGCACCTACATCGGCGCGCTGCCCGGCCAGGTGATCCAGGGGCTGCGCCGCGCCGAGTCGAAGAACCCGGTCTTCATCCTCGACGAGATCGACAAGCTCGGGTCGGACTTCCGCGGCGACCCGGCGTCGGCGTTGCTCGAAGTGCTCGACCCCGAGCAGAACAACTCGTTCCGCGATCACTATCTCGACGTGCCGTTCGACCTGTCCGAGGTGCTGTTCCTCACCACGGCGAACGTCCTCGACCCGATCCCGCCGCCGCTCCGCGACCGCATGGAGGTGCTCGAGCTCGCGGGTTACACCGAGGAAGAGAAGCTGAAGATCGCCGTCGAGCACCTGATCGCCAAGCAGATCAAGAACAACGGCCTGACGCCGGAGCACCTCGAGTTCACCGAGGCGGCCATCCGCACCGTCATCCGCGGCTATACCCGCGAGGCCGGCGTCCGCAATCTCGAACGCCACGTCGCGACGCTGATGCGAAAAAGCGCGCGGCGGGTCGCAGAGAACCGCGACGCCGTGATCGCCGTCGGGCCGGAGATGGTCGCCGAAGCCCTGGGCGCGCCGCCGCACCTTTCCGAGTCGGCCGAGGCCTCGAGCATCCCCGGCGTCGCCGTCGGACTCGCGGTGACCGCCCACGGCGGAGACATTCTCTTCATCGAAGCGGCGGACAACCCGGGTGGTCAGGGCATCCGTCTGCGGCTCACGGGCCAGCTCGGCGACGTCATGCGCGAATCGGCGGAGGCGGCGCTCTCCTGGGTGCGGGCCCACGCCAAGCAGCTCGGCCTCAGCGATGCGGCCCTCGCGCCGCGGGAGATCCATCTGCACGTGCCGGCGGGCGCCGTTCCGAAGGACGGGCCGTCGGCGGGGGTCGCCCTCGTCACGGCGCTGGTCTCGCTGCTCACGGATCGCAGTGCGCGGAGCAATGTCGCCATGACCGGGGAGATCTCCCTGCGTGGGCGCGTGCTGCCGGTCGGCGGCATCAAGGGCAAGCTCCTCGCGGCCCGTCGCGCAGGCATCGATACCGTCGTGATCCCGCGCCGCAACGAGAAGGACCTGGTCGAGGTGCCGAGCGAAGTGCGCGACGCCCTGGGCATCCACCTCGTCGACACGATCGACGAGGCGCTGGCGCTGACGCTCTCTGCTGCCAAGGGCGGAGCCGATGCCCCGGTCCGGGTCCCGCCCACGGCGGCCTGAGACCCGGATCGGGCGCGCATCAGGCGGGCTTCAGACGCACATCAGGCACGCGTCATGGGCGAGCGGGGCTTCGCTAGACTGCGCGCCTTGCGCATCGCGTTGGTACACGACTGGTTGACCGGCTTCCGCGGAGGCGAGCGGGTGCTCGAGCACCTCGCCCGCCGCTATCCCCATGCCGATCTCTTCACCCTCTTCCACACCCCGGGCTGCGTCCCCGCCGCGATCGAGCGCCTCGCGATCACGACGAGTCCCCTCGATCGCCTGCCCTTCGCCCGCCCGCACTACCGAAAGCTCTTGCCCCTCTTTCCATGGGCCATCCGCCGATTCGATCTCCGGGGCTACGACCTCGTGCTCTCGACGAGCCACGCCGTCGCGAAGAGCGTGCGGGTCCCCGACGGCGTTCCCCACCTCGCCTACTGCTTCACCCCGATGCGCTACGTCTGGGACCAGAGCGACGAATACCTCGGCCGCGGCCTCCGGCGTGCCCTCGCGACGCCGCTCGTGGCCGCACTGCGAAGCTTCGATCGCCGCACGGCGGGGCCCGAGTCGGTGACCCGCTTCGTCGCGATCTCCCACGAGGTCGCCGGCCGCATCCGGAGACACTACGGACGCCAAGCGAACGTCGTGCCGCCGCCGGTCGACCTCTCCTGGATCGAGGTCGCGCGGGCACCGGCCGACGATTTCTTCCTGCTCGTCAGCGGATTCGTGCCCTACAAGCGGGACGACATCGCCCTCGAATGCTTCCGCCGCTCGGGCAGGCGGCTGCTCGTGGTCGGTGATGGACCCGGGCGACGTGCGCTCGAGCGCGGCTGTCCCCCGAACGTCGAGTTCCTCGGGCGGGTGGACGACGCGAGTCTCGCGGAACTTTATCGGCGGTGTCGTGCGCTGATCCATCCCCAGCGCGAAGACTTCGGGCTGATCGCGGTCGAGGCCCAGGCGGCCGGGCGCCCCGTGATCGCCTTCGGTGCGGGGGGCGTCCTCGACAGCGTCCGCCCCCTCCTCCCGACCGCGGTCGCGGTCGCTGAGCACGAGGCGCTCGAGGAAGCCCAACCGGTGACCGGCGTCTTCTTCGATCGCCAGGATCCGGTCGCCCTCGAACGGGCGATCGAGGTTTTCGAGAAGGCCGAGTTCCAGTTCCGCCCCGATGCGCTCCGCACCTGGGCTGAGCGTTTTTCGCCTGCGCGTTTCGACGCCCACCTCGACCACGAGCTCGACGCCTGCCTCGGAGGCCCGACCGCTTGAAGGCGAGCCCGTCTCCGATTCCGATGCAGGATCTCGCGATCCAGCACGAGGCCCTCGAACCCGAGCTGCTCGCGGGTCTCTCGAAGCTCCTGGCGAGCGGACGCTTCGTCCAGGGGGATCCCGTGCGTGGCTTCGAGGCGGAGCTCGCTCGCGCTTGTGCCGCGCCCCACGCCGTGAGCTGCAACTCGGGAACGGACGCGATCTGGCTCGCACTGAGCGCCCTCGACGTCGGCCCGGGTGACGTCGTGTTATGCCCTGCGTTCTCGTTCTTCGCGAGCGCCGCGACGATCGTCCGCCTGGGCGCCACGCCCGCCTTCTGCGACATCCTGCCCGACACGTTGAACCTCGACCCCGAGGATGCGCTTCGACGCCTGCGCGACCTGCCCCGCCTGAAAGCGGTCCTCACCGTCGACCTCTTCGGCCGCCTCTGCGAGCTCGGGCCCCTCGACGCCTACTGCCGCGAACGTGGGATCCCGATCGTCGAGGACGCGGCCCAGTCGGTCGGGGCGCGGGATTCGACGGGGCGACCTGTGGGTGGCCAGGCGCGGGTCGCCTGTCTCTCCTTCTATCCGACCAAGAATCTCGGCGCGCTCGGCGACGCCGGCGCAATCGTCACGGCGGACACGGAGCTCGCGAGTCGGATCGCCCGCCTGCGCGCTCACGGTGAATCCGAGCCCGGGATCTACACGGAGCTCGGCATCAATTCGCGCCTCGATTCGTTCCAGGCGACGGCGCTCTCGATCAAGCTCCGCCACCTCGATGCCTGGACCCGCGCACGGCGCGAGCTGGCCGCCCTCTACGATGCCCGCTTCCGCGAGCGGGGTGCCCTGTCCGACCTCGAGGCCTTCACGCCCGACGAGCTTCCGCTGAAACTCCTCGCGCCCGCGCCGGAGCCCGCCCTCCACACCTATCACCGTTATGTCGTCCGGATCGGCGCGGACCGCCGTGCAGGCCTGATCGAGGCGCTGCGCCGAGATGGGATCGGCTGCGAGATCTACTATCCGCGCGGCCTGCACCAGCAGCCGGCCCTCGCGGCCCACGCGCCGGCCGTTCCGCTCGTCGAGGTCGAACGCGCCGCGCGCGAGTGCCTGGCGCTCCCGCTCTATCCGGAGCTCGGACGCGCGCGCGTGGAGAGAGTCGTCGACGCCGTGGCGAGCCACCTCGCGACCGCCTGAACGCGGACGCGCCGAAGCATCAGTCCCGCGCTTCGAGAGCCTCGGAATCCACCGGCCGTCGGGCGTGCTTGCCCAGGCCGAGCAGCGTCATCGCGAGGATGCGCAGATCGAGCCAGAACGACCATTTCTGGATGTAGTAGAGGTCGTGCTCGAGGCGCTCATGGATCGAGGTATCGCCGCGCCAGCCGTGGACCTGGGCCCAGCCCGTCATGCCGGCGCGCACCTTGTGGCGAAGCATGTAGCCCGGCACCTCGCGCCGGAAGGACTCGATGTAGGCGGGCCGCTCCGGCCGCGGACCGACGAGGCTCATCTCGCCCCGCACGACGTTCACGAGCTGGGGCAACTCGTCGAGGTCGAAGCGCCGGAGCCAGCGGCCGACGCGCGTCCGCCGCGGGTCGTTCGTCCGCGTCCAGCCGACGCCCGCCGCCTCCGCGTCCCTGCGCATCGAGCGGAACTTCAGCATGGCGAAGACGCGCCCGTCGTGGCCCATCCGGGTCTGGCGATACAAGACCGGCCCACCGGAGGTCAGCGCGATCGCGAGCCCGATCCCTATCAACGCCGGCAAGAGCAGGGCGAGGGCCGCCGCCGAGAGCGTGAGATCGAATCCCCGCTTCGCGACCGCCGGCCAACCGACGAGCGCCGTCTCCTGGAGGCCGATCACCGGGATGCCGTCGAGACTCTCGACCGTGCTGCGCAGGCCGTAGCCGTGCAACAGATCGGGCACGATCTTCACGTTCACGACCTCGTCCGCGAGGGACGCCACGACCTTCTCGAAGCGCTCGGCTTCGTGGCGCGACAGGGCGATGATCAGCTGGTCGACGCGGTGGGCGTGGAGGATCGACTTGAGATCGCCGTAGCCCCCGATCACGCTCGCGCCGGCGATCGTTCCGCCGAGCGCGCCGTCGGCCACGACGCCGAGGATCCGAAGCCCCGCCTCGGGCCGCCCCTCGATCCTCGCGACGACGCTCTCCGCCAGCGGCCCCGATCCGACGACCAGGACATAACGCAGGTTGAAGCCCCGCCGCCGCGCCTGCCGCAGCCCGAATCGCATCGAGGAGCGGAACCCGATCACGGCGGCCGGTGCGAGCAGACTGAAGAGCCCGATCACGAGCCGCGAGTAGGAATGGCCGCGCGCGAAGAAGGTCGCCGCGGCCATCACCAGGATCGCGATCGCCGTCGCGCGGATCACGGCCCCCGCCTCGCCGAGGGGCGAATCCATCCGGCGGGCCTGGTAGAGGCCCTGGGCATGAAACAGCACGAGGAAGAGCGGCAAGATCAGCGGCAGCGGAAAGAGGTAGCCCGAGAGCGGCGGCGTCCCGAGCGGAGCCGGGATGCCGGCGTGGAAGCGGATCGCGTACGCAGCGAGCCAGGCGACCGCCACCAGCGAGAGATCCACGACCCCGAGCAAGCTCCGAAAGACATCGCTGTAGCGGTGCAACATGCGCGCGCGTCCCCCCGACTCGAATCGCGGCCGCAAGATTGCCAGAGAAAGACTCAGGGCGCCGGGGCCTGCTTCACCTCCAGGACGAGGATCTCCTGGGCACCGACGCGCTCGCTGTGGACGGGATCGAGCCAGCGGCCGATCCCCTCGGCGAGGCCCCTGTGGTCCCCGAGCTTCGCCGCGTCGATCACGAGCCAGCGGGTCCCGCGCCCCCGGAGCTGGCGCTCGATCTGTCCGTCGCGGCCAGCGGGGATCGGCACGAAAGGCGCCCCCGCGTAGTACGCGGTCCGCCGCTTCTGGGCGGCGACCGGACCGACCCACCCCTGATTCTGCTTCAGCCATTCCGCCGCCACGCGCTCGAGTGCCCGATCCGCCCGGCGTGTCCGCAGATCGCGTGGCCCCCACGACAGCGCCAGGAACACGACCAGCACGACAACCGCCCCGCGCCCCCGGAGTCGTTGCCCGAGGGCCGCGGCGAATCTGCCCACCCGCCCGGGTGCTTCGAGATACGCCCTCGCCTTCTCCATCAGCACGCTCCATCCGAGCGCGGCGTAGACCGCGAGGGGCAACCACGCCGCGAGGGCGTGCCGGCGACTGACATAACCCGCGCCCCAGACGAGCAGGACGAGCACCCCCGTCTGGACGACCAGCGAGACCGCGAGCACACCCTCGAAGACGCGGCGCTCCCGCGGCCTGCGCAGCGCGGCAGCCAGCAGGCCGACGCAGGCGAAGGCGAAGAGCTCGTAGCGGAAAGCCGAGAGCGACGTGCGAAGGACCCGAGCGATCGCCTCGACGAGACCGGCCCACGAGCGCTCGGGCCTTTCGATGCCCGGCCCGGCTGCCCGAATCGAGCCCTCCGGAACCGGAAGCGAGCTCGGGTCCTCGCGCGCCGCGCGCCGCTCGAGGCGATCGCGGGCGAGCTCCGCCGGCGAGGGCCCACCCTGGGCGAGCTGCGCGATCGACTTCTTCTGCGTGAACGCGAAGTCCTCCCCGATCCGCATCTCGCTGAAGAGCAGCCCGCCGGCCAGCGCCGCGCACACGACGAGGGCGACGGCCGCGCTGCGAAGCAGGCGACCGCGCTCGACCGGCGCCGTCGCTGCCCGCCATGCGATGCACGCGCAAGCAACGACGACGAGCACGAGACCCTCGGGCCGTGTCAGATAGGCGAGCCCCGCGAGCGCGCCGAACGCGAAGGCTCGAACCCCGTCGGGCCGCTCCAGCCAATCGACGAGCACGGCGAAGCCCGCGAGATAGAGCCCCGCATAGAGTCCATCACTCATCACATCGGAAGAGAAATCGACGGCCCACGGATGCAGCGCGACGACCCAGGCCGAGATCCACGCGACTTCCCGCCCGAATCGAGCCCAAGCCATCCAGAAGATCGCCGCCACCGCGAGCAGCCCCCCGGCGATCGAGACGGCGATCGCCGCGGCCTCCCGCGCGCGCGCGAGCGGCTCGACCACGGCGATGAGCGCGGGATAGAGCGGGTGATGCGGATGGGCGAGCACGTCGGCGAAGCGACCCGCGCGCAGCGCATCGGCCAGTGCGAGAAAGATCGGCCCGTCGTTGAAGAGAACGGCGGTGCGGCTCCAGGCGAGCACACGGATCAGGGCCGCGACCGCGAGCAGACCGCCGAGCGCCCAGCCATCCGCCCGTCCCGGTGCTCGCCGCTCGGCCCGGGAACCCACGCTCGACTTCAGCACGCTTCCTGCGCGTCGGCCTCGACCGCGCCGCGCAGATCCGAGAGGAAGTCGGGCATTGCCGAAACGACCCGATTCCAATTCGGAATCTGGGGCGAGCCCATCGGATCCCGCACGAAATCGAGGCCTGCCGCCCGCAGCGCGCCGGAGAAGGTCTCGACGGCGACCTCCTCTTCGTGGCGATCGAAGGTGAGGCCGTTCAGCTTGGCATCGTCGCTGTAGCGCGCGATCGAGTCCTGGGCGGTGCGGACGTAGGCCGCGATCATGGTATTCAGGAAGCCCGAATCGAACTCGACGCCGTAGCTCGCGAGATTGCGGATCAGCGAAGCGGCGATGTCGCGGACCATGCGGTGGAGGCCCGCCGAGGGATCGTGCTCGGAGAGCTCCTGATGCTTGTGGTCGTAGTTCTCGACGAGCTCGACCTGACAGACGCGCTTCAGGGAGCAGTTGCGGTAGACCTCGGCGAGCACGCCGACCTCGAGGCCCCAGTCCGCGGGAATCCGGTTCACCCGCGCGAGCTCCGTCGTCATCGAGCACTCGCCCGCCAGCGGGTAGCGAAACGACTCGAGGTACTCGAGCAGCGGGATCGGCCCGAGCACGGTCTTCATCGAGCGGATCAGCGGCGTCATGAAGAGCCGCGTGACCCGCCCGTGCATGCGGTCGGAGACGCGGCTGTAGTAGCCCTTCGCAAATTCGTAGGCGAGGGCCGGATTGGCCGTCGGATAACAGAGCCGCGCCAGCAGGTCGCGGCGGTAGTCGAGGATGTCGCAGTCGTGTGTCGCGACCACGCGGGCGCGCTGGGTCCCCAGCACGTATCCGAAGGCGATCCAGTTCGCGCGGCCCTTGCCATCTTCGCCCGGCGTCAGGCCTTCGGCCCGCAGCCGCTCGATCAGCGCGCCGACCCGCGGCCCCTGGTTCCAGATCACGGTGGCCGGCGAACCGTCCGTGCAGCGGACGCGATCGAACAGCTCGCGCATCTCGCGGAACTGCTCGGAGCTCGCCGCGCCCGAGAGGCTGACGACGCACTGCGCCAGGTACGGAACCTGGGAGAGCTCGTCGACGATCCGCTTGAGGGCCGGCCCGCGGATCTCGGCGTACAGCGACGGCAGCACGAGGGCGACCGGCCGCTGCGCGCTGTAGTCGAGGAGCTCGCGCTCAAGGCGCTGGAGGTTCGGCTCACCCAGGCGGTGGAGGGTGCTGATCACGCCGGTCTGATGGAAATCCGCCATGCGCGGGACGGTCGCATCCGGGCCGAGTTCGTGTCAAGCGCAGGCGGAGTGCGTCAGTAGGGTCCGGGCGTCTCGAGGGCCGGCTCGATCGCCTCTTCGAGCCAGCGCTGGGCAGCCGGATCGATCTCGTCGAACTCGATACCGACCTCCTGCGTGATCGGATCCGTCTCGACGGCCCAGACAACCCGGCCGGTCGCGACGATCGTGCGGCGTCCCACGTTGAAGGTCACGCGCAGCAGGTCGCCGAGATTGATCTCGACGCCTACTGCCTCGAAGCGAATGCCGCCGGTCGAGACGTCCCGGGACACCGCGAGCTGATCGGGGCGATCGACCTCGGCGAAGGAGATCACCTGATCCGTCGGGATGCGGAGATATTTGCGTCGATAGGCGCTCTGCCGGTCGGCCATCGTGGGATGCCCCCGCGTGCCCGGAACGGGGGCCCGCGAGGGTGATTTCGGCGCTGCTCGAGGGTGCCTTGAGAGCGGGTTTGGACCGCTCTTTTCGAGATCGGCGGCCTGCGGCGAGTCCGGCTCAGAAGAGGTCGAGTTGCCGGTCTTCTGCGCCCGCGGTCTCGAGGCCCTTCAGGACGATCCCGATCCGGCGCAACGAGCCGTGGTCGGCCTCGGCGCGCTCGAGCAGCACGCGGGCCGCCGCGGCGATGTCCGCCGCCGAGGTCGCCGGGGGCCAGAGCGAGCGGCTGCGCGTCAAGCTGCGCGCGTCGGCCGAGGTCAACCGCAGCGCAATCCGACCCGCCCACAAGCCATCTCGCCGCAGCGCAGTCTCGAGCCGCGTCGAGAGCCGCGCGATCACCGCCTCGAGGGCGGCAGCCGCGAGCTCACCCCCGACGAGCTTCTCCTCCCGCGACAGCGTCGTCGGATGGCGTCGCACACGCAGCGGCTTCGGGTCCTCGCCGCCCGCGAGCAGCCAGAGCGACCGGCCCGCGCTCCCGAGCAGCAGCTCGAGTCGCTCGAGCCCGAGCTCGCGCAGGCCCGCCACGTTCTTCACCCCGAGCTCGAGCAGCCGCGTCGTCGTCTTGGGACCCACGGCCGGCAATCGCTCGACCGCGAGCGCGAGCAGGAAATCCTCGAACGCCTCCGGCGTGAGGACAGCGACGCCCCGCGCCCCCACGTCCTCAGCGACGAGCGACGCCGCGAACCGCGCCGGCGCGATGCCGACCCGCAAGGCCAGTCCCGTCTCCGCATCGACGAGCGCGACAAGCTGCTCGGCCAACCCGCGCGCCTCCGCGACTTCACCCGGCGCGCGAAAATAGAAAGCCGAGAGGCCCGAGGTCTCGACGGCCCCGATCTCGCGCCGCACGGCGGCCCGCAGGTGGCCCGACATTTCCCGGGCACGCTGCATGTCGGTCCGCACCCAGCGCGCTGAAGGGGCGCGGACGAGCGCTTCGGCGACGCCCATTCCCTCTTCGATGCCGAGTGACCGCAGGTCGGAGGTCAAGCCGACGACGCGCCCCCGCTTGGCGGGATCGCCGCCCACGAGGAGCGGACCCGAGGCGAGCTCGGGCTGCGCGCGACGTGCCACGGCGACGTGGAAGTCCGCCACCTCCGCATAACCCACCGGCACGGCACGGGTCGGACGCGCGCTCACGGCGAGGGCTCCAGCACCAGACGAGCCACACTCTCCTCCTCGATCGCGAGGCGATCGGTCGGGAAAAGCGCCACGCGACCGGCCCGGAAGCGCGCGATGCCGTCGTCGAAGTTCGGGTGGTCCGGTTGTTCGCTCTGACCCGGGGCGAGGCAGGAGAGCACACGATCCCGGGCAGACAGATCCATCGCCACCCGATACAGGCTCGCCGCCTCCACTTCGAGAGACACGCCGGGCCGGTGCCGCGCCACCGCCAGGCTCGAAACACTCCCGCCCGTGCGCAGGCCTTTGTACAGGAAATCAGCCGCCGGGCCGAACGGCGCGATCGGGCTGAAGCGAAGGCGATGGAGCTCGCCCCATTCCCAGCGCTCGCGCGCGGGCCCGAGCCGATGCGTGATCGCCACCCACGCCTCGCGCAAACTCCGCCGCGCCGCCGCGGAAACCCGCGCCTCGTCGGTCCAGCCGCCGGGCCGGCGCAGCTCCTCGGTCCGCAGCACGAGGCGCTCGATCGTATCCTGCGCGCGGACGTGGGGGGCGCGGACATAACGCTCGAACAAGGCCGGCCCGAAAGGCTCGCGCAGGAGGTCTTCGATCAACCGTTCGAGTACGAGATGATAGGCGGCGGCCCCAGCGCTATTCGGGCCCGTGCCGCCGTCCCAGCGCTCGAGGATCTGCGCGATCTCCTCCGCCTCGATCTCGAGCGGCCCCGAACGCCGGGCGAGGGCCAGCAGCGATCGCACGACGGTGGCCGCGCGGTAGGTGCCGTGGTCGGCCAGCATTTCCGCAGCCCCGCGCAGGTCGATCGGGCCCCGGCGCAGCCGCCGATCGAGCTCGCTTTCGATCCGCGCCGCGCGCTCCCCCGGGCGCCACAGGAACTCGACCTCGCCGAGCTCGCCCCCACTCGACCAGGGCTGATCCGCGACGACGACGTAGGGCCGCGGGCCGCCACCGAGACGAAGCGACGGCAGGGCCTCGATCGCGACGCGATGGCGCCAGTCGAAGCTTCGCAGCCGGCCCTGCACCGGGACGAGGCCCGTCGGGAGCGGGCGATGGGGCAGCCAGCCGGCGACCTGTGCCCCTCCCCGACCCGCGCGATCGGCGTATACGAAGGCGAGCACAGGCTCGTGGTGATTCGCGAGGGCCGCGACGACCCTGTCCGCGCTCTCGACCCGCAGCAGGGCGAGCATCGACGTCAGCCCATCGCCGGGGCGAGCCCCCGTCCAGGCGAGCGCCCGCGCCGTCGCCCCTGGGCGCGATCCGGCAGCCGTGCCCGCGCCGTCACCGGGCTCGTCGGCGAGCCACTCGATCAACGGTCCGTGACGCGTCGAGCGCAGGACTCGCTTCTCCTCGCGCGCTGCACCCCCCCGCTCCTTGTATCGGAAGGTCTCCTCGCGCTCGTCGAGGGGCGCCCAGAGCGCACCGTTCTGGTACTGGCCGGGCCGCTCGCCCAGCGTCTCGATGAAGAGATCGGCGACCGGTGCGCCCGCCGGAACGCTCGCGAAGGCGAGATTTCTCGTGCGCCCGAGCCAGAAGATCGGAGAGCCTGGCAGCGTCGCGCCGAGCACGCCGAGCCCGCCCCCGGTCAGCTCGACCTCGTAGAAGAGCGCCGGCACGCTGGGCGCCATCTGCCAATCGGCGACGACCAGCGGTGCCCCGCTCGCGCTCGCGCCGCCCCCGATGATCCAGGCCCCGCCGGTCGGATTCCCGATGCCCGCGCAGAGCGCACGCGTCGAATCCATCGCGAGGGCCTGCCCGTCCTTGCGGTCGACGCCGGGCTCGAAGGAGCGGAGCATCGGGAGCGACGGCGCCTCGCCGAAATCGATCGAGGCCCGGCCCGGAAAGAACGGCCGCGCCGGCACGCTGTCGAGGCGCTGGATCAGCTCGTCGAGCACCAGTGTCGTCTCGAGCGTGCCCGCGATGCACCAGGAGAGGAGCTTCACGACGGCGAGCGAGTCCGCCGGCCGCCAGGCCGGGACGTCCTCGATCAGGGCACCGAGCTGCTCCGGCGGCGCCGCCCGCTCCTCGCGGATCCGCCCCATGCGCGCGTTCACCCCCGCCGCGTACGCCTCGAGCACGGCCCGCGAAGCACCCGGGAGACCGGCCACCGCCTTCTCCGAGGCGCGCTCGATCTCGAGCAGCCGGGCGAGCCGATCCGAGACCAGCGCGGCCTCGCCCTCGAGCTCCGCCGTGCGGCCCTGGGCTCGTCGGCGCAGCCAGACCATCTGCGCCAGACGGTCTTCGGCGTGGGCGAATCCGAGCCCGAACCAGGCCTCCGATTCAGCCTGGGCAAAGACGTGGGGAATGCCGCGCGCATCGCGCAGGATCTCGACTGGCTTTCGCAGGGCCGCGATCCGGATCGTCCCGGACGAGGCCGCGAGCAGCCCCTGGGAATCGAGGCCGAGCCCGCGCGACCGCTGCAAGACGAAGAGCGCCGCCATCAGGACGGCCGCTCCCAGCAACAGGCGTAGACCCAGCTCGGCGAGACCCGGCGCACCGCGTCCGCTCTTCGCTCCCGGCCGGACGGCCATTCCCGCTCACCCCCCGAGCTCGCCTCTCGCAAAACGTAAAAAACGGAAGTCAAGTCGAATACTTGAGAGCATATCGGAGGGCGGGTACATTGCGCGGCCCTGCCCCCCGGCTTGGATGGAGTCCGCGCGCCTTGCCGATCCGATCTCTCGATGCACTGCTCGCTTCGACGGAGCTGCGCGGGAAGCGTGTATTCGTCCGCGCCGACCTGAACGTCCCCTTGAGCGGCGGCCAGATCAGCGACGATAGCCGCATCCGCGCGTCGCTTCCGACGCTCGAGCGCCTCGTCGCCGCCGGGGCCCGGATCGTGCTCGCCTCCCACCTCGGCCGCCCGAAGGATGCCGCGGATCCCAAGCTCTCCCTCGCCCCCGTTGCGAGGGCCCTGGCCTCGGCCCTCAAAGCTCGGGTCGAGCTGGCGAGCGACTGCGTCGGTCCCGAGGTCGAGGCGGCCGTCGCGCGCCTGCGAGACGGCGAGGTCCTGCTGCTCGAGAATCTCCGCTTCCACCGCGAGGAGACGAAGAACGAGCCCGGCTTCGCAAAGGCACTCGCGGCCCTGGCCGACGTCTACGTGAACGACGCCTTCGGCACGGCGCACCGGGCCCACGCCTCGACCGCCGGCATGGTCGCCCACGTGCCGATCGTCGCCGCCGGCGATCTGCTCGCCGCCGAGCTCGCCGCGCTCGCGACCGCACTGAAGCCCGAGCGCCCCTTCGTCTGCTTCCTCGGCGGCGCCAAGGTCTCCGACAAGCTCGGCGTGCTCGAAGCCCTGATCGAGCGCGCCGATACCGTCGCCGTCGGCGGGGCCATGGCGTACACGTTCCTCGCGGCCCGCGGAGAATCCGTCGGCCGCTCGCTCGTCGAGCCGGATCGCTACGACGACGCGCGGCGGATGCTCGCGCGGGCACAGGCGCGCGGATGCCCGCTCCTGCTGCCGACCGACCACGTCGTCGCCGAGCGTCTCAACGCGAACGCCGAAGCACACGTCGTCCAGACGATTCCCGAAGGCGCGATGGGCGTCGACATCGGTCCGCAGACCGCCGCACGCTATGCGGCGGCGGCCACCTCCGCGCGAACGATCCTCTGGAACGGTCCGATGGGGGTATTCGAGATCGACGCCTTCGCGAAGGGCACCGAGAGCCTAGCCCGCGCGGTCGCC
>JANMTD010000009.1:0-1754 GCA_031390075.1 Deltaproteobacteria bacterium | reverse complement strand
GTGACCGGCGTCAGCGGGCCGAGCTCACCGAGCCGCGGCGGCGGCGCGCTCGAGGTCGGGGTCAGCAGCAGGTCGAAGTCGCGACCCCAGTAGACGGACAGCGAGCGGGCCCAGCTCCAGGCTTCCTCCGACTGCTTCACGTACTCGGCGGCGCTCATCGCGCGGCCCTGCTCGGCCATCAGCCAGTTGAGGGGCTCGATGTCCTCGGGGCCGATCTTCTCGCCGACGAGTGCGGCATACCGATCGAGATCGCGGGCGATGGCGGGGGCGATCCATGGTCCCATCACGGGCGCGTCGAGCTCGGGAATTCGAGCCAGCTCGACGCGGTGGCCGAGCTCGGCGAGCAGGGCCGCGGTGCGCTCGACGGCGGTGACGCAATCGGCATGCGCCGAGCGCGAGCCGGCCGACGTGACGACGCCGATGCGAAGCGCCCCCGGTCGAGCCGTCAGCTCGTCGCGCAGCGGGCGCGCGAAGGGCGGTGCCGTGTACGGATCGCCGACGGCGGGGCCGGCGATGCAGTCGAGCACGACGGCCGAGTCGCGGACGCTGCGGGTCACGACGTGCTCGTGGGTCAGCGGGCCCCAGTACTCGCCGAAGGCGGGGGCGAGGGTGCTGCGGCCGCGGGAGGGCTTGAGGCCGACGAGCCCACAATGCGACGCGGGGATCCGGATCGAGCCGCCCATGTCGTTCGCGTGGCCGACCGGGGCGAGACCCGCGGCGACGGCCGCCGCCGAGCCGCCGCTCGAGCCCCCCGTCGAGTGCTCGAGGCTCCAGGGATTGCGCGTCGCGCCGTAGGCGAGGGGCTCGGTCGTCGCGGAGAGCGCCATCTCGGGCGTATTCGTCTTGCCGACGAACACGAAGCCCGCGGCCCGGAAGCGCCGGGCGAGCTCGCTGTCGCTTGGCGCGCGATAGGCGTGGCGTTTCAGGAAGCGCATGCCGGCGTGATAGGGATCGCCCGCCGTCGTGCAGACGGCGTCCTTCACGAGAAACGGGACGCCACGAAACGGACCGTTCGCGAGCGCCGGCGAAGTGGCCTCGGCGCGCGCCTTGTCGAAGAGCGGATGGATCACGGCGTTCAGCTGCGGATTGATGCGCAGGGTCCGCTCGATGGCGGCCTCGACGAGGTCGATCGGTCTCAGCTCGCCGCGGGCGATGAGCTCGGCCTGGGCAGTCGCGTCGAGGAGCGCGAGATCTTGGGTCATGGGACGAGTCTGGCACGCGGAAGGCCGGGCTGCACTTGCACGGCGGGGCGACTGAATCGGCCTGCGGTGAATCCCCGCCCAGCTTGGTACGGTTGAGAGGTGGGTGAAGTACCGCACGGTGGTGATCCCGCATGACGAGCCGTTGTGGAGCGGGTGTAAAGAGGAGATCGACGTGGGCGTACTCGACGGAAAGGTCGCGATCGTGGCGGGAGGATCGCGGGGTGTGGGCCGCGGCTGCGTTCTCGAGCTCGCGGCGGCCGGGGCGAAGGTCTACGTGCTCGGCCGGACGCTCAACGAAGGGGACGGGGCGCTGCCCGGGAGTCTCTCGAAGACGGTGAAGGAGGCGGCGGAGCTCGGAGGCGTCGCGGTTCCGATCGTCTGCGATCTTCGCTCCGATGCGCAGATCGAGGCGGCGTTAGCACGCTTGATCGCCGAGAGCGGCCGGCTAGACGTGCTAGTGATTAGCGCATTCGATCTGCCCGAGGGCTGCGGAAATGCCCAGCCCTTCTTCGAGACACCGATCTCCTTCTGGGACGACATGACGGCGATCAG
>JANMTD010000006.1:0-9181 GCA_031390075.1 Deltaproteobacteria bacterium | reverse complement strand
ATGGCCGAGAAGGGCGTTTCGCCCGAGGTCGTCCGGACGGTGCGCGGGATGAATGCGATCCGCCAGCAGCAGAAGCAGGCGGAGGCGACCGCAGAGGAGGGGCAGCAGTCTTGACCCGAACCGACCGCGCACGCACGCTCGCCGCGCTTCTTTCATTCGGGATGGCGCTCGGGGTCGCCCTCGGCGCGCTCTCGCCCAGCAGTGCCGCGGCCGAGGATGAGGCGGGTACCGAAGCGCCGGTCGAAACGGATGCGGCGTCGGCGGAGGACCTGAATCAGGGTCCTGGCTGGGAGCCCCGCCTCAGCTTCGGTTTCGGCATCCTGGCCCAGCCGCAGAAAGGCGAGGGGCAGGTTCCGACCGAGACGAGCAGCACGCGGCTCTCGGACAGTGGTGATTCGCTCATCACGCAGCACTTCGAGTTCGGGCTGGATCTCCTGACTCCGGTCGAGCTGCCCGTGATCACACGGCCGCGGCTCGTCCTGACGAGCGGCTTCCAGGCCCCGATCTCCCGGGGCCTGATCGCGAATCGAGGGGACGATCGATTCAACAGGATCCCGTTCGATCCGGACTATGCCGACAACTGCCCCTCCACACTCGGGGGATTCAATACCAGTACCTGCGACATCAGCCTGCGCAATCGGACCTCGATCGACTATCTCTGGATGTTGGGCTTCGCGGTGGACTTCACGCTCCCGATCGATCAGGAGCAGTTCCACTTCACCCAGGGCTTCGAGTACATCGGCATGGCGGCGCAGGCGGAGGGTCGATACAAGCGAAGGACTTCGGCGCCCCGCCCCCAGCCGCCGCCGCTCCCGGTTCTTCCGACGCTCATCGAGACCGATTTCGTCGACGCCAAGGGCGATCTCGAGCTCTACCACGGCATCAGCATCACGGAGACCTTTTCCGTCGACGCCTATGAGCAGGGCCCGCTCTTGTGGGGGTTCTATATCGAGGGCCGGATGTCGTGGTTCGCGACCGACCGCGACATGTCGGTCTCCGAGACCAACGCGCAGGGACGCTTCAATTTCGTTTCGAGCCTGAACGACCCCGAGCCGATCCAGTTCCAGCTGGTGGGCGGCGTATCGGTCCGCTTCGACCCCCGATTGCGCTAGGCGCGGGGCATCATTCGTAGCCGACTGCCGGATAGAGCAGACCCACAGCGAAGAAGAAGCAGGGGCGGAAGACCTCGCCGGCGAAGTTCCAGACGACGAGCAGTGCCAGGATCGCGACCATCGGATTGCTGAAGAGCGACCGATAGCTCTCGACCCACCGCTCGGGCAGCACGAGCGGGAGTGCGCCGCTGCCGTCGAGGGGCGGGACGGGCAGCATGTTGAGGACGAAGAGCAGGAGATTCATCGAGAAGAAGATCGAGAGCAGGAACGCGCCGGCGGCGAGGAGACCCCCCGGATCGCCGACGGCAGCCGTCACCTGGCGGATGGCGAGGGAATCGGGGGCGCTGAAATGGCCCAGCTCGACGCCGATCCGGATCGCAGCCACGGCGGCGAGGGTCATCGCGAGATTTGCCCCGGGCCCGGCGAGCGCCATCCAGGCGGCGCGCCGCGGATGGCGTGCGGCCCAGTCCGGATTGAACGGCGCGCTCGCATAGCCGATTGGAAAGCCCGACATCGCGACCGACAGGATCGGCAGGACGACCATGCCGAAGGGCTCGCGCTTCATGTGCGGTATCGGATCGAGGGAGACCTGGCCGCCGTTGTAGGCGGTGAGGTCGCCGCCCTTCATCGCGGCCCAGGCGTGGGCCGCTTCGTGGATCGTCACAGAGAAGACGAAGACGGCGTAGAAGGCGATGCCTTCGAGGGGATCGTTCAAGGGTTGGCTTTCCTCATGGTTTCGATGATTCCGTCTGGATCAGGCTCGTCCCGCCCTCGGAGCGCGTCTCCATCAGGCTCAAGTTGCGTTGTGCGGATCCGAAGCCGGCCTAGAGCTCGAGGGCCCGATGATAGGCGTCGCGGGCGTCATCGACGCGGCCGAGGCGCCGGTAGACGATCCCGAGATTGTTCCAGGCGCGCCCGAGCGAGGGCTCGATCCGCGTCGCGAGCTCGAAGCCCTCGCGGGCGGCTTGCCAGTCCGCCTCGGTCGATGGGTGCTCCTCGTTCATCACGTGCTGACCGGCGATGTTGTTGATCAGGTGGGCGTAGGCCATGACATCCGAGATCGGCTTGATGTCGTAGCCGTCCTTCAAGAGCCCCGTGAAATCGACGATCTGCTTGACCGTCTTGGCGACGATCATCACGACCATGTGATCCGACAGGGCCATCACCTCCTCGAATTGCTGGGTCTCGGGCTCCGGCGGCCGGGCTTCGGCGTAGTAGATCGGCCAGCCGAGACCGCGCCCGAGTCCCACCATCACGCTCGCCATCGCGAAGCAATTCCCGCGTCGGAGCTCGATCGTCCGCTCCGCCGTCGCCGAGATCGACCAGTCGTACACCAGGCCGAGTCCCTGGGGCTCGGGCTTCATCAGGAAATCGATGAGGGCCTGGATCCGCGGCGGGCCGAGCGGAGCCGCCTCGATCAGCTCGCGGGCGCGCTCGACGTAGATCGGATCGATTTCGAAGGGGGCTCGCGTCAGCGTATCCCCGAGCTCGGGGACGCGCGCCTTCAGCGCGGCGCGAAACGCCTCCGGCTCGTAGCTCAGCTGACGTCGCGGCGAGCCGCTGGCGCAGCCGAGGCCGATCAGCAGCAGCCAGACCGCGGCGACGAAAGCGGGGGCGTGGGCGGCCCGGGCGTCACGCACGCGTTGCATCGCGAATCATCGTCCCCCCACCCATTCGCAGGATCCATTCGCAGTATCGCAGGCATGACCCCGGGTGTCGCGAAATCGATTGACTCTGATTTGCGCATTGTAGTAGAAGAAGAACGTCCGTCTCCGCAAGCGTTGCGGAGACGGAACACCCCGCGAAGGAGTGAATCGGATGTCGTGCGCCCTTGCATTCGCCGATCGGGCCCGCTCGCCGCTCATCGGGCTTCACGATCCGGTGTACACGGCGGCGGCGTGACGGGGTCTGAGGCGAGTGCGCGCGGGAGCGGCATCGTCCGTGCGCTCGTCGCGGGCCTGGCCCTGCTCGTCGTCGTCCTCGCGGCGGTGGCGGCGTATCTCTTCGGGACCACCGCGCCGCCGCCCGTCGACCCCGCGTGGGCCGTCGCGGGAAGCGCGTCGATCGCTCCCGGATCGCTCACGGTCCGCTTCACGGGAACCTCAACGCTCCTCTTCTCGGACGGCGAGACGGCCTGGATGGTCGACGGCTGGTTCTCGCGCTTCGGACCCCGAGACCTCCTGCGTGGCGAGATCGCGCCGGATCCCGAGGCGATCGCGCGCGGCCTCGAGCGCAATGGCGTCGATCGCCTCGCGGTCGTGATTCCGGTCCACTCGCATTTCGATCACGCGATGGACTCGCCCGAGGTGGCCAGGCGGACCGGCGCCCTGCTGCTGGGCTCGCCGTCGACGGCGAACATCGCCCGGGGCTTGGGCCTTCCTGAAGAACAGATCCGCCTCGCGCGGAATCGCGAGCCGGAGCGCTTCGGCCGCTTCGAGATCACGCTGATCGAGACGCGGCATTTCGAGTTCCCCGACCCCGAGGTTCGCGAGCAGGCGCTCGAGCATCCCGAGATCGAGTCGCCGCTGGTCCCGCCCGTCGGTGCCTTCGACTATCGCCTGGGGACGCCGTATGCGATCCACGTTCGCCATCCGCTCGGAACATTTCTGGTGCAGGGAAGCGCGGGTTATGTCGAGGGCGGCCTCGCGGGCTTCGATGCGGACGTCGTGTTCCTCGGCATCGGCGGCCTCGGGACCCAGACTGCCGACTACCGCGAGCGCTACTGGCGGGAGACGATCTCCGCGACCGGCGCCTCGTGGATCATTCCGATCCACTGGGACAGTCTCACGGGCCCGATCGAAGGTCCCTTCACCGGCGAGATCCGGGCGGCGAGCTTCCTGTCGGGGGACGGCGACCGGACACTCGACTTCTTGAAGGAGAAGCAGGCGGCGATCCCGGGCCTGCGCATCACGACCCTGCCGCGCTACGACGAGGTCGTGCTCTTTCCGGCCGCGGCCTCCGAGTAGTAGGCCGGTCGGCCGGCCATCCAGAGCTCGCCCCAGTGCTGGTGTCCCCCGTCGACGACGAGGACCTCGCCCGTGATGAACTTGCCCGAGGTGGCCGAGAGATAGATGCAGGCTTGTGCGATGTCCTGGGCGTCGCCGAGGCGCTTCAGGGGATTGCTCGACGCGAGCGCTTCACGCGCTTCGTCCGAATAGACCGCGAGTCCCTCCGTCGCGATGGGACCGGGGAGCACGCAATTGATCCGGATGCCCGATGGCGCCCACTCGACGGCAAGATTCTGCGAGAGATGGGCCACCGCTGCCCGCGCCGCGACGGTATGCGCGAGGCCGTACATCCCCCGGCGATAGGGCGCCACGATGTTGACGATCGAACCGCCGACCTGCGCGCGCTGCCAGAAGCGCGCGGCCCGCTGCATCATCGTCCAGGTGCCGTTCAGGTTCGTGTCCACCACGGCCCGCCAGCCCTTGTCCGAGAGCTCGAGCGAGGACTGGGGATACTGGCCGCCCGCGTTGTTGATCAGGACATCGGGGAGGAGCCCCTCGGCCTCGATCCGGGCGAAGAGCGCGTCGACCTGCTCGGGCTCGCGGATGTGGGTCGGCTGCACGACGCAGGGCGCGCCGATCCGTTCGAGCAGCCGGGCCGTCGCCGCGAGCTTTTCTTCGCTTCGCCCGCAGAGGACGAGCCGCGCCCCGAGCCGGCCGAAGAGGCACGCCGTCGCCTTCCCGATCCCCGTTCCCGAGCCCGACACGAGCACCGTCCTGCCCGCGAAGAGATCCGCTCGGAAGACGGTCGGAAGGGTCAGCAGCTCTTCGTCGGAGAACGCCGCGGCGGCTGCGTCGGATTGCGTCACAGGCGGAGGACCCCGTAGCTCGGCCGCTCGATCGGCGTGTGGAGCGAGGCGCTGATCGCGATGCCGAGGGCATTGCGCGTGTCGACCGGATCGATGATGCCATCGTCCCAGAGCTGGGACGTCGCGTAGTAGGCGGTCGACTCCCGCTCGAACGACTCGAGCACGGGCCGTCGGATCGCCTCGATCTCCTCCGCTGCGAGCGTCTTCCCAGCGCGCTCGAGCTGGCGGATCTTGACGTCGGCGAGGGTATTCGCGGCCTGCTCGGCGCCCATGATCCCGATCTGGTGGTTCGGCCAGCTGAAGATGAAGCGACCGTCGTAGGCGCGCCCGCACATGCCGTAATTGCCGGCGCCGAAGGACCCATTCACCATCACCGTGAACTTCGGCACGACGCTGCACGACTGGGCCATGATGAACTTCGCCCCGTCCTTGCAGATGCCGCGCGCCTCGTATTCGCGGCCGACCATGAAGCCCGTGATGTTCTGGAGGAAGACGAGGGGCGTCCGGTTCTGGTTGCAGAGCTCTATGAAATGGGCTCCCTTCAGCGAAGAGTCGTTGAAGAGGACCCCGTTGTTGGCGAGGATGCCCACCTTCTGGCCCCAGATGAAGGCGTAGCCGCAGACCAGCGTCGTGCCGTAGTCGGGCTGGTACTCGTGGAAATAGCTGCCGTCGACGATGCGGGCAATGACCTCGCGCATGTCGAACTGGATCTTGATGTCGTCGGGGATGATTCCGTAGAGCTCGGCGGGGTCGTAGGCGGGGGGCTCGGGCTCGCGGCTCTCGATCCGCGTCTTCTCGCCCCGCGTCCACTGGGCGACGATCTCGCGCCCGAGCAGGATCGCTTCCTCTTCGGAATCGGCGGCGTAGTCGGCGACACCGCTCACGCGCGTGTGGACGTCGGCGCCGCCGAGGGTGTTCGCGTCGACGATCTCGCCGGTCGCGGCCTTCACGAGCGGCGGTCCGCCGAGGAAGATTCCGCCGTTGCCGCGCAGGATGACCGAGTAGTCCGACAGCGAGGGGATGTAGGCGCCGCCGGCCGTACAGTGTCCGAAGACGAGGGAGAGCTGGGGGACGCCCATCTGCGACAGGATCGACTGGTTGCGAAAGATCCGGCCCGCCGAGACGCGATCCGCGAAGAGCTGGGACTGGAGCGGCAGGAAGCCGCCCGCGCTGTCGCACATGTGGACGACCGGCAGCCGGTTCTCGATCGCGATATCGAGGCAGCGCACGTTCTTCTTGACCGTGAGCGGATACCACGCCCCGCCCTTGATGGAGGGATCGTCGGCGCGCACGATCACCTCGCGGCCGGCGACGATGCCGATCCCCGTCACGACGCTCGCGCTCTTCGATTCGCCGTCGTATTCGCTGTTGGCGGCCAGCGACGAGAGCTCGAGGAAGGGCGTCCCCGGATCGAGCAGGCGCTCGATCCGGTCGCGGACGAAGAGCTTGCCGTGGTGCGCGAGGCGATCGAGGTCGCGCTGGGGCCGCGTGAAGCGCGCGTCGCTCTGGCGGCGGCGGAACTCGTCGATGCGCGCGAGGTTCGCGGCGCGGAAGCGCTGATAGAGCGGAGCGTGGCGATCGACCCGGCTCTCGATGCGGCGCATCATGACTTCCGCTCCTCTCCAGCGTGTGCCGCGAGCGCTTCGAGGCGGATCAGCGGGCTTCCCTGGTCGAAATGATCCCCGGCGGCGACGCAGACCTCGGTGACCCGGGCCGCGTGGGTCGCCGTGATCGCGGTCTGGAGCTTCATGCTCTCGATCGTGAGCAGGAGGGCTCCTCGTGCGACCTCGGCGCCGTTCTCGACGGCGACCGAGACGACGACGCCCGGCATCGGGGCTCGGACCTCTTCGGCGCCGCCCGCGAGGATCGCCGCCTGTCGAATCCGGTCGAGGGCGTTCCACGCCTCGATGCGATGGCTGCGACCCCGCCAGTGGACGAAGTGGACGTCGTGCCGGGTCGCGACAAAGAGCCGCTCGCGCTGACCGTCGAGGGTGAGGATGAACTCGCCGTCGCTCGTCCCGGGCTCGAGCGCCGCGCGCAGCGTCCGCCCGTCGATCTCGAGCTCGATTCCGAAGTCGAGAGCCGCGCCGGTCCGGGCCGGGGTCACGCGCGCGTCGCGGTCTTCGAGGCTGAAGTCGTATCCCACGTTCGTCCTCAGTTCCGCCAGGCGCCCATCGAGCCGAAGGGTTCGGGCACGGCATGCACGCGTTCGAGGAAGTCGCGATTCGAGAGCGCCGCGGCGGCGAGCAGGACCCGTCGCTCAGCGTCCTCGAGAGGCGGGGCGGCGAGCGAGTCGGCATGCGCCGGGATGAATCCGGTCTCGACCCGTCCCGCCTGGAATTCTGGATGCGCGAGGACGCGGGCGAGGAAGCTCGAGTTGGTCGTGCAGCCGAGGATCACGGTCTCTTCGAGGGCGCGGATCGCGAGCAGGGTCGCGCTCTTGCGGTCGACCGCGTGGACGATCAGCTTCGCCAGCATCGGGTCGAAGGCCGTCGTGATCCGCTGGCCCTCGGCGATCCCGCCGTCGAAGCGGATCCCCGGCCCCTCCGCCGGTCGAAAGACGAGCAACTCGCCTGTCGCCGGACGGAAGTCGTGGTCGGCATCCTCGGCACACAGCCGACACTCGATCGCCGCCCCGTCGACCCGGATCGTCTCCTGCCGGAGCGCCAGCTTCTCGCCGGCGGCGACGCGCAGCTGCTGCTCGACGAGATCGATCCCGGTCACGAGCTCGGTCACGGGATGCTCGACCTGGAGCCGCGTATTCATCTCGAGAAAATAGTACTCGCCGTTCGGCGCCAGGATGAACTCGACTGTGCCCGCATTGTGGTAGTCGGCGGCGCGGGCGATCTGGACGGCGCGCTCGCAGATCGAGCTTCGGAGCGCCGGCGAGAGCCCCGGGGCCGGGGTCTCTTCGATCAACTTCTGGAAGCGGCGCTGGATCGAGCAGTCGCGCTCGAAGAGGTGGAAGACCTGGCCGTGGGTATCGGCGAGGATCTGGACCTCGATATGGCGGGGCGACTCGACGTAGCGCTCGGCGTAGATGCGTTCGTCCTTGAAATAACGCCCCGCCGCCGAGCGGGCGAGCAGGATCGCCTGCGGCAGGGCGTCTGCGTCGCGGACGATCTGCATGCCCTTGCCACCGCCGCCGGCCGAGGCCTTGATGAGGAGCGGAAAGCCGTTCTTCGCGGCGCGCGCCGGGAAGCTCTTCGGATCGTCCTCTTCGGAGGCCGAAGGGGTGAGCGGAACCCCGAGCTTCGCCACGAAACGACGGGCCTCGATCTTGTCGCCGAGCATGCGCATCGATTTCGGCGACGGCCCGATCCAGCGGAGGCCCGCTGCGATCACCGCTTCGGCGAAGTCCGCGTTCTCCGACAGGAATCCGTATCCCGGATGGATCGCGTCGGCGCCGATCCGCTTCGCGATCCCGATCACCTGCGCCCCGTCGAGGTAGCTTGCGACGGGAGTGGTTCCCTCGATCCGGTGGACCTCGTCGACGGATCGTGCGGCCGGGCTGTCCTCGTCCTCGGCATGAGCGACGAGGGCGGAGGCGATCCCCAGCCGGGTGAGCGTCCGAGCGATCCGCACGGCGATCTCGCCGCGGTTCGCGATCAGCACCTTCCCGATTCCCGGGATCTGGCTCATCGCTAGTTGCCGCTGAATTCGGGACGGCGCTTTTCGCGGAAGGCGCGGAAGCCTTCGCGAGCGTCTTCCGTGCGCGCCATGTTGGGCAGCATCAGCCCGGCGTATTCGAAGGCCTGTGCGAGGGCCATGTCCTCGACGGCGCGAAGGCCGCGTTTGCCCAGGCGGATCGCCGTCGGCGAGCGGGACGTGATCTGGGCGAGCAGGCTCCCGAGCTCGCGGTCGAGATCGGCGGCGGGGACGACGCGATTCACGAGCTCCGCCTCGAGCGCGTCGACGGCGCCATAACGCGCGCCGGTGATGCACCACTCGAGGAGTCTTCGGCGCGGCATCGCCCGCAGCAGATAGGGGAGGATCATCATCGGGAAGAGGCCGACCCCCGTCTCGGGGACACCGAAGCTCGCCGAGTCGACGGCGATCGCGAGATCGCAGGCGCACATCAGTCCGAGCCCGCCCGCGAGCGCGTGGCCATTGACGCGGGCGATCGTCGGGTAACCCCTTCTGCGCATCGCGCTTAAGGTTGGCATACGCGGATCATCCCAACCACTGACATTATTTTCATTCACTAGTTGAAGTAGTTTACGCTTGCTCATTACGGTATAGGTCACGTTAAGGC
>JANMTD010000605.1:0-3032 GCA_031390075.1 Deltaproteobacteria bacterium | reverse complement strand
CGAAGTGCTGCCCATCCGAGCACACGATGGAGTCGAGGGACTTCCGCGAGTCGTTCGATCAGGTCGTCGATCCAGCGCAGCGCTTCCGCATGCGGCAGCGTCTTGGCCTGGTTGCGAAGCCGGCGAAGCGCGGTCCGGCGCTGTTCTGCATCGGTCAGCGGGAGTCGCCCGATTCCCGCGACCTCGATCTCAGACTCGCGGGTCCGCGTGAGCGCAGAGTGCAGCCGGTCCCACCAGAAGCCCGGGCCCGCCTTGTCCGGAAAGTCGGTGGGGACGAAGAGCACGGCCGGGAGACCGAGAACCTTGAGGACGGGCCATGCGTTCTTCGCGAAGTCCTGATAGCCGTCGTCGAAGGTCAGGAGCACGGCGCGTCGCGGCAGGGATCGCCGTTCGCGATGGGCTGCGAGCAGCTCCTCGAGAGAGATCGCGTTGTAGTGCGTCGCGACCACCTCCATCTGGGCGCGGAAATCCGCGGGCGTCGCGCTGATGAGTCCCGGATCGAGATCGGGCTCGGCATCGAGCTCGTCGATTCGGTGGTAGGTCAGGATGCCGACGCGATCGGTCGCTCGATCGGCCAGCTCGAGGGCCCCGAGGATTCCCGTGCGGGCGAGGAGGGACGCGGCCTGTCCGGCGAGCGCCTTCATCGAATCTGGATCCCCGTGGTGCTGGCTGCCACCGGCGGGCCCCAGTCGTCGCGGTTCCGGCGCAGCGAGATCACCGCCGCCGCCAGGCCACCCAGCAGGCCCAGGAGAGCCGTGGCCGGGAGGATCAGCTTGGGCCGCGGCCAGGTCGCGGAATCGGGCAGGGTGGGAGCCTCGATGATGCGCGCCGTGACGCCGACCTCGCCCACTTCCGCGAGACGGGTCTGCAGGCGCTGGTCGACGAGCTCACTGCGCCTCGCATCCGCCATCTCCCGAATCCGGTCGAGCTCGGAGATCAGCAGTCGCTCTTCACGGCGGTGGGCCTCGATCGTGGACATTCGTTCCTGTTCACGGGTGTAGGCGAGATGCAGCTGCGTCTCGAGCCCGACGGTCGCATCGATGTCGCGCCGCAGCGCCGCGGGGGTCGCGCTCGAATTCACGTTCAGCTGCTTGCGCAATACGTCGACTTCCTGCTGTGCGGCCTCGACCGCCGGATGTTTCGGCATCAACGTCAGCTGGACGCGAGCGAGCTCGGCCTCCGCCTCCCAGAGCCGGCTCTGCAATTCCCGCATGGCGGGATCGAGAATCGCCAGTCGCTTGCCGCCGGTCGCGAGGCGGTTCTCGAGGGCGATCCGTTCGTTGCGGACGTTGGCGATCTGTTGGGCGTAGTCGCGCAGGGTCTGCGCCTGGGCCTCGGCGGCGTCCTCGCCGCTTCCGAGGACCCCGTGCTCGACGCGGAGTGAATCGATCTGCCCTTCGATTTCGAGCGCTTCTTTTTCGAGCAGGCCGATCTCGATCTGCTTCGCATCGAGCTCCTGCTGCTGGCGCTGCTGCTCGAGGTCGACGATGACCGTCCGATAGCTCGCGACGATCGCCTCGAGGAGTCGGACACCGTGGTTTGCATCGGGACCGAGATAACCGAGCGCGATGACCTGCGTTCCGGTGATCGGCGTCGCGACCACGGATTCGAGCGCGTCGAGGGTCGCGTCATCGTCTTCATCGAGATGCTCGGCACGCGGGATCGACGCGACGGCTCGCTCGACGACCGAACGACTCGCCATCACCTCGGCCTGGGTCGCGACGAAGGCCGAGCCACCCGTCCCGGCATTCTCTGCCGTCACCCGACCCGAAACGTCCCGGCGCTCCAGCACGACCTGGGCTCCGGTGGAATAAAGGGTGGTGCTCGCCAATAAGATGAGCACGCCGACGGCGATCCCCGCGGCCAATCCGACGACGAGCATCTGGCGGCGCTCGCGAATCGCCTGCTGCAGATCCTCGAAGCGGATCGTGAATGCGCTCTCGGCGTGGCGCGAGCCCTGCTCCTGGGAGTACAGCGAGAGGACCTGCTCGACGCCCGCACGGGTCAGCTCGAGTCGAACCTCGGGCTGCTTCCCGGCTTCGCGGGGATCGGGTGCGCTGGGAAGGTGGATGTCACTCAAGGGAGGATCCGACGAGCAGCGTCATCGCTGCGTGGCTGGAGATTGGGGGTGGGCCTGCCGATGGGACTGGAGCACGTGGCCGCGTCCGCCTCCAAAAGGTGTTGGCTGTTCCCCACGTTTACGGATTCCGCGAATAAACTCAAGAGAGGATCTGCCGTCCTCGCGAACTTGCCTTCGCAATGCACTTGCGATGCAGCCCTTCGATGAGAATCGTGAAGGTTTCGTCAGAAATGTTAAGGTTGTGGCTATTACCCTCCATTATTTTATTTGCAATTCGGTCACTTTGTTATCTGGATCACAAAGAAAATCTGAACCTGCGGTTCGGTAGCGGAGCAAATTTCACGTTGGCCACCTCGATGAACATAGCGGGTTCACCGACCCGACAACGGGGTCTGCGCGATTCTTCGCCGCGTGGACGGCGTCGGATTGGAGCGACCTACCACGCGAGCAAGCGTGCGCTCGATCTAGCCGTGTGCGTGCTGTTGCTGCCTCTCCTGCTCCCGGTCCTGCTCGCGTCTGCGCTCCTGGTCAAGCTATCGAGTCGCGGCCCGCTTCTCTTCGTGCAGGAGCGCACGGGGCTCGGGGGCCGGCGATTCAAGATGTACAAGTTCCGGACGATGGTCCCGAACGCTGCGAGCATGAAGGAAGAGATCAAAACGAAGAACGGGATGATCGGACCTGATTTCAAGGTCGCGAACGATCCGCGCGTGACGCGACTCGGCAAGTTCTTTCGCAAGACGAGTCTCGACGAGACGCCCCAGATCTGGAACGTCATCAGGGGCGACATGAGTCTCGTCGGTCCGCGGCCGACGTCGTTCGATACCGATACCTACGATCTCTGGCACACCGAGCGACTCGAGGCCCTGCCGGGCCTGACGGGTCTCTGGCAGGTCGCCGCACGCGGCCAGATCGACTTCGACGAACGTGTCCGCCTCGACATCTCCTACGTTCG
>JANMTD010000506.1:0-5541 GCA_031390075.1 Deltaproteobacteria bacterium | reverse complement strand
TCACCGCCTGCCCGACGAAGTCGTAATCGAGCCGCCGTCCGAAGCCGCCGCCGATCTGCTGCGAGTGGACGCGCACACGTTCGGGCGCGACGCCCGCCGCCTCCGCTGCGATCGCCTGCGCACCCTGCGGAATCTGCGTGCTCGCGTAGACGTCGACGCCATCCGCCCCGACGAGGGCCAGGCAGTTCTGGGGCTCGAGGGTCATGTGGGCGAGGAGCTGGGTCGAATAACGCGCCGAGATCGCCATGCCCTTCGCGAGCGCCGCGTTCGCATCGCCCGCTTGGCGCACGACGGCGCCGGGCACGCTGACGGCGTGCTCGAGGGCGGTCTGGATCGCGCCGGAATCGAGCGCGGCGGCCGGCCCTTCGTCCCAACGGATGTCGAGGTCGGCGAGGGCGGACTTCGCCGTGAAATAATGATCTGCGACGACGGCGACGCCCTCGCCGATGTCGACGACCGCGCGAACGCCCGCGCGGCTCTTCGCCTTCTCGCCGTCGAAGGAGACGACCTTGCCTCCGAGCACGGGACACATCGCGAGCGCCGCATGCACCATGCCCGGGAGCGAGACGTCGATGCCGTAGCGCGTCCGGCCCCGCGCCTTGTCGGCGCCGTCGAGGCGCGGCATCGGCTTTCCGATGACGCGGAATTCGCTCGCGGGCTTCAGCGCGATCGCGGCGGGCTCGGGGACCGGAAGGCGCGACGCCGCCTCGGCCAGTGCGGCATAACGAAGGCTCTCGTGCTTCGCGTGCCTCACGAGTCCGCCCTCGGCGCTGCACTCGGAAACGGGTACGTTCCAATGCGCGGCGGCCGCGGCGACGAGCAGCGTGCGGGCGGTCGCGCCCCCGCGGCGCAGTGGCTCCCAGGCGTCGCGGACGCTGGTGCTGCCGCCTGTCACCTGGCCGCCGAGCAGGGAGTTCGTGTACGCGGGATCGACCGGCGCCTGCACGACCGTGACTTCGCGCGGATCGACCTCGAGCTCCTCGGCGAGGAGCATGGCGAGGGCGGTGTGGACGTCCTGGCCCATCTCGTTGCGGGGACAGGTCAGCGTGATCGCGCCGTCGCGGCCGATCGCGATCCAGGCGTTGGGCTTGAAGAGGGCAGCGTCGCTTGCGGCCGCGGTACCGGCCGCGAGGGGGCCCGCGCCCGTGTTCTTTCCGATCTGGCAGCCGACGACGAGGCCGCCGCCGACGAGGGCCGTGACTTCGAGGAAGCGGCGGCGAGTCAGCGTGTTCGTGTCGCTCATGCCTAGCCCTCCAGATCCTGGGCGGCCGCTCGGATCGCGAGCCGGATGCGGCCGTAGGTCCCGCAGCGGCAGAGGTTCCCGGCCATCGCGCCCTCGATCGCGGCGTCGTCGGGCTTGGCGTTCTGCGTGAGCAGCGCCGTCGCCGCCATCACCTGGCCCGACTGGCAGTAGCCGCACTGCACAACTTGATGCTTGTCCCATGCGTTCTGCACCGCGAGGGCGACGCGGCCTTCGATGCCCTCGATCGTCGTGATCTTGCGACCCGCGATGCCCGAGAGCGGAATCTGGCAGGAGCGGGCGGGCGTGCCGTCGAGGTAGACGGTGCAGGCGCCGCAGAGGGATTTGCCGCAACCGAACTTCGTGCCAGTCAGGCCGAGGTGGTCGCGGAGGATCCAGAGGAGCGGCGTCTCGTCGGGCGCGTCGACCTGGATCGGTTTGCCGTTCAGCTCGAAGTCGGTCATCGGGGGTCTCCCTCGCGGTGGCTTACGGCATCATATCGCGGAGCGAGCTGCGTGCACTCGTCCGAAGGCTTCGAGTTCGAAGTCCAGAAACGGAGTGATCATCCTCGTTCGGATGCTTCACTCCTCCTGCCAACTCGGGGCACCCCGAGGCCGGGAGAATGCGAGCATGACGCTTCGAATCAGCGGGATCTCGAGTGAAGAATGCATGGGGTTCTGGAACGGCGGTGTCGACTCGAATGGCCAACCGGCCCTGATTCGAGTCGCCGAGGGGCTCGCGAATCCGTGCCGCCACTGTCTGCGGCTCATTCCATCGGGGGAGAAGAAGCTCGTACTGGCCTACCGGCCCTTCTCTGGCCTCCACCCCTACGCAGAATCGGGTCCGATCTTCCTTCACGCCGAGCCGTGCGAGAGGTATCGAGCGGACACCGTGCCGACCTGGTTCGACTTCCTCGATCCCGCGATCGTGCGAGGGTATGGCCAAGATGACTGGATCAGGTACGAAGCCGGATCCGTCGTCCGCGGTACGGAGATCAAGACGACTTGCGAGAAGATCCTCGCCGATCCGGAAGTCGCCTACGTCCACGTCCGGTCGAAGTTCAACTGCTTTCAGTGCCGAGTGGATCGGGCGTGAAGGAATACTTGGCGTGAACTCGATGCGTGGTGTGAAGGATGAGTCATTCCCCGCATGCCATTTCCAGGTTTCGAGTCAGTACCTTCTTCGACTCCGTCACCTCGACCGTCATGGGCTCGCAAACGTGATCCTCCACGACGAGGGGAACGAATACTTCCCGATTCGCACCTACGTAGAGTTCGCGTACGGTCTTCGAGACGATGACCTTCTTCGTCCGCTTCGAGATCAAGCGTACGGTTGCGATCGTTGCGGGCTCGTAGGTCTCACCTCGCGCCAAGAACCGAACCTTGATCATGAACGTGTCAAACCTGTCCCTGTCCGTGAAGCCGGAACCCATCGGGTGGAAATTCCACGCCAGGAAATCCGGGTCCTGGGAGACGTCAGCAGACCACTGACCTTTGTTTTCGAGGAAAAGATGAACCGATACGTCGTTCAACGAGACGCCTTTGGGCGAGTCTGCGAGTGCGGGAGCGCTATGGAATGCGAGGAGAAGGAGGTAGAGCTGAATCGTTGAGGCGCGAATCCAACTTTGAATTGTCGGCGAATGGACAGCAGACGTCGCCGGATGGCTGATTTTCATGCAAAAGCTCGCGCGCCGGGGTCGGCCTGCTCGAGCATTCGATCGACAGAATCCACGAATTTGGGACTGAGAAAATTTTCGTTCCGTTCGTACGCCCGCCTGCCGCCCTGCGACCCGATGATGAATGCGAGGCTCCGTTCGAAGCCCAGCCAATCGTCCGCATCGACCAGCTTCCAACGAAGCTGGATCCAGCCGCTCTCCGTCCCGCGCATCGCGATCACTTCGTTCGAGCGATTGCTCTGGCGAATCTGGACGGCGAGATACCCCAGCGTGACGAGCGTTGCGAAGACAGCGACGAGCATCGCCGATGCTGCCGAGGTCGGAAAAGGTCATTCGTCTAGCCTCCCGTCACGACGCAGATGGAGTGACGCTTTGATACGGCGGGCCGACGATAGGCTGCGCGAAATCCGCGGATCGGAAACGGGATTGTTGAACACCGTGAACTGGAGTACTCGGGTCGGGTACGGCTGCGGCCGCAGATCGATCGTTCTGAATCCTGCGAGGTCGAGCAGAGGACTTGAAGCTGTTTGACAGAACGGTTGAATCCTAGACACCGCGATATAGTAACGTATTGCGTTAATACACGAGCTCGGTAAGTTCTGGTTCATGATCCGCTCGTTCTCGGATTCCGATACCGATCGTGTTTTCAATCGAGTCCGAGTCTCAAGGTGGAGCAAGGAGATCCAGCGGCAGGCCCTTCGTAAGCTGCTCATACTCGACGCCGCAGAGCGGGTTGAGGATTTGCGCGTGCCGCCAGGAAATAAACTCGAGCGCTTGAGAGGCGATCGGACGGGGCAGTACAGCATCAGGATCAACGACCAGTGGCGGATCTGCTTCAATTGGTCGAACGGGCAAGCGACCGAGGTGGAGATCGTGGACTACCACAGGGGGTGAGAACATGGCAGCGAGGAAACTGAAAAAACTAGAGCCGATTCACCCTGGCGAGATCCTGTCCGAGGAGTTCCTCGGCCCTCTTGAAATTTCACAGTACCGACTCGCCAAGGAAATCAGCGTCCCTCCGCGTCGAATCAACGAGATCGTCCAGGGCAAACGGGGCATCTCCGCAGACACGGCTCTCCGTCTCTCTCGGTACTTCGGGACGTCGGAGCGGTTCTTTATCAACCTGCAGTCGCACTACGACCTCGAGATCGAGAAGGACAAGCTCGGACCTCGGCTCAAAAGAGAAGTCGTAGAGTTGAAGCGAGCGAGCTGAACGTCCGAAGCGCGATTGCGAGCTTCTTCGGATGGGCACCGATATCGACAGGGGAACCTGCGAACCGGTTAGGTGGAGTTGCCGCCAGGTCGACGTCGAATTCTGCTGCAACATCACATCCGTCATCGCCGCAGCGCCGCCGGTCACGCTGCGCTCGACGTCCATCAGCGTGAGTAGCTCGACGACGGATTCGCGATGGCGATCGGTGACCTGAGCAGTTGCCGGGATCGCGACGAGCATGATGAGAACGACGAGAACCCTGCGCATCAGCACTCTTCATGCATAACGCACTGAGCGTTTCCACCCTAGTGCGAAGCGCGTCGGGGGTCGCACTCTCGGTCGGGCTCGTCCTCCGGTGACCAGGCGACGAGATCGAGCCGGCGATCGAAGTGGAGCCGGGTCGCCTCGAAGCGAGCTTTGGGTCCCCCGACCGGTCATGCTACAGCGGCTTCGATACAAAGAGGGTCGTCGAGTCCCACGGGCCGAATCCGAATCTCCGATAGAGCCGCTTCGCCCCGTCGTTCGAATCATGGACCTCCAAAGTCAGCTTGCAGCAGCCGCGAAGTCGGGCGCGGGTCTCGACTTCTTCCAACAGGGCTCGCCCCACACCCTTGTTTCGAAACTCGGGCAGGACTGCGAAATCGCAGATATTCACGCTTGGCCTTCCAGCGAAGGTCGAGAATCCCCACACGCAGATCGCGACTCCCACGGCCCGCTCGTCAAGAAACGCAAGCAGGACCGTCGCCATGGGATGTTCGGAGAGTCCCGTTCCCATATTGGACCGAGCAAGCTCGGACAGGGGAGCGTTCTGGCCGCCTGGGCCTCGTGCGTAGGAATCCACGAGCGCAACCGTTGCCGATACATGGTTCGGGTCTGCAAGATTCGCTTGTTGAATTCGGAGCATCACTGGAGCCGCATGACGGATCAACTCTCAGCGGCGAGTCCGCGCTCGAGATTCAGGTCGAGAGTACAGCGACCGGCGCGAATGGCACGAACCGAATGCAGCGTCATCTGCCATCGACGCAACGGCCGGCTGAGCATCCGACCTCGAAGTCGAAACGAATCGACTGCTCCTTCTTGTCGAACCCGCGCGGGCAGAAGATCCATTGGCTGAAGGCCGTGGTCACGACCTCGTCGGATTCATGGCCCATGCTTGCGCGCAGCACGCGAAGGTTCTCGGGCCTTCCCTGGCCATCGATGTCAAACCCGAGCTCCACTCGCGGACGACTGCGGTCGGGCGCAGCATCCATCTCGTTCGATTGACGCGGGGACTGACACGACACGATGGTCAGAACCAGGGTCGCAGTTCCAATGAGCCGAGCCAGAACCAAGGGGCCATCGCCTCAGAGAGGTTCGCGATGCCGAATTTCAGGTCGAGGTTCAGCGGCGAATTCATTCTACCCGGGCAATATC
>JANMTD010000435.1:0-10169 GCA_031390075.1 Deltaproteobacteria bacterium | reverse complement strand
CGCCGGCGAACAGGAGCATCGCCTGGTGGACCCGATCCAGCGTCGTCTTCCCGGCGATCGGTATCCCGATCAGTGCTAAGACAAGGCACGTGCTCATCTCTTCGACTACAGCCGAGCGGCGCCCGACCCTGCGATCTCGACGCCGACCTCGCCCCCGATCTCGCTCCCGACCTCAACAACGCGAACGCGAGCGCTTTCTGATCTTCGCAGGCAGAGCTGATAGCCGCAGAGCTCGAAGACCGACGGGTCCCCGAGCGGCGCCCGGCGCAGGCACTCGACCGTCAACCCCGGGCGGATGCCGAGGTCGGCCAGACGCCGGGCAATCGCGTCGTCCCCGCTCACGGAAGCGACCCGGACGGGGTGGCCGATCGGGGCCTGATCGAGAGTGATTTCGCTTGTGGGCATGGGGTTTATTTATATGCGAACGGATTCGCCTCAGGTCTCGGGATCCCGTTCGCTTCGCAGCTGCCGGGTCATCAGCGCGTAGCCCGCTTCGGCCGGGGTCTTCTCCCCATCGATGACGGCGCGCACCATGTTCGTGATCGGGACCTCGACACCGAGTCGTGCGGCCAGTCGAACCGCGGCCCGGGTCGTCTGCACGCCCTCGGCGACCTCGCCGAGCTCGGCCACGATCTCGTCGAGCTTGCGTCCGCGGCCGAGTCCGAGGCCGATGCGGCGGTTGCGCGAGAGGTCGCCGGTGCAAGTCAACAGGAGATCGCCGATGCCGGCCAGGCCGAGGAAGGTCTCGGCCTCGGCGCCCTGGGCGACGCCGACGCGGGTGATCTCGGTGAGGCCGCGGGTCATCAGGGCGGCCCGGGCATTGAGGCCCCCCTCCATGCCGTCCGAGATGCCGACCGCGATCGCGATCACGTTCTTGAGGGCGCCCGCGGTCTCGACCCCGATCACGTCGCGCTGCGTGTAGCAGCGAAACCAGGGACACGAGAGCGCCGCCTGGACCGTGATCGCGTGCGCCTCCTCGTAGCAGGCGAGGGTCACCATCGTCGCCCGCTGGCGCGCGATCTCCGACGCGAACGAGGGCCCGGAGAGCGCGACGAGGCGCGGGTGGTGGACCGGGGCGAGGACGTCCTCGAGGACACCGTGCATCGTGAGCCCGGTCTCGAACTCGATGCCCTTCACCGCCGACACGATGATCGCCCCGGGCTCGAGGAAGGGGCCCGCCGCCTGCATCACGCCCCGCATCGACTGGCTCGGCACGGCGACGATCACGAGCGCTCGCCCGGCGAGGGCCGCGCGGAGATCGGCGGTCGCCTCGATGCCGGGGGGCAGCTCGATGTCCGAGAGATAGCGGGGATTGCGGCGGTCGCGGTTGATCGAAATCGCCACGTCCTGGCGGCGGGACCAGAGCTTGACGTCGTGGGCCCGCGACGCGAGCACCGCGAGAGAGGTGCCGAAGCTGCCGGCGCCGAGAACAGCGGTGGGAGTACTCACGCGTGGACTCTAGAGCAGATGTCGAGCGGGCCCATTTGATTGACCCGCCGAGGGCCTACGGCTAGTTTTGCGATTCCCTTCGGGATCGGTCGAGCCGCCTGGGGTGGGCGCCGCCGCCCGCTGCACGAATGGCGCGCTCACGGCGAAAGACCGGCGCACGCATGGGGAGCGCGATGCTCGATCCGCAGGCGAGTCCGGTCGCAGGGGCTCTCGCGTGGCTCTGCTTTCTCGGGCTGCTCGGTTTCGCCGTCGTGGCGATCCCCGTGGCCGCGGCGATCGTGCGGCGCGGGCTGCCCGCCGGCGCGCGAAGCCGCGTGAGCGTCGAGCCGATCGCCTTCGGCCATTCGCCCCGGGCGCAGCGCTCGCCCCGGCAGCCAGTTCGGATGCACCGGACGCTCCTCGCGACGGCTTTCCTGGCGCTGCCCGCGGTGGTCCTGCTGCTCGGCGTGGGCGCCCTGCGCCGCGAGGGGATCGATGCCCTCGAAGGCGCTCTCGCACTCGTGCTGCCGAGCCTGCTCGTGACGCTGCATGCGCGCCGGCGGAGCACGAACCCATGAGCCGCGCAGGGCTTCGATGTTAGGCATCGGACTCGCCTTCGCGTGGTTCGCGGTGATCTCGCTCGCCCTCGTCGGGGCGGCCGCGGTCGAGCGGCGCCAGCGGGTTCCGCCCCATCGCGACCGCCCGGAGCTCGCCCCCCGGCGCGCGCTCTGGGGCGGTGGCGTCGTGATTCCGCCGTCCCATTCCATGCTCGTGCGCGCCCTCGCGAGCGGCGCCCGCATCGTTCGCGCCCGCACGCGCGTCGCGGAGCGGAGCGAGGGGCTTCGTTTCGCCGCCCGCGCCGTCGCCTGCATTGCGCTGGCGAGCGCGCTGTCGCTGGTCCCGTTCGCCGGCAGCGTCGGTGGAAAACCCGGCGATGTCCCGCTGGTCGTCGTCGATCTCGAGCACGGGCTCGTGGCGATCGTGTTATTCGTCGTGCTGGCGGCGCTGGCGCAGGTCGCCGTCGGGCTCGCCGAGGCGAACGTCTTCGCGCGGCTCGCCTGCGTGCGCATCGCCGGCCGTGTGCTCGCCCTCGCCGGCACCCTCGCGATCGTGCTGGCGCCGCTCGCGCTCGCGAGCGGCTCGCTTCGGCTCCACGCGATCGTGCTCGACCAGCAGGGGAGCTTCGCCCCCCTGGCCCTCGTCGCGGTGTTCCTGGGAGACGGCGTCGCGCCGCCGCTCGGCTCGTTACTCGAGGCGCGCATCTGGCCCGCTTGGCACGTCTTTCGGCAGCCGCTGACCGCGCTGCTCTTTATCCCCGTGTTCGGTCTGCTCTCGCGGCGGCCGCTCGCCCTCGATCCCCTCGGCGGAGGGATCCGGCTCACTGCCTTCGGCCACGACGACGATCCGGGGGAGCTCTACTGGGCGCGGATCGAGGAGCGCCTCGCCCTCGTTCTCTTCGCGGCGCTCTTCGTCGCCCTCTTTCTCGGCGCCGGCGCGATTCCCTTCGTCCCGACCGCGGCCCTCGTCGCGCCGATGGTTCCGTTCTTCGGCGAGGGGCTGCCGGCGATCGCCGCGGGGGCGATCGAGATGGCCGTCTTCCTGGTGAAGCTCGTGCTCGTCCTCGTGCTCGTCGCCCGGAGCGCGCGTTCGATGGCGGCGCTGCGCGACGATCAGTGGATCCGGCTCGTGACACGCCGGATCCTGCCGCTCGCCTGGGCGAATCTGCTGCTGGTCTTCGCGACGACGCAGCTGCTCGATGCGGCGGGGAAGGGAGCCGCATGACCCTGTTGATCGAAGCGGCAGTCGTCTTCGCCCTCGCGAGCGCGCTCGCGGCGGTCCTGCTCGGCGAGGTTCTCACGCGCTCGATCGTCGCGGCCTCGGCGGCGATCGCGGCCTTCGGGCTCGCGTGCCTCGCGGCGGGGGGCGCCGCCGTCGCGCTCAGCGTCGTCATCGTCGGGCTGCTCTCGCTCGCGATCGTGCAGCTCTTCGGCTGGATGCTGGTCGACGTCGACCACGATCATCTGCCGCGGCTCACGCTGCGGGCCGCGAGCGCCCGCGGCCTCGCCCTCGTGGTCTTCGCGGCGGCGCTCGGGCTGCTCGGCCGCGAAGCGCTTCGACGCGGCGAGCTCGCCCCCGCTGCGGCAACCGGCGCACGCCTCGAAGCCGTCGATCCCGGCGCCCTCGGGAGCTTCTTCTTCGGCACGGCGGCGGAGCTGCCCGCAGTGCTCGGCTGTCTGCTCGCTGCGGCGCTCTTGACGGCGCTCTGTCTGCTGCGGGACGAGGGAGCGGACGCCGGATGACGAACGAATCGAGCGCCCTCGTCTGGCTCGTCTTCGGCGCTCTCGCGCTCTTCTGGGTCGGCGTACTGGGCCTCGTCTGGCGGCGGAACTTCGTCGGAATGCTGGTGGGACTCGGCTTCGCGTGGACCTCGGTCGCGGGGCTCGCCCTCGCGGTCGGCCTGCTGCAGGCGGATGCGGTGCAGGCGGCGCGCGCGGGGGGACTGGCCTTGTGTGCGGCGATCGTCGGCTGCCTGCAGGTCGGCGTCGGTACAGCGCTCGTCTTCGCCCGCGTCAGCCGGCGCGGAACGATCGACGCCGAAGAAGCTCGACTACTCGAGGGTTAGGCGCGACATCCGCGCGGGAGTGAGATGAACGGTCTCGATTGGGACGAGAGATTCACGGCTTCGCTGATCCGCTGGATCGCGCTCTTGCCGCTGCTCGCTTCGCTGGCGCACGCCGCGATGATCGGATTGCTGCGTGTCCAGATCGCGCCGCGCACGGTCTGGCTGCTCTCTGCCTCGGCCCTCGTCGTCTCCTTCGTGCTGAGCGCGACCTCGATCTTCGATCTCGTCGGCGGCGAGTCGCTCGGGCCGATCGTCGATCGCGTGGGGCCCTGGCTGGGCGGTGGCGTCGGGGCGCGCAACTTCAGCGCCGATCTCTCGCTGCGCCTCGATCCGCTCTCCTCCGTTTTCTGTGTCGTCGTGACCTCGATTGCCCTCGCGGTCTACGTCTATGCCCTCGGCCGGATGCAGAGCGGGGCACTGCCCGCCGCGCAGGTCCACCGCCTCTTCGCCCTGCTCGATCTGCTCGTCGGCTCGACCCTCGTGCTGCTGCTGGCCGACAACCTGATCCTCTTTTTCTTCGGCTGGACGGGGATCGGCGTCGCGTCGCAGCTGCTCTCGACCTTCGATTACGAGTCGGAGCGCGCGTCGCGCTCGAGCGCCACGACCTTCGTGATCGGCCGGGTCGGCGACCTGTCGCTGCTCGCGTCGATCCTGCTGCTGTTCGATGGCCTCGCGCGGTCGGGGGCGCCGGCGCTCACGTTCCAGGGCGTCGAGGCGGCCTATCGGTTGGTCGAGGGATCGCAGGTCGAGCTCCCGACCTGGCTCGGGGGCGGCGGCTTTCCGCTGCTCGAGCTCGTGGGGGCGGGCCTCGCCCTCGCGGCGATGACGAAATGTGCGCAAGTCCCGCTGCATTTCTGGCTCGCCGGTGCATCGCAGGGGCCGAGCACGGCGACGGCGCTCATCCATTCGGCGACGACGGTGGTGGCGGGGAGCTATGTGCTGCTGCGCTGCTCCTTCCTGCTCGACCAGGCGCCGACGGCGATGAGCGCGCTCGTCGGATTCGGGTCGGCGACCGTCCTCGTCGCGGGCCTCGCGGCGGCGACGCAGCTCGATCTGCTGCGCCTGATCGCCTACTCGACCTCGGCCGCCCTCGGCTTCGTGTTGATCGGGATCGGGCTCGGCGCCTACTCGACGGCGACCTTCCTGCTCCTTTCGCACGCCTATGCCAAGGCGCATCTCGTGCTCGCCCTCGGCATCGTGCAGGCGAGTCAGAAGGGCGAGACCGATCTGCGTCGCCTCGGCGGTCTCGCGCGCTCGATGCGCTGGACCCACGCGATGGCGGCGGTCGCCGGACTCGCGGTGATCGGGCTTCCGCCGATCGGGAATTTCTTCGCGCTGGAAGAGCTCCTCGCCTGGGTCGCTTCCGTCGGCCACCCCGCCGTCTTCGCGGCCTGTCTCGCGGGCATCGCGCTGCTGGCGTTCGCGCTCACGCGGGCCCATCTGCTGATCTTCTGGGGCAGTCGCCCGAACGGGATTCCGAATGGCGCTCTAGATGGCGAGAGCGCCGAGGCGCGAACCGGTCAGGACCCCACCGGCGCAATCCAGTACGGCCTGACGCTGCTCGCGATCATGACGATCAGCGTCGGCATCCTCTCGCCTTCGCAGTTCTGGGGCTCGCTCTTCGGCGTCGCGCAGATGGACACGATCGGCGGCTTCCTCTCGCACACGATCGCCGGCGCGGCGGACCCGGTCCTCGAGGGCGCGCTGCGCTGGCAGTCGATCGGGGCCTGCGTCGTCTGCATGTTCCTGGGCGTCGGCTGGGCCGCATACCGCCATGCGCGACACGGCCACCGCGGCGCTTTCAAGCGCCCCGCGCTCGAGATGGCGACGGAGGCATTGCGCTCCGCCTTCTTTCTCGAGCAGGCTTTCTCGCGCCTGGTCGTGCGACCGCTGCGCGCCTTCTCGCGCGGGCTCCTCGCGGGCGCCGTCGAAGCGCGGCTGCTCGATCGCGTCGTCGTCTCGGGCGGGGCGGGGCTCGCTCGGCGCATGGTCTGGAGCGGCCTGCGAAGACTCCAGAACGGGCGGGTCCAGAGCTATGCGATGTTGGGCGTGATCGCGCTGCTCCTGTCGATCGCCTGGCTGGCGGACTGACGCGATGCACACCGCCTTCGACCCGATCCTGCTCGCCGTCGTCGCGCTTCCGGCCCTGGTCGCCCTCGGCCTCGTCGGCGTCGGCCTCGTCCAGGCGTTCGCGGGCCTGGCTCCGCTTCCGGAGCGGGTCTGGCGGGGGGCGGGCCTGGCGACCGGGTTCGCGACCTTCGCCCTGACCCTCTTCGGTGTCGCATTCCGGTTCGATCCCGAGCGCCTCGGCTACCAGCTCGTCGCGAGCGTCGGGGGTGCGCTCGCCGACGAGCCGCGGCTCTTGCTCGGCGTCGACGGCATCGGCCTCTGCTTCCTGCTCTCGACGGCGGGGCTCGCGCCGCTCGCGATCCTGTCGTCCCGGACGGAGACGGCGGATTCGGTCCGCAGCTGGATCTTCGTCGTGCTGATGCTCGAGTCGAGCCTGCTCGGCGCGATCACGTCGCTCAACCTCTACGGCTTCCTGTTCTTCTGGGCACAGACTCTCCTTCCGATCCTTCACTGGCTGGGCCGCTGGGGAGGCGAGGGCCGCGCCCGCATGGCGACGCGGGTCTGGGCGACGGAGTCGGTGGGACTCGCCGGGCTCCTGTTCGTCGTCTTCGCGCTGTCGGAGATGAGCTTTGCGCAGCTCGGACAAGCGAGCCTCGACCTCGTGCGGCCTCTCGGTGAGATGAGCGAGATGCGCGGGACGGGCGGGACGCTCCTCGATCTTCGCATCGCGGCGAGCGACCAGCGCTTGCTCTTTGGCATCCTGGTACTCGCCCTCGTGACGCGGCTGCCGCTGGTGCCGCTGCATTTCTGGCTGCCCGGGGCCCACGCCGCGTCGCCGACGGGCCTCTCGATCCTGCTCGCGACGGGCTTCACGCAGACCGCGGCGATCGGCCTGCTGCGCTTCGCGCTGCCGATCTTCCCCGACGCAGCGCTCGAAGCGCGCCCGATCCTCGCCGCGGTCGGCATCGCGGCCCTCGCCTATGCGTCGCTCGTCGCGCTGGTCCAGAAAGAGCTCAATCGGCTGATGGCCTACACCTCGGTCGGCTACGCGGGCTTCGCGATGTTCGGGATCGCGACGATGAACGTGCAGGGGCTGACCGGCGCCGTCGTCCAGCTCCTGACCCACGGCCTCGCGACGGCGGCGATCTTCGTGATGATCGGCGCGCTGGCGCAGCGGCGGGGCACGACGGAGGTCGCGGCCTTCGGCGGACTCGCGAAGCCGATGCCGGTCTGCGCCGCGTTCTTCGGGCTGATGGTCTTCTCGCTGATGGGCTTCCCGCTGCTGGGCGGCTTCATCGGCGATCTCTTCGTCCTGCTCGGGAGCCTCGACCTCAGCCGCGAGCTCTCGGTCGCCGCCCTCGCCTCGATGGGCGTCGCGGCTTCTTATCTGCTGTGGGTCCAGCGACGGGTCTTCTTCGGGCCCGTCGAAGAGCCGGCGAACCGCGGCCTGATCGACCTCGACCGGATCGAGCGGGGGATGCTGCTCCTGATCGCGATTCCGATCCTCGCGATCGGCGTCTACCCGAATCCGCTGCTGCGCCGGATCGAGCCCGCCGTGCTCGAGATCCTGCATCAGATGGCGCGGGATTCGCTGCCGGAAGCCGGGGCCGAGGCTGATTCGACCGCGATAGTGGCGCGCGAGGAGCGGGGATGAGCATCGTCCTGATCCCCGCGCTCGGGGCGCTGCTCGTGTTGTTCGTCGATGCGCTCGCCGGGCCGGGGGCGTGGTCGCCGCGGGCGACGCGTGCGTCGGCGCTCTCCGGGATCCGGCTCGGTGTCATCGCGGTGCTGGCGCTTCTCGCCGTGCTCTTACTGCTGCCGGGGCGCATCGGCGTCGCGGGCGGCCTCTTCGTCGATCCCTTCGCGGCGGTCGGGATCGCGCTCATCGTCGCCATGAGCTTCCTCGTCCTGACGCTCTCGCTGACCCATCTCGGAATGGCTCGCGCGCGGCCCGCGGAGCCGATCGCGCTGCTGCTCCTCTCGCTCTCCGGATTCATGGCCGCCCTCGCGAGTGAGAGCCTGCTCGTCCTGATGCTTGCGATCGAGCTCGCCTGGCTGCCGCCGCTCGCCCTGATCGCGATCGATTCGCGCCGGCTGTCGTCGTCGGAGTCGAGCCTCAAGGTCTTCTTCGCCCACGCCTTCGCGAGCCTCGTCTTCGCCCACGGCATCGCCTTCCTCTTTCTCGCGACGGGCCGCTTCGACATCGATCTCCTGTCGGCGCAGGATGTCGCGCGGCCTTTTCTCTTCGAGGTCGGCACGGGGCTTCTACTCGTCGGGCTGATCGCACGCTGTGCGGTCGCGCCCTTCCATCCCTGGGCCCCCGACATGCACGAGGGCGCCCCCGCCTTCGTGACGGCACACATGGCGACCGCCGCCCAGATGGCCTGCTTCCTCGTCCTGCTGCGGCTTCTTCACGCGATCCTCCCCGCGGACCCCGCGCTCGCCTCCGATCTGGCGCGGCGCGTCCCCGATTGGCTCGGCTTTCTCGCGTGTCTGACCCTCGTCTGGGGCCACGCGATGGCGCTCGTCCAGGTCGGGCTTCGCCGCCTCGTCGGTTGGCTCGCGGTCGGCCAGGTGGGATTCCTGGCGCTCGCGCTCGTCGACGCGCGGGGGCAGGGCGGCGAGGCCCTCGTCTTTGCGCTGGTCGCGACGGGCATCGCGATCGTCGGCGTGCTGACGACGCTCTCCTCGCTCTCCCACCACGAGCGCGCCTGCGAACACGTCGGCGATCTCGCGGGCATGTCGAGCCAGAGCCCCACGCGCGCGACGCTGCTCGCGCTCTTCTTGCTTTCGCTCGCGGGATTCCCAGGGACGATGGGCTTCGTCGCGCGCCGCGACGTGCTCACGGCGGTCGAGCACGCGGACCACCGGGGCTTTCTGCTCGCCGGGGTGCTCGCGACGGTGCTCGCGCTGACGGCCGTCGGCCGGCCGCTCGTCGCGATGCTCGGCCCGAACGAGGATCGGCGGGCGGCGAGTCGTGCGCTCTCGAACGAGCAGGTCGTGCTCGCGGTGTGCGGGGTCGTGCTGCTTTTTCTGGGAATGGCGCCGCTGTTCGGGGAGCGGGCGATTTCGGGGAGGTTGGCGGGGTGGATTGCGGCGGGGGTGGCGAGCTTGCGCGGTTAGGTGGATCGCTTCGACCAACGCGGATCGCGATGCAGAAGCCGCCGCACACTCCCATCCCGCCGCGTCACCTGAAGATCATCGAGCAGCGCCATCAACGGCATCGCCGTTCGCCGGCTCGCGCCGATCAGGTTCTTGAGCGTCTGTGTATCGAGCTCGGGTGCGAGCGCGAATTGCTCGAGCACGCGCTCGATCAACCGCTCGATGCACGCGCGCGCGAAGAAGAGCTCCTCCGGCGCGGCGACGAGCCGGCCCTGGCGCTCCAGGTGGTGGGCGATCGCGCGCAGCTTTGCCACGTCGACGGCGAGCTCGTCGGCGAGCGTCTTCAGCGACGGCGCCTCGAGGCCGGCTTCGCCGAGGCGGTGCAGCAGCGACTGACCGAGGCGTTCCTGATCGGCGTCGAGGCTCGAGCGGAAGTCGGCGCGGCGGACGATCTGCTCGTCGATTGCGAGCCAGCCCTGATCGGCGAGCCGCACGACGAGGGCCGACGCGATCTCACCCGGGACGTTCTCGGGAAGGCGGCCCAGCAGCGTCGCCCGAGGTAGGCCGGGCTGGAGCGGCTCCTTCGTGTGGAACTCGTCGACGGCGCTTCGCAGCGCGGCGGTGAGGCGCGTGGCGGCGGTGGTCGACAGACATCGGTCGGATCCGAGGCGGACGATCACGTCGCGAGCGGTAAGCGCATCGAGCGCGCGGTCGAGAGCATTCGTTCTGCGCCCGTTCCCGCTTTCGTCTTCGCTCCCGTTTCCGTTCCTGACCGCGATCCCGGTCTCCAGGCGGAGGCGCCCGGTCGTCGTGCCCGCGAGACCCGTCCGCTCGATGCGGACCAGGAGTTGGTCCTCGATCGCGCCGCCCGCGAGGCGCGCGAGGTCCTCCGCGAGCTTCGGGTCGCTGCGCCGGCGGTGGGGCGGATCGACGTCGAGGACGCGTC
>JANMTD010000392.1:0-3341 GCA_031390075.1 Deltaproteobacteria bacterium | reverse complement strand
GTCGGAGCCGGCCGCCGGCTCCGAATAACCGACCGCGAATTCGACGTCGGCATGGAGGACCTTGGGCAGGAACTCCTGCTTCAGCTTGTCGCTGCCGTGGCGGATCAGCGTCTTGCCGATGATGCCGACACCCTTGCCGATCTGGGGTGCTGCGTGCTTCGAGAGGGCCTCGTTCAGGATGTATTCGTAGACACCCTCGATTTCCTTGCCGCCGTATTCCTTGGGCCAGGACATGCCGAGCCAGCCCTTGGCGGCGAGCTTCTTCATGAAGGCGCGGCGCTCGGGCGTGTCGGAGAGCTGGGAGAAATTCTCGCGGTGGTGATCCATCACGACGGGGTCGTGGTTTTCGACGAGCCAGGCGTCGACCTCGTCCGCAAAGGCCTGTTCAACGGGGGAGAAATCGAAATCCATCGGGCGACTCCTGCGAGATTGGGACGTGCTCGATTCGAGCGTTCACCACGATATACGATACGGAGCGTCTTGTATAGCGGCGAAAGCTCGGCGGACGAGGCTTCTGGGCCGTTTGGCGAACCGGATCGCAGAGCTGGGGATGGCCCCGCGGGTAATGGCCGGAGCCAAGAGTCGTCAGGGGAGGGCGAGGCCATGCCGGGCGAGGACTGCGCGGGCCTCGCTCGTTCCGCGTGCCCGCTCGGCGGGGAGTCCCGCCCTCCGCGCGCCGTCGACGTTGATCTGGTTGTCGTCGAGAAAGAGGACCTTCGACGCCGGGCAGCCGAGCTCCGTCAGGACGTAGTCGTAGATCTCGCGGTCGGGCTTCACGAGACCGATCTCGTGGGACAGGAAGCGGCGATCGAATAACTCGTAGACCGACTCCTCCGACGTGTGTCGTTCGGCGTGGAGCGCGTTCGTGTTGCTGAGGCAGCCGATCGTGACCCGACCGCGGGCCGCCCGGGCGAGCTCGCGCGCTCCCGGCATCAGGCCGCGTGGCCAGGCGACGAAGGCCTCGAGAAAGACTTCGGGCGAGGCCGACATCGACCACGTCTCGACCATGCCGCGGGCGAACTCGTCCGCGCCGCAGTGGCCCCGCTCGAAGCGGCGAACCCATGGGCAGGCGAGCCAGCGGCGCCAGACCTCCTCTTCCGGGTGGTCGCCGAGGAACCGGCCCATGGACTCGAGGCTCGAGAGCTCGATCAGCACGCCGCCCAGGTCGAAAAGCACGATCTCGATCGCCATCGCGGGACTTCCACCCCTCACGGTCCGAGGATCCGCATTCAGCGCAGGAAAATCCAGTGCCACACAGCATTTCCCGAAGATTTCGCACTTCGCCTGCCGATAGTCGCCCAAGACCCAGCCTTGGAGAGCTGACAGACAAATAACGCATATCAATGACGATCGATCCAAGGAGCAGGGATCCGGCGGGGCGCGGTGGGTGCTGGCCGGTGTTTCCCTGATCGCCCTCGCGACCATCTTCTTCGAGGTCCTGCTGACGCGGCTCTTCGCCGTCACGCTCTGGTATCACTTCGGCTTCTTCGCGATCTCCCTGGCTTTGATGGGGACTGCAACGTCCGCCGTTCTCTGCTTCGTCATGCCGGAGCGGCTCGCCGGAGTGAATCACCGGCGTGCTCTCCAGCTCTGCTCGCTCGGTTTCGCCGTGACGGTGCCGGCGGCGGTCTGGGTTCACCTCCAATCGTCGCGGCCCGCACTCGGCGTCGGAGTCGCCTTCTACGCGACCTTCGCCCTGCAGATCCTGATGTTCTTCATCCCCTCCGTCTTCTCGGGCCTCTGCATCTCGATCTCCCTCTACCGCTATTCGGCCTCGATCAACACGGTCTATGCGTTCGATCTTGCAGGCGCGGCGGTGGGCAGCCTGCTCGTGGTGCCGCTGCGCTTCAACCTGAGCGGTCCATCGCTGGTCTTCTTCGTGTCGGCGGTGGCGATGCTCGCCCGGTTCTTCTACGCGCAGGGTTCGGTCCAGGCCCGCAGCCTCTCGCTCGTGGGCGTCGCCCTGTTCGGCGCGCTCATCTTCGCGAACGATCGTCTCGGCCTGCTCGAGGTCGAACGCGTCAAGAGCTACGGCGCGGGTGCGATGCAGTAGGAAGAGGAGGACCTCGTCTACGAGAAATGGAGCCCCGTCTCCCGCGTAGCCGTTCATCCCCCGCGCAAGTCCGGAGACTCCGAGACCATGTCGGTCACCGCCGACGCGGGCGCGCCGACGGTCCTGCGGAAGTTCGACGGCGACTATTCCAAGATCCACGCCGTGGAGGAGGATCCGCGACAGGCCGTTCACGCCCTCAAGCAGGATGCGAACGTCCTCGTCATCGGGTCCGCCGGGGGCCAGGAAGTGGTCGCCGCCCTCGCGGCGGGATCACCCGATCTCTACGACATCGTCCAGATCACGATGATCGACTCCTGGGCGGGGGCGGCCGCAGGCGCGTACATCTTCAACGAGAACAGCCTCTATACCCTCGACGCGATCGACGACTACCTCGACCACTTGAAGCCCGGCGGCATCCTCTCGATGACCCGCTATCTCGACTTCGACGAGGTTCTTCGGCTGACGAATACCATGGTCGTCCGGATGCAGCAGCACGGGCTCAGCGACGCCGCCTCGCGACTCGTCGTGATCGCGGAGAAGCAGAAGAGCTACCACCGCGCGACGATCCTGCTCAAGAACGGAATCTTCACGGAGGACGAGATCGCGACGATCAAGGCCCTGCGTGAGACCAACCACGCAACGCTCGTCTACGCGCCGAACACCGATCCGACCGAGTTCGACCCGTCGAGTCCCGCGCACAACGTGCGCCTGGTGATCAATCTCCCGCTCATGGGCGAAGAGAGAGATGCGGTGCTCGCGACCTACCCGGCCGACATCTCGCCGACGACGGATGACCGGCCCTACTTCTTCTTCACGAGCCATCTCCGGGACGTGTTCAATCCGCCTGCCCACCAGCACGCGGCGCGTCGACTGGCGATGTCGATCCTGTACAGCATGCTCGGCCTGTTCTCGCTCCTCGCCGTGCTCACGATCTTCGTCCCGCTCCAGCTGCACTCGGGCAAGGACGTCCGCTCGGCCCCGAACCGCCTCCGCTTCATGGCCTACTTCGCGATGCTCGGGATGGGCTACATGCTGGTCGAGATCTCGATGATCCAGCGGCTCACCGTGTTCCTGGGTCATCCCACGACTTCGTTCGTCCTCGTCCTCACGACCCTGCTGCTCTCGAGCGGGATCGGCAGCTATGTGAGCGGCCGGTTCCCGGCGAACCGGCGATCGCTGATGACCCTGCTCGGGGCGGTCGTGGCGATCACTCTCGCGTACTCGCTGTTCCTGTACGAGCAGTTCATCGATTTGATGGCGCTGCCGACGGCCGCGCGCTTCGCGCTCG
>JANMTD010000334.1:0-24832 GCA_031390075.1 Deltaproteobacteria bacterium | reverse complement strand
GGCCGGGGCGAGGAGCGACGCGAGCGCTTCGAGATCGCTGCTGGCGATTGCGGAAAAGTAGCGACCGACGAGTGCTCGATTCTGGGAGAGTCGATCGACGGACGGTGTGGTCATGCAGCAGCCCTCGTCGGAGCTCGATTCAGGGCGCGGGCGCATCCGCGTCGATCGCGACGGCGGTGGAGTCGGCGACCGATCGGTTCGAATGCGGGTCGGGTGCACCGAACTCCTGCGAGATCAGCCAATTCGGCGCGAGCCCGCCCAGCACGAGGGCGAGCAGCAGGAGCGTGAGCGCGCAGGATTCCCGCAGCGTGAGGTCGGTCTCGCCGGTATGGATACGATGGCCCGAGAAGAGGCGGAAGAAGGCGCGCATCACAGTCATGCCGTTCAAGGCGGTGGCCCCGATCAGGACGAAGGCCGAGATCGGGTGGGTCTCCATCGCGCCCTGGGCGAGCAGATCCTCGGCGATGAAGCCCAGGGTCGTCGGGAATCCGACGCTGGCGAGGCCCATCAACATGAAGCCCGCGGCCATGCGCGGTGTGCGCGCAAAAGAGCCCGAGTGATTCGCGAGGCTGAGCGCACCGCGCCGCGCCTCGAGGACCGAGAGCGTCATGGCGAAGCCGGTCGTCGCGAGCGCCAGCACCTGCCACAGGAGCAGCGCTCCGACGCGCGCGATTTCCGACGAGCCGTCGAGACCGAGCGAGACGATCGCCGTCTGGCTCATCAGCAGATAGGCAAGCGACCTTCGCGCCGAGGTCTGGACCAGGCCGAGCGCCGCGGCGATCAGCGCCGTTGCGCCGCCGACGTACGGAATGAACCAGGCGAGGTCGGCGGGAAGGGCATCACCCAGGACCTCGACCTGGACGACCACGCCGAGCTGGGGGGCGATGAAGGCGACGACCAGGCCGAGCGGCGCCATTTCGACGAAGCGGGGAAACCAGCTGTGACCGGGCAACACGGCTTCGCGAAGACCGATCGCCGCGAGAAATAGCAGGGGGGAGAGCACGGTCCAACCGAGCTGCCCGAGTGCTATGGCCGCCAGGAACAAGACCACGCTTGCGACGTGGTAGACCGCGAAGAGCTGCGCGACACCCCGGCGGCCGAAGCGCTCGCGCAGCTCGGTCCACACGATCCAGGGCGAAAGCGTCCATAGCAACGCGAGCATCGCCGGCTCGCGCACCGCGACGAACCCCATCGCCACCGCCAGCAGCGCCAGCATTCGCCGCAGCGTGAGTCGTGAATGAGAGAGGGAGTCCGACATCGCCATCGCGACGACGCCGATCGCGGAGATCACCATCGGAGCGATCCCCGCGAAGCCCTGATTCGACACCCGAAGATGCCATCCGCCGATGCTGAGGACGCCCCCGGCCGAGTCGTCTCGGCCGAACGCGAGCCACGCGAGGCCCGTTGCCAGCAAAGCCACGAAACAGACGAGGGTCGCTCGTTTGCGCGCGGCTGCGAAATTCGCGGGGAGCAGCGGACCGCAAGCGAACGCGATCCAGATCGCCGCGACGAGCAGGGGGGCGAGGTCGGTCATCGCCGAGGCTCGAACGGATCGAGGCCGATCGTGGAACGAGCAGGCGTGGCCTCCCCGCCGACCCACTCTTCGAAGTGGCTCTCCCAGCGATCGAGTGCGCGGAAGCTGCGGAGGAAGGGTTCTACCAGCCAATCGATCACGAGCGCGTCGACGTGACCTCGCTCGAGTGCGTTGCGGTAGAGCCAGGGTTGGAGCCGCGCGGGGATGAGGCGCTCGAGATGACCACCTGTGCGTGGCAGCTGCTCTCCCATCGCCTGCTCGAGATGTTGGTGGTGGTGGAGAAGACTCGGCGAGCGCAGGATCTGGAGGCTCCGGATCGAGGCGTGGCCGACGATGTGGGCGAGCGCAAGCAGATGAAGGCCGAGGCCGATCTCGACGAAGATCAGCCCGATCTGGGTCATCGATGCGTAGGCGAGGGCACTCTTGATGTCGCTCTGGACGCGGCCGACGACGGTGGCGTGAAGCGCCGTCGCGAGACCGACGGCCACGACCGCCCAGGCGGCGATCGGCGCGGCTTCGAGCACCGGGGCCGCTCGCAACAGGAGATAGGGTCCCAGGTGCACCGAGATCGCGCCGTAGAAGATGGCCGAGGAGGGCGTCGGCCCTTCCATCGCGCGGGGCAACCAGCCGCCGAGCGGGAGCTGGGCCGATTTTCCGATCGAGGCCCACAACAGCAAGAAGGCCACCACGAGCGCATCCCGCGCCTCGCTCGGGACCACGAGACCCGGCCAGCGGAGGCTCGGGTCGGCCAGTGTGAGCGACGAGCCTCCGGTGCTGGCATGCATCCAGACGATCGCGGCGAGCAGCCCCACGTCGCAGGCCCGGTAGGTCACGAAGGTTCGCAGCGCGTGCTCGACGGGCTTCGGCCGATCGTGGAAGAACGCGATCAAGAGGACCGATGAGAGCCCGACGATTTCCCATCCGAAGAACACGAGATCGAGGGACCCCGCCAGCACGACCAGCTCGACCCCTGCGCCGAACAAACCGAGCAGCAGGTAGAAGCGGTGAAAGCCGTCTTCGCGGTGGAGGTACTTGCGCGAGAACGTGGCGATCACGCCCACCAGGATCGACGTGAAGAGCGCGAAGGGAAGCGAGAGGCGATCTCCGCGCAGGCGCAAGGGGAATTCGTAGTGGCCGACCGCGAACCAGTGTCCCAGGTCCGCCTCGAGGGCGAGGCTACCCGTACGGAAGAGCTGATAGGCGAGCACTGCGCTCGCGAGCGTCACGCCGGCAAAGGCGACGCCGAAGAGGATCGCGACGACCTTCTCTTCGGCGCGTCTGCCCGTCGCCCAGCGCAGGACGGCAAGCACGAAGACGACCGCTGCGGGGAGCCCCGGAAGCGCGATCAGGAGGGCCGTCGTCCAGGCTGAGGAGAGGACCGTCATCGCAGCGGACCTGCGCCGATGCGAGCCGGGGGCAGGTGCTTTCGGTGGCCACGGTAGTAGTCGAGCGAGGTCGATGCGCGGGGAAGGGTCTTCGACTCCGGCTCGTACGGCACGGGCTTCCCCTTTTCGAAGACGAAGAGCTCGGGGGAATCGGGATCCCAGCAGATGAACTGGATCCAGCCGTTCTTTACGAGCTGCATCAGCCCGGCCTGTTCGGCGAGGATCTTCTCGAGCACGGCCTTGCGGGCTTCGACCACGACGAGCAGGCGCACGGGCTCGTGGATCTCGACCATCTGCCAGGGGAGACCGGTGCGGAGGTCCGAAGCGTGCCCGTCCATCACGCCGAGGAGCCCGACAATGTTGTGGGGCAGCTTCGTGCCGCAGCCGTAGCCCGTCGGATCGACGAAGCTGAAGTAGTACTCGAGGTTGATGCCCGCGCCGACCGGGCCCACGGCGAGCAGCAGGGGGGCCAGTCGAGCCCCATCGGGATCGGTCGTGGGATCGTAGGAGACGAGAAAGGATCGGCGATCGAGGAAGAGACCCTTCGTCCGATGTCGGCGGCCCACCAGGCACACGGCGTTGGTCGCATGGCCGTATTCCGGTCGCGGCTGTGCAAGGTCGACGGCGTGCTGTTCCGCCTCGGCCAGCGCCTCGTCGATCCCGATCGCGAGCGAGGCGGTCTCGAAGCGGCGACAGCGTTCGTGTGCCTCTCGTACACAGGCTTGGGCAAGCGCCTTCTTCGCGCGCTCGAGCACGCCTGCGTGCGTGCGGGGGACGAGGTCCTCGTCGTAGTAGGTCATCGTGTCGTCGCAGGTATTGTGGTAGCTGCCGAGGAACCAGGTCTCGTCGGTGAGGATCGTGCCTCGGCGCGCGAGCTCTGCGCGCACGCTCACATGATTCGCCATGGCTGCGAAGGCGCGGGCATTGGGTCCGCCGCGTCCACCGCCCGTCGCGCCGCAGTCGTGCGCGGCTTCGTGGGGATTGTTCAGGCTCGAGGAGCCGTGGCCCACGACCAGCACGAGGGGCGAGAGGCGCTGATCGAGGCCCATCGTGCGCAGTGCCGAGGCGACGACACCCGTCATCTCGTCGATCGTGTATCCGCTCCGGAGCGCGGCTTCGATGTCCTGCTCCGGATCGGCCTCGATCGCGAGGCGCGTGAGCGGTCGCTCGATCCCCAGGTGCTCGAGCCAGTGGGCGATCCGGTGGGCGAGGCGGGGGAAGAGAACGGTCACGACCAACGGGATCGTCGCGAGCGGGCCGAGCAGTGAGCTCGCGAGGCCGCCCCGGACGAGCGTGCGGCTGCCGATTGCTGTGGAATGGCTCGCGCCGCCGTGCCAGCGCCGCCGCTTCGTGTACTCGTCGTGCTCGGGAGAGGAAATGGGCACTTCCGCGATCGCGTGGACCGGATTGATCACGACCGGGCAGAGGGGGCGTGAGCGGATGTCGTCGAGGCCCCGATATTCCATCGCGACGCCGAAGAACCCGGCGTAGCCGAAGGTCTCGACGGCGGGCTCGAGCTCCTCGAGGTGGCGGCGGGTCGACTCCTCGCGGTCGTCGATGCAGAAGACGGCCTGAAACGCCGGGAGCGCCGAATGTGGCGAAGTCTCCCGCGAATGGATCGCGAGCGCATCGAGGACCTCGACGCGATGGCGTCGCTCGTAGGCGAGGTGGAGCGCGCAGCGCCGCTGGGTCGAGTCGAAATCCGCCACGGCCTCGAGCCAGGCTTGCGCGACCGACGGCTCGAGAAAGCGCTCGAAGGGCAGCTCGGAGAGCTGGGCGAGCAGGAAGGCCTCGTAGGCGAGTGCGCCATCGCGTTTGGCGCGATCGACGGGACTCCTCGAGGTCAGGCTCCGGAGCGGACCGTCGAAGCCCAGCGTGTCCAGGGCGCAGGCCTTCGCCGCAACCAGGTCGAGGGTCAGCTGGACGGCGAGGTAGTCCACGAGGCGCGCCGGCGGCGCCACGACCGGCGCGCGGTCGGGTCGTTGCTCGAGCTGGTGCATCATCCCCGCCCAACCGCGGAGCGAGAGCAGCGTGTCGCGCAGGTAGTCCGCTCGCGATTCGATCGCGACGCCGAGCTCGGCGAGGGCCCACTCGATCGTCTCCTCCGCCGAGAAACCACGCCCTTCCTGCGCCGAGAGGAGCGCGGGCAGGCCGCGAGTCCAGCGGCGCGCTGGACCGGCGCCTTGTCCGTACAGGCTTCGGAAGGCAGCGAGAAATCCCTTCTCGCGGCCTGGCATGCGCCAGTAGGCGACGCCCTGGTCGAGGAACGCGGCCGAGAGACGGATCAGGAGCGGGTGCACCCACTCGTCGGTATCGACCCCGGTCTCGTCGCGTAGGCGATCCCGCCAACGCGGACTCCGGGCCCGGGTATCGCGGATCGGAGGCGCGCAGCGCTCGAACGTGGACCAGAGCGCGAGGAGGCACTCTGCTTCGGGCCCGCACGCGAGAATCTCGCGGCGCCGGAGCTCGTCGACCGGCTTCGCGATCCGGGTCGCGGCCCCCGCTTCGAAAAGCGTCCAGCGCAAGCTCGCGCCAGAGGGGACTTCGAAGAAATGGCGCAGGCGGAAGCCCCGGAACTCCCGGACCGTCGGCCCCTGCGCAAACAAGAGCCGTCCGGGCTGTTCGGTCCGGGCATCGAGGACGGCCTCGACATCTCGCCGCTGGATGCGCCCACTTCGCAGATGACCCGCGAAGGTCTCCTCGGAGAGGAACGCCGCGGTCCGCAGCATCTTCGATCCGACCACGACGGCCTCCTCGAAGGGGAGGTGTTCGAGGTGGTGGAGCGTGTTGTGGTGGACGAAGGTGCTGAGCGGCGCCTGCTCGGGCAGCCACACGGCGGCTCGTTCGATTTCGTCTGTGAGGGTCGAGCGCGCCAGATCCAAGGTGTCGCCCCGATGGATTTCGGTGCTCATGCGGTCCAGCTGTGCCGCGTGTCCTGCGTCTCGGTCATCACTTGATACTACTCCGCCGCGCTTCGGTCGCCTGGCGGAAGGACTGAGCGAGCGACCGAACCGGTTTCCTGCGTGTGGCGTGGGGGTGGGAGGAGGCGGCTCGCATGTCTTCGAGGCCCTGGATCTCGAGCTTGGCGGTTCCGATCTCCGCGCCCATCGCCTCGATCCGGCTCAGGAACGTGTGATCAACCAGTCGGACTTCGGTCAAATCGATCACGATCCGGCGGACGTCGGTGTCGACCACCGCGAGCTCCTTGCGGACCTTCAGGAGGCTGGGAAAGGCAGCCGCTCCCCGGATCGTCAGTCGGAGCTCCTCTCCCGTCCTGGTCCGGTCGACGCGCGTGCGGACGAGCGTCGAAGGGTAGGCGCCCCGGATCGAGTGGATCACGAGCTTGAGCGCCAACCCCACGCCGACCCCGATGAGCAGGTCCGTCGCGAGGGTGACGACGAGCGTGGTCGTGAAGAGCAGGAGCTGGTCGGGGCCGATCTTCCAGGCATGGCCGAGCTCGCGCGGCGATGCGAGGCGGGTGCCCGTATAGACGAGCATCGCCGCCAGCGCCGCGAGCGGAATGTGGTGGAGCAGCGTGGGCGCGAGAGAGACCGCGACGAGCAGGAGCGAGCCGTGGAAGAAATTCGCCCACTGCGAGCGCGCGCCCGAGTCGAGATTCACCTTGCTGCGCACGACCTCCGAGATCATCGGCAAACCACCGATCGACGCGGCGACCAGATTGCCGACGCCCACGGCGAACAGATCTCGGTTGAGATTCGAGGGCTTCCGCTCCGGATCCATCGCGTCGACGGCCAGCACCGTCAGGGTCGACTCGATCGTGCCGACGAGCGCGAACATGACGATGTACTTGATCGAGACGGCTGAAGCGATCTGGGAGAAGTCGGGGAAGACGATCGCGTCGAGGATCGAGCCAGGCAGCGTCACCAGCGCTTTCGGACCGAGCTGGAACGTGTCGCCCCAGAAGCGGTAGATGTGGTCGTGGCCCAGGTCGAAGACGATGCCGAGGGGGACGGCGAAGGCCAGGACGACGAGGGGCGCCGGCACTTTCCTGGCCCACCGGAAGGGCAGCAGCGGCATCCCGAAGAGGATCAGCAGCGCCGTGCCGCCGATCAGGGCGATCTCCGGGTTCAAGTGCAGGAGGCTATTCGGAATCTCGGCGAGGAGCTCGAGCGGCTCCTTCGCGGTCGGCGTCACCCCGAGCAGAACGTGGCTCTGCTTCGAGATGATGATGACGCCGATCGCCGCGAGCATGCCGTGGACCACGGAGGGCGACATGGCGACGCCAGCCGTCGCCACGCGAAAGAGCGAGAAGGCGATCTGGATGAGGGCCGCCACGACGCCGACCGCCAGCGCCCGCTTGTAGCCCGTCACGGGGTCGCCCTGGCCGAGCTCCGTGACGGCGCCTACCGCGATCACGATCAGGCCCGCGGCGGGGCCCTTGATGGTCAGACGCGCGCTGCCGAGGAAGCTCACGAGGACACCGCCGACGATGGCGGTGATGACACCGCTGATCGGGGGAAAGCCGCTCGCGAGTGCGATGCCGAGACACAGGGGAAGAGCGATCAGGGAGACGAGGAAACCGGACTTGAGATCCTCGAGCGGGAAGACCGGGCGGGTCTTCTCTTGCACGGAACGAGACATGGATAGGCCCTCACACGCAGACAGGGACGGACGGTCGCCCGCGCGGTATGCGCAGACGGCGAGTCGATCGAGATTCCCGCGCGGACGCGGGAGCCTGTCAGCTGCGGGGTGGTGCGCGGGAGAAGCGGCGGCCCGAGATGTCGGTGAACCGCGGGGATCGATCGTCGCGCTGGCTCGAGCGGATGACTATACGCACCCAGGTCGCGCGGAGGGCGCCGGACGCGGGAGACGCATGGGTCTCGTCTTTCTCGACTTCGGATTCCGAGACGGTCGCGCCGGCAGCGAGGAATCCGCCGGTCGACCAGCTGTCGTCGGGCAGATCCAGACCACCGTGCGAGTCGGTCGCGAGGAAGACGGCAGGATTCGAATCGGGCTGGGGATCGAGTTGCGTCGCGTAGGCCGGGATCGCGCCGCCCGCGAACATCAGCAGGCAGAAAAGGCTGGCCACCCATCGGATCTGCCAACCGAGAACCGTCCGCTGCTTCGAGTCGGGACTCCGCACGGCGCGGAGGCTACTGCTCCAACCCTGTGCGGGCAACTCGATCGAGGTCGGAAGCGCGGGCTTGTGTCCCTCGGGCGTGATCTGACAGAATCCGCCTAAGGGTCTACCGGCCCCGAGCCCAACGGCACCGCTCCGAGCCGCGCGAGAAACCATGCAAAGTCCCATCCGACCTGGTGCAGCCGACCCGGGCTCGTGGACGCACGAGGTCTCGACCGCCCTGACGGAGCTCTCGGGGCTCGAGGGCGCCTTGTTGCCGATCCTCCATCGCCTGATGGATCGCCTCGGCCGGATCCCGACGGAGTCGATCCCGGCGATCGCAAAGGGCCTCAATCTCTCTCGCGCCGAAGTCCACGGGGTCGTCACCTACTACTCCGATTTTCGAAGCGAAGCCCTTGGCGAGCGCGTCGTCGAGGTCTGCCGCGCGGAGGCGTGTCGGGCCGTCGGCGGCGAAGAATTGCTCGTCCGGGCACGGACCCGCACGCGTTGTCTCGAGGGCATCGTCCGTTCGGCGGACGGACTTGCGAGCCTTCTGCCGGTCTACTGCCTTGGACTCTGCGCTTCCGCGCCCGCCGTCCGGATCGACGGGCGGCTACACGGGTGCGTGACACCCGAGCAACTCGACCAGTTCCTCGATGCGCCGCGAACGACGCGTCCCGCCTCGGCGGAGGAGCGACCGCCCGGGCGGGATTCGGCGTCGGGTGCGGCGGGATCGCGGGCGGTAGCGACGCGCGTCTTCCTCTCCTGCGACAGTGCCGCACGGGCCGCCGGGGCCGACGAAGTCGCGCTGGCCCGCGTCGCCGTAGCCGCGGCGGGGGGCGAGGCGATCGAGCTCGGGCGCACGAGCTCGCGCGGTGCCTTCTGGCTCGAGCCCCTCGTCGAGGTCGAGTCGCGGAACGGCCGGGTCGGCTACGGACCGGTCGAGGTGGCCGACGTCGCCTCGCTGTTTGCGGCGGATGCTCTGCGCGGCGGAGCGCACGCACGCTGCGTCGGTCCGGTCGACGCGCTTCCGTACCTGGCGCGCCAGCAGCGCCAGATCTTCTGCCGAGCGGGTCTCACGGATCCCCTCTCCCTCGCCGACTATCAAGCGCAGGGCGGTCTTCGCGGCCTGCGTACCGCCCTCGCGCGGGGCCCCGCCGCCGTCCGCCAGGAAGTCCTCGACTCCGGTCTGCGCGGCCGCGGTGGCGCCGCCTTTCCGGCGGGCATCAAGTGGCGCACCGTCGCCGACACCGAAGCCAGTCAGAGATACGTCGTCTGCAATGCCGACGAGGGGGATTCGGGGACCTTCGCCGATCGCATGCTCCTCGAGGGCGACCCGTTCCTGCTGATCGAAGGCATGGCGATCGCAGCCCTGGCCGTCGGTGCGACGCGGGGCTTCGTGTATGTCCGCTCCGAGTATCCGGAAGCGGTCGGCCGATTGCGGGCGGCGATCGAGGGCGCGCGGGAGGCTGGCTGGCTCGGCGCGAGCGTGCTCGGGAGCGGGCACGCCCTCGCGCTCGAAGTGCGCGTGGGGGCGGGCTCGTACGTCTGCGGCGAAGAGACCGCGATGCTCGAGAGCCTCGAGGGGCGGCGCGGGATCGTGCGCGCGAAGCCGCCGCTTCCCGCCGTCGCGGGCCTGTTCGGGAAGCCGACCCTGATCCAGAACGTCCTGACCTTCGCCGCCGTTCCGGCGATCCTGGTGGACGGGGCGGCAAGCTATCGCGCGCTCGGCGTCGGCCGCTCGACGGGGACGATGCCGTTTCAGCTCGCCGGCAACATCCGCTTCGGAGGGCTCGTCGAAGTTCCGTTCGGGATCACGCTCCGCGAGCTCGTCTTCGGCTTCGGCGGCGGGACGAGGAGCGGTCGACCGGTGAAGGCGATCCAGGTGGGCGGACCTCTCGGTCGCTATGTGCCGGAGTCGAAATGGGACGTCGCGCTCGACTACGAGCGTTATGCGGCCTTCGGGGCGGGCATCGGGCATGGGGGCATCGTGGTACACGACGAGACGGCGGATCTAGCCGGGCTCGCGCGCTATGCGATGGAGTTCTGTGCAAAGGAATCCTGCGGCAAGTGCACGCCCTGCCGGATCGGGTCGACGCGAGGGGTCGAGCTGATCGACCGGATCCGGTCCGAGAAGCGGCCCGAGCGCAGGGCCGAGCAGGTCGTCCTCTTGCGCGATCTCTGCGACACGATGGTCGACGCCTCGCTCTGCGCGATGGGCGGGATGACCCCGCTGCCGGTACTCTCGGCCCTCGATCACTACGCGAGCGACTTCGGGCTCGGGGACGGGGATTGATCGGCAGCGCAGGCAGCAGCGCAGGAGAGTCGAGGATGTTCACCCGCCAGGAGATCGACCACGGGACACCGCGGCGTGAATCGACGTCGCTGGCCAGCGTCACGCTCGACGGCGTGAAGGTCAGCGTGCCCCGGGGCACGTCGATCATGCGCGCCGCCGTGGCGGCCGGCATCAAGATCCCGAAGCTCTGCGCCACCGAGAGCCTCGAGCCCTTCGGTTCGTGCCGCCTCTGCCTCGTCGAGATCGAGGGTCGCAAGGGAACGCCGGCCTCCTGCACGACCCTCGTCGAGCCCGGCATGTCGGTCCGTACCCAGTCGCCGCGCCTCGCGGCCCTGCGCCGCAACGTGATGGAGCTGTACATCAGCGACCATCCGCTCGACTGCCTGACGTGTCCTGCGAACGGTGCCTGCGAGCTCCAGGACATGGCGGGCGTCGTGGGCCTGCGAAACGTCCGCTACGGCTTCGCCGGCGAGAGCCATCTGCGTGAAGAAAAGGACGAGTCGAATCCCTATTTCAGCTTCGACCCGAGCAAATGCATCGTCTGCAGCCGCTGTGTGCGCGCCTGCGAGGAGACGCAGGGGACCTTCGCGCTGACGATCAGCGGGCGTGGCTTCGAGTCGCGGGTCTCGCCGGGGCAGGGCGAAACGTTTCTCGCGAGCGAATGCGTCTCGTGCGGCGCCTGCGTGAAGGCGTGTCCGACGGCGACGCTGCAGGAGAAGACAGTGATCGCGCTGGGCCAGCCCGAGCACGAGGTCGTCACGACCTGCGCCTACTGCGGTGTCGGCTGCGGCTTCAAGGCGCAGATGAAGGGCGACCAGGTCGTGAACATGGTGCCCTGGAAGGACGGCAAGGCGAACGAGGGCCACTCGTGCGTGAAGGGCCGCTTCGCCTGGGGTTATGCGACCCACAAGGACCGGATCGCTACGCCGATGATCCGCGAGCGGACGAGTGATCCCTGGCGCGAGGTCGGCTGGGACGAGGCGATCGGCTTCGCGGCCGCCGGGTTCCGGCGGGTCCAGGAGAAATACGGCCGCGACGCGGTCGGCGGCATCACGTCCTCGCGCTGCACGAACGAGGAGACCTACCTCGTCCAGAAGCTCGTGCGCGCGGCGTTCGGCAACAACAATGTCGATACCTGTGCGCGGGTCTGCCATTCGCCGACGGGTTACGGGCTCGGCCAGACCTACGGCACCTCCGCGGGGACCCAGACCTTCGAGTCCGTCGAGGCGAGCGACGTGATCGTCGTGATCGGAGCGAACCCGACCGAGGCGCATCCGGTCTTTGCCTCGCGCATGAAGAGAAGGCTGCGCCAGGGCGCCCGCCTGATCGTGATCGATCCGCGCCAGATCGACCTCGTGCGCGGGCCTCACGTCGAGGCCGACTTCCATCTCGCGCTTCGGCCGGGGACGAACGTCGCCGTCATCAGCGCGATGGCCCACGTCATCGTGACCGAGGGGCTCGCCGACGAGGCCTTCGTCGCCGAGCGCTGCGACGCCCTGAGCTTTGGCAGTTGGCGCGAATGGGTGGCGCGGCCCGAGAACTCGCCCGAGGCGCTCTCGCCGCAATGCGGTGTGCCCGCGGCGGATCTGCGCGGGGCGGCGCGGCTCTACGCGCGCAAGGGCAACTCGGCGATCTACTACGGCCTCGGGGTCACGGAGCACGCCCAGGGCTCGACGATGGTGATGGGGATCGCGAATCTCGCGATGGCGACGGGGAACATCGGGCGTGCCGGCGTCGGCGTGAATCCGCTCCGCGGGCAGAATAACGTCCAGGGCGCCTGCGACATGGGCTCCTTTCCGCACGAGCTCCCGGGCTATCGGCACATCAGCGATGCCACGGTGCGCGCGAGCTTCGATGCGGCCTGGGGGGTCACGCTCCAGTCTGAGCCCGGCCTGCGGATTCCGAACATGTTCGACGCGGCGCTCGACGGCAGCTTCAAGGCGCTCTACTGCCAGGGCGAGGATTTCGTCCAGTCCGATCCGAATACGCAGCATGTGACGGCGGCGATGGCGGCGATGGAGCACGTCGTCGTCCAGGACATCTTCCTGAACGAGACCGCGCAATATGCCCACGTCTTCCTGCCGGGCTCGTCGTTCCTCGAGAAGGACGGGACCTTCACGAACGCCGAGCGGCGCATCTCACGGGTTCGCAAGGTCATGACGCCGCTCTCCGGCAAGGCCGATTGGGAGGTGACCTGCGCCCTCTCGAACGCGCTCGGCTATCCGATGGACTACGGGCATCCCTCCGAGATCATGGCCGAGGTCGCGCGGCTGACGCCGTCCTTCGCGGGCGTCGATTACGAGAAGCTCGATCGCCTGGGCAGCGTGCAGTGGCCCTGCAACGAGCAGACCGGCGAGGCGGGGACGCCCATCATGCACGTCGACGGCTTCGTGCGGGGCAAGGGCCGCTTCCTGATCACGCAGTACGTCGCGACGGACGAGAAGGTCACACGCCGCTTCCCGCTCCTGCTGACGACGGGCCGCGTCCTCTCCCAGTACAACGTCGGCGCCCAGACCCGCCGGACCGCGAACCAGACCTGGTACCCGGAAGACCTGCTCGAGATCCATCCCCACGACGCCTCCGAGCGGGGCATCGCCGAGCACGACGCCGTGTCCCTCGAGAGCCGCGCCGGCACGACGGTCCTGCGCGCCACGCTCACCGAGCGCGTGCAACCAGGTGTCGTCTACACGACCTTCCATTTTCCGGAATCCGGGGCCAACGTCGTCACGACGGAGTCCTCCGACTGGGCGACCAATTGTCCCGAGTACAAGGTGACGGCGGTCGAGGTCCGCAAGGCCTCGCGCCCCTCGACCTGGCAGCTCGAGCACGAGCGCCAGAGCCGGGTACAGGCGGATCTGCTGCACCGCCGCGTGCGCGCGGGCGACGGGACCCCGCCGTGAGCGCCGCGCAGTCGGCGTCGCCTTCGCCGGCACTCCCCCCGGCACTCCCCCCGGCAGGAGCGATCGAGGTCGCGGCCCAGGTCGTTCGCCAGGGCCGCAGCGAGTCGACGCAAGAATGCGTCGCACAGGAGGTGGCCGTCTCCCTCGAGCTCGAGGGTACGCCCCATGTCGTGATGCTCGCGACGCCCGCCGACCTCGAGGATTTCGCCCTCGGGTTCTGCCTGACGGAAGGCCTGATCGACGAGCCCGCCGAGCTCGAGCGCTGCGAGATCCGCCTGCGGGAGAAGGGGATCGTTCTCGCCCTCTACCGTTCGCCGGGCGGTGCCGCCCGGAGTGCCGAGCGGGGGGAGGTGCCGAGGCGCAATCTCACGGGCCGCACGGGCTGCGGTCTGTGTGGCACGGACGATCTCGACCGCGTGATCCGCCTGCCCGAGCAGGCGTTGCCCTCGACGCCGATCCGGGCGGACGCGCTCGAGCGGGCGATGAAGGAGCTCGGCTCCCGCCAACCCCTGGGCCAGGCGACGGGCGCCACCCATGCGGCGGCGTTCTGTGCCCTCGACGGCCAGATCCGACTCGTGCGAGAGGACGTCGGGCGCCACAACGCCCTAGACAAGCTGATCGGTGCCCTGCTGCGTTCGGACGTCGATCCCGCGGCGGGCTTCGTCGCGGTGACGAGCCGCGCGAGCGTCGAGATGGTGCAGAAGACGGCGCTCGCGGGGGTCTCGATCCTGGCCGCCGTGTCGGCGCCGACGCAGCTCGCGATCCAGTGCGCGCGGGATGCGAACCTGCTGCTCGCGGGCTTCGTCCGCGAGGACCGGGCGACGATCTACGCCGGTGCTTCGCGCGTCCAGGTCGGGGATTAGGCGTCGGTGGATGCGGCGAACCTGGTGCACATGGCGAATCGGATCGGCGAGTTCTTCGCAGCGCTTCCCGATCCCGAGCAGGCGCGGGAGGGCTTGGCGACACACCTCTGCCGGTACTGGGCGCCGCGCATGCGACGCCAGATCCTCGCGCAGCTCGATCGCGGCGAGGTGGAGGGCATGTCACTGCTCGTGCGCGAGGCGCTCGTGCTCCACCGGGCGAGGCTCGAACCCAGCCTTTGAAGCGAGCGTCAGCGGAACCCGGATTGACTCACTTCGCGCGTCGCGTCCGTCCGGGTCGCGTGCCGTTCTGTCTCGCTGAGCAGCTCGAACGAGAGGAGATCGATCTGCGGGTCTCGGCCCTCGTCGGGGACGATCGAGAGCGTGACCCACGGCGAGCCCGCGGCGCGCCCGAAGCTCAACACGGCGAGGATCTCGCAGCGATCGGCACGGAAGGATTCGCTGTCGATCTGTTCGGTGAGAAAGCGCGAGAAGCCGCCGTGGGCCGACTGATAGGACCGGGCCGCCGCGTCCATGCCCCCCGGCGCGCCGCAGACGACATAGCGGATGTGGTCGTGGGTGTAGGCGCGCTCCGCGATGCGATCCTCGCGATTCGCGGTCTTCACGAGGTCGCCCGCCGCGACACAGAGGGCCCCGCGCATCTCGTCGTCGAAGGCACGGTCGACGAAGCGCGCGAAAGCGGGCGAGAGCTCCTCGACCCGCGCGAGGTGGTAGTCGAGACATTCGCGGAAGAGCTCGCCGGAGGCGGCCTCGAAGGCGGGCCCCGCCGGCTCGCGCGCTGTCCCGGCCATCCCCGCACTCGCACCGGCACGAGCAGGGCGCTCTGCGCTCCGCCAATGGGAGGGCGGCGTGCTGGTCGAAGGCAAGACCACCGTCGCACCGCCCGGGACATAGCCGGCCGCGACGAACATCAGGTCCACGTCGGCGAAGCGGACGTGGTCGCCGCCCTTCAGGGCGATGCGTTGGCCGGGGGCGAGGCGGGTGTCGCGGTGCTTCGTGCCATTCGTGCTGCGCAGGTCTTCGAGCCAGTAACGTCCGCTCACGAGCTCGATCACGGCGTGCTCGCTCGAGACGGTGTCGTCGCGGATCACGATCTCGTTGTGGGCATCCCGCCCGATCCGGTTGCGGCCGGGGACGAGCGCGATCGCGCGGCCCGTCTCCCCGAGGATGCCGCCGACGTCGAGCAGCTGGGCCGCTGCGGGCGCCTTCGCCGGATCCTCCTCGACGCGCTCGCGCTCGGCTCGGGCGCCGAGACGCCGTCGAGCGCCCCACAGTCCGCCCGCGATCAGCAGGATCGCCACCGGAAGCCAGGCGAGGCGACCGAGGGATCGCGATCCGATCGAATCTTCGAGCGGTCCGCCCGCCGCGTCCGCGGAGGCGGCTGCCACGCTGGGAAGCGGCGCGCTGGGCTCGTCCCGGGTCAATCGAGCGAGGATCCGCCCCGCGACGTCGCCGAGCTCGCCCGCCTCCAGCGCGCGGTAGTAGTCGGCATCCGTCTGGCGCGCGACGGACTGAAGCAGCTGATAGTCGGCGCCGTCCGTGAACGCGAGGCCGAAGATCTGGATCCCGAGCTCGCGGGCTTCGGCGGCGAGCTCGTTTCGCAGCCAGGCGGACGCCTCGCGGTCGCGTGCCGGGTCGCCGGTATCGAGCTTGCCGTCCGTCAGGAAGACGATCGCCTGGCGCGCCGCGCGACCCTCCGCATGGCGCAGGGTGTACAGGGCGCGCTCGATCCCGTCCGCACTCCGCGTGCGCTGTCCCGAGTAGTCGAGCGAGGCGAGGGCGGGGGTGAGGAGCGCTCGGGGCGACTCGGCGGATTCCGTGCCCTCCGGCGGCAGGGAAGCGAGACGCGTGAGGGGAAGGGCGAGCTCCACGTCCTCGTCGAAGAGCACGACCGCGACCCGGGCGTCGAAGGTCTGCTCGCGCGCCTGCGCGGCCAGGGCCTCCGCGAAATCGAAGACCGCCTCGCGCGTGAGGAACGCGGGGTCGTGCTCCCGCATACTGCCCGAGTTGTCGAGGACGAATACGACGTCGACCGGCTCGGCTGCACCGGCATTCGGGGCCACGGTCCCGGCCAGGGCGAGTGCGCCAATCGTGGCGATCGCGATCGCGAGCGTGCTGCGGATCATCGGAGTCGATCGGGTCGGCGGCATCCTGGCTCCCATCCGGGTCCTCGTAGCTTCGCATCCGTGCCGGTCCGTCGCTTCCTCGGCAGGGCGCAGGTCTCCGGCAAGTCGCGCTCGCGCGGGCCAACATCGACAAGGGTCGGTTCCCGCACCGGTGAAAAGGGGTCGGACCACGGCGGGCTTCGCCGGGAATCGGTCCCGGGAGCGGATGGGGTGGGCGACCGTGGGCAACGGGGTTGTGTTATCCCACGCGCGGACGGGTCGTGTCCCCGACCGCGAGGAAGTCCATGGCCACGGTCCCGAGCCCAGATCCCGGTTCGCGTTCCGACACCCGCTCCCGGGCGCGGCGCTGGCTGGTCCTCGGGATCGCGCTTGCACCGCTCGTCGCCTGGCTCGGGATCGCCGTCGCGGTGAAGGCGACGGTCGCCCGCGAGGTTCCGCTCGCGACTCTTCTAGGCCTGGTCGGTCGAGGGCTCTTCGGGAGCGTCTCGTGTGCCTTCGGCGGCTGTGAGGCCGAGCTGATCGAAGGGATGACGGTCGCGACCTTCGACGAGCATTGGACGGAGGGCACGCTGGTCGCCCTCGACATCGACGAGCGTGGCCGCGTGCTGGTCGCCGAGTCCCATCGGGGCGACGCCGGCACCGAGGACAATCGCCGCCGCGACTGGCTCGAGGCGGACCTCGCGTCGCGGACTCTCGAGGATCGCCTGGCCTACTCCCGCGACGCGATCACGCGCGGCGCGATCGAGGATCCCGACTACTTCACCCGCGAGGCGGATCGCCTCGTCGTCCTCGAGGACACGGACGGGGACGGCGTCGCCGATCGCCGTGCCGAGCTGGGCCGTTGGAACGAAGCGCTGACGGGCCTGATCGCCGGGGTCGAGGCTCGCGAGGGCACGATCTGGGTCGCGAACATCCCGTCGATCTACCAGCTTCGCGACGAGGACGGCGATGGCGTCGCGGAATCCGAGCAGGAGCTCGTGCGCGGCTTCGGCATCAAGACCTCCCTCGGTGGCCACGATCTCCACGGCTTCGCCTGGGGCCCGGACGGAAAGCTCTACGTCTCGGTCGGCGACCGGGGCTATCACGTGACGCTCGCCGATGGACGCGTTCTCGAGTCGCCGCTCGGCCCGGGGCGCGGCGCCGTCTTCCGCATGAATCCCGACGGCAGCGACTTCGAGGTCTTCGCCACCGGCCTCCGCAATCCACAGGAGCTCGCCTTCGACGATTTCGGCAACCTCTTCACCGGCGACAACAACGGCGACGGCGGCGATCCGGCCCGCCTCGTCTACGTCGTCGAGGGCGGCGACACGGGCTGGGCGATGCCCTTACAGAGCCTCGCCGACGATTACGTGCGGGGCCCGTGGATGGCCGAGCGGCTCTTCGATCTGCAGCACGAGACGCAGCCCGCCTGGATCCTGCCCCCGGTCGCACAGATCGCGAACGGCCCGTCCGGCTTCGTGCACTACCCGGGCCTCGGCCTGCCCGGGCGTTATGCGAATCACTTCTTCCTCTGCGACTACGCCTACGTCTACGGCCAGAGCGGGATCTGGTCCTTCGCCCTCGAGCCCCGCGGTGCGGGCTTCGAGATGGTCGATCGACATCCCTTCATCTGGTCCGTCCTGGCGCCGGACTTCGATTTTTCCTGGGACGGGCGGATGTTCGCCGCCCGCTTCGACCAGTTCGGCGACAGCCGGGGCATCGCCGTGTTCGAGCATCCGGAGTCCCGGGCGGACCCGCGCGTGCACGAGCTCTCGCAGATCGCCGCCTCGAAGATGTCGACGCGATCCCTCGATCAGCTCGTCGGCTGGCTGGCTTTTCCCGACCAGCGGATTCGGCTCCGGGCCCAGTTCGAGCTGGCGCGGCGGCGCGAAATCGCGCCGCTCGTCGCGCTCGCAGAGGACGGGGCGGCAGACCTGATCCCCCGGCTGCACGCCGTCTGGGCCCTCGGCCAGATCGGCGTCGACGGGCTGCGTGGGCTCGCGGTCGATTCCGACGTCTGGATCGCCGAGGCGCCCGAGGAGCTCCGGGCCCAGGCGGCGCGCGTCGCGGGTGAGGCGCGCGCGACGGACTGGCTTCCGCACTTGCGTGCCGCGCTCGCGGATCCCTCGCTCCGGGTCCGCTTCTTTTCGGCGCAGTCGCTGGGCAAGCTCGCGGACCCGGACAGCGTCGAGCTGCTGCTCGCCCTGCTGCACGAGAACGGCGACCGCGATGTCTTCCTGCGCCACGCTGCCGTCCAGGCCGTCCACCGCATCGGTGCCCAGGATGCCGTCTTCGCGCGCCGCGCCGACGAGAGCCGCGCGGTTCGCCTGGCGGCGCTGCTCGTGCTGCGCCGGGCCGGGGATGCGCGCGTCGCGGCCTTCCTCGACGACAGCGACCCGCTCCTCGTCGTCGAAGCGGCGCGCGCGATCTACGACGGCCCGATCGACGCCGCGATGCCGGCGCTCGCCGCCCTCGTCGCGCGACCCGGCGGTCTCGAGCCCGCCGCCGCCGAGGATCGCCAGGTCGGGCAGGCGCTCCACCGCCGCGTGATCGGCGCCAACGTCCGAATCCGGAGTGCCAAGGGGGCGGCGGCACTCGCTCGTTATGTCGCCGACGAGCGCCAGCTCGAGAGCCTGCGTTCGCTCGCCCTCGAGCAGCTCGCGAGCTATGCGGAGCCGCCGGCGCGAGATCTGACGATGGGCTTTCACCGGCCGCTCGCGAAGCTCGAGCCGTCGCTCGTCGCCTCCGTCCTCGAGGCGGAGGGTCGGGCGCTGGTCGATTCTTCGCTTGGCGCGCGGGCCCTCGAGATCGCCGGCGCCTACGGGGTCTCGCCCCTGACCGACACCGAGCTGATCGCCCGAGTCGAGTCGGCCGAGGCGGATGTGCGCGAGCGCGTCGCCGCGCTGACGGCGCTGCGTGCGCGCGTCGCTGCTGCGCCGAAGGCCGTCCGGTCGGCTCCCGCGCGGCGCGCGCTGGACAAGGCGCTCGCGGATCCCGCGCCTGCGATTCGGATCGCGGCCCGGGATCTTCTGCACGCGCTCGATTCGGAGGCGGGACTCTCGAGCTATTTCGTCGCGGTCGAGAGCGGGGAGGATCCCGCGGAGCGGCGCCACGCCTGGCAGCGCCTCGGTGCGCAGGGTGACGAGCGGGCCCGCGGCGTGATCACGCAGGGGCTCGTCTACTGGGAGGCGGGCGAGCTCGAGGACGATGTGGCCCTCGACGTGATCGAGGCCGCCCTCGCCGACGGGGATGCGGCCCTGGCCGCGCGCGCGCGGGCGCTCCTCGCTCCGTCGCCCGCGCAGCCCGTCGAGAGTCGGCGCTGGGCCCTCGCAGGCGGGGACCCGGTCGTCGGGCGCGCGGTCTACCAGACGGTGGGCGATTGCCAGCGCTGTCACGGCGATCCCGAGGCGGCGCCGGCGGCATCGGGGGCCTCGGAGGCGACGGTGCACGGTGGGCGGATCGGGCCCGAGCTCGCGGGTGTCGCGGAGAAGGGGCCGCATTTCGCGCTCGAGTCCGTGCTCGAGCCCGGTGCCCAGATCGCCGAGGGATTCCCGAGCCCGTCCGGTATGCCGCCCGTCGGCCTCGTTCTCGAACCGAGGGCGCTGCGCGACCTCGTTGCGTATCTGATGACGCTCGATTGAGGCGTTCCGGGCGCCGTCCCGGCCAGCCCTTTTCGGGGCGACGCCGGGTCCTCCGCGTCTGGTTGTTCTCGCCCCCGAGCTGTCATAGGGTTCGGACTTTCCAGTCGCAGAATCGAGTCAAGAGGAGAGTTTCATGGCGCGTGAAGCAGTGATCGTCGGCAGTCTCCGCACCGGCCTGACCAAGGCCCACCGCGGGTCGTTCAACCTGACGGAGCCCGTCGATTACACGGCCCATGTCATTCGTGAGGTGCTCGCGGAGCAGTCGAAGCTCGATCCGGCCGAGGTGGAAGACGTCATCGTCGGCTCCGGCCATCCCGAGGGCTGCATGGGCATGAACATGGCGCGCATCGCGTCGATGGTGGCCGGGGTTCCGCAGACGGCGGCGGCGACGACCGTCAATCGATTCTGCTCCTCGGGCTCGCAGGCCGTCATGATGGCCGCGAACCAGATCCTGCAGGACGGGGCCACCGTCGCGATCGGGGGCGGCGTCGAGACGATCACGATGATGCAGGACGGGACCCAGAATCGGACCCGCCTCGCCAACAAGAACGCGGCGGCGCGTTTCCCCGGTCTCTATTTCCCGATGGGCATCACCGCCGAGGTCGTGGCCGAGCGCTACAAGATCTCGCGCGAAGACCAGGACGCCTACGCGCTCCAGAGCCAGCAGCGTTATGCGAAGGCGGCCGCGGCGGGACACGTCCGGGAAGAGATCGCGCCGATGAAGGTGACCCGGAAGGTGACGCCGAAGGAGGGCGAGCCCTTCGAGGAGGCCTTCACGGTCGACAAGGACGAGTGCAACCGCGCCGATACGACGCTGGCCGGCCTCCAGAAGCTCGCCCCCGTCTTCAAGAAGGCGGAAGAGGGCGGCACGGTCACGGCGGGCAACGCTTCCCAGCTCTCCGACGGCGCGTCGGCGACGCTTCTCATGTCGATGGAGCGCGCGAAGCAGCTCGGGATCCAGCCCCTCGCGATCTACCGCGGCTCGGCCGTCGCGGGTTGCGGCCCGGAGGAGATGGGCATCGGCCCGGTCTTCGCGGTACCGAAGCTCCTCAAGCGCCACGGCCTCACGATGAACGACATCGACATCGTCGAGCTGAACGAGGCCTTCGCGTCGCAGGTCCTTTATTGCCAGCGCACGCTCGGGATCCCGAACGAGAAGCTGAACCCGTCGGGCGGCTCGATCTCGATCGGCCATCCCTTCGGCATGACCGGCTCGCGCATGACGGGGCTCCTGATCCGGCAGCTACGCCGCACGGGCAAGCGCTACGGCATCGTCACGATGTGCGTCGGCGGCGGCCAGGGCTTCGCATCGCTGTTCGAGGCTTGCTGAAGATGGCGGCACCCCAGATCGACGGCGGCGAGATCGCGAACTGGCCGATCCTCAAGATCGACTACCGGACCGACAAGGCGCGGATCGCAACGCTCCTGCCGCCGGGGATCGATCCCGGGCGCGAGCCGAACGTCCATCTCTCGATCTACCAGGTCGCGGTCCCCGACGTGCCCGAGTACGGGATCTTCATCACGGTCGACGCCGACTACCGCGGAACCCAGGGCGTCTACACCCTGGGCTACGGCATCGACCAGGAGTCGGCGATCTTCATCAGCCGCGACATGAACGGTCAGCCGAAGTTTCCCTGCCAGACCGACTACTACCGCTTCGGCACCGCGGTGACGGCCCGCTGCACCCACCAGGGCTACAGCTTCGTCGAGTTCGAGGGGAAGATCGCGGAAACGCTGCCGATCCCGGCCAATCATGAAGAGCACGACGAGAACGAGTGGTGGATCAAGGTCTCTCGCGCCGTCGGCGGTGTCGAGAAGGCCTACGACTTCCCGCCCCACGTCGTGCGTGTGAAGAGCAGCTATGCGACCGCCCACGTCGAGAAGGTCGACGGGCAGCTCACGCTGCTGCCGTCGAAATGGGATCCGATCGCGACGCTGTTGCCGATGCGGGAATACGTGGGCGCGCGGCTCTGGTGGCCGAAGTTCCTCGGGCGTGCGATCACGCTCGAAGGTCGCCTCGATCCGGACGGCTACTGGCCCTTCGTCGACACGATCGGCGGGTCGAGATGGCCCGGCACGATGGGCGGGCCCAAGCGGGGTTGACCGAAGCCGGGGACTCCCGTCTCCGGCTAGACACCCGCCTTGCGCAGGATGTCGAGCGTCCGCCGCAGCGGCTCCGCCGCGCCCCATAACAGCTGATCGCCGACGGTGAAGGCGCCGAGATATTCGGGCCCGAGCCGCAGCTTGCGCACGCGGCCGACGGGGATGTCGAGGGTTCCCGAGACCGCCGCCGGCGAGAGCTCCGCCAGAGTGGACTCCTTGTCGTTGCGGACCAGGTGCGTCCACTCGTTGTGGCCGTCGATCAGCGCCTCGATGTCGGCGAGCGGCACGTCCTTGCGCAGCTTGATCGTGAAGGCCTGGCTGTGGCAGCGCATGGCGCCGACGCGGACGCAGATCGAGTCGATCGGGATCGGCCGCTCGCTGCGGCCGAGGATCTTGTTGCCCTCGGCGAAGGCCTTCCATTCCTCGCGGGTGTCGCCCGTAGCCATGCCGCGATCGATCCAGGGGATCAGGCTCGCCGCGAGGGGAACCCCGAAATTCTCGGTCGGGAGCTCGTCGCCGCGCAGCAGCTGGGAAATCCGCCGGTCGAGCTCGAGGATGCCCGACTCGCCGGCGCCCATCAGATCGCGGCTTTTGTCGCCGAGCATCCCCATCTGCGCGACGAGCTCGCGCATGTGGCGCGCGCCGCCGCCCGACGCGGCTTGATAGGTCATGCAGGTCATCCACTCGATCAGATCCTCGGCGAAGAGTCCACCGAGGCCGAGCAGCATCAGGCTGACGGTGCAGTTGCCGCCGATGTAGTTCTTGACGCCGGATTCGATGCCGCGGTCGATCACGGCGCGATTCACCGGATCGAGCACGATCAGACTGTCGTCGTCCATGCGCTTGGCACTCGCGGCGTCGATCCAGTAGCCCTGCCAACCGCGCTCGCGCAGCGCCGGGAGGACCTGCTTGGTGTAGTCGCCGCCCTGACAGGTCACGATGCAGTCGTGTTGGGCGAGGGCGCTCGCGTCGTAGGCGTCGGCGAGCGGGCGAGCGCCCTTCCCGACATCGGAGCCGTCGCTTCCGCCGACGTCGGGGCCGGTTCCGCCGACCTGGCTGGTCGAGTAGAAGGTCGTCGTCAGGCCCTTGAAATCGCCCTCGGCGCGCATCCGCTCGAGCAGCACGGACCCCACCATCCCCCGCCAGCCCACGATTCCGATGTCTTGGATCGCCATGGGGGCCATTCGTTAGCAGAATCAGGCAGATGGCGGAACTGCCCGGGGTCGCTGCGGGCGCCGAGGATGGCATCAGGCCCCGCGGGCTGTAAGCTCCCGCCCGTCCACGACCGGCGAGTCCGTCCGGCGAGTGGGAGCGAGGGAGGCTCTGTTGAGGGAATCGATCGGGATGGCTGGATTCGGTCGACGTGTTGGATTCGTCGGGCGCGCGGGGGGGATCGTCGCGGCTTCTGTGCTCGGCTTCGGGCTGTGGAGCTGCGCGAAACCCGTCGTCTCGGACCTCGACGCCTATCAAGTGGTCCCGATGGATCGCGCCGTGCCCTATCCGTCGGACGAAGAACGCAACAAGCGTGTATTCGAGGTCGTGGTGGTCGATCGACCGGCGGACGGTCTCGACGAGCAGGTGCTTCGCAAGCCGCGGGCGCAGGTGCGCGTCGGGCTCGAGAAGATCGCGGCGTCGTACGGCGCTGCCGTCGCCGACCGCTCGCGCCCGGACTTCGACGGAGTGCGGACCGATCGGCCGCAGTCGGAATTCCAAGGCGTCGACGCCGAGGTCGTGTCGACCAGGGATCTTGCGATCTCCACGAGTTTCACGACCTACCGCCACGCAGCCGTCTGGAGCAAGCCCATGAAGCTGCCGTGGCAGTCCGAGGCCGACCTCGCCAAGAAGCCCGGGACCTGCACGCATACTGCGGAGGTCGCTTTCGATGTCGCGGTCTTCGAGAAGGGCTGGGAGGACACCCTGCACCAGACCTACCTCCTCACCCACAAAGCGACGCAGCAGAACAAAGATCTCGATCAGGCCTGCACGATCGCGCCGGTGAACGTCGACACGCTCTTCGAGACGGCGATCGCCGAGGCCCTGGGATGTCTCGAGCTCCCGCTCGGCAATCGTGTCGCGCCGCGGGGTCATGTCCTCGCCCACCGAAAGGCCCGGGAAGGCGTGAGCCACATCTACCAGGTCTCCCTCGGTGCGGACCAGGGGATCGACGCCAAGGAGGTGGTCGAGGTTCGTCGCGTCGAGATCTCGCGGGCCGCCGACGGGGCCGAGATCCGGGAGGAGAGCGTGATCGCGACGGGTGTCGCGACCGACCAGATCGCGGCGCAGGATTCCTGGATTGCCGTCAACGTCGACGACTTGAAGACGCCGATCCTCGAGGGCGACGTCGTCCGGCGCTATTTCCAGAAGGACCTGATCACGAACCTCTCCGGCCCGAACTGCAAGCTGATCCTGGTCGAACGTTAGGCAGCGCCGCGGCGCGCGGTTTTCGGAAGGTAGGCGCGGACGATGTTGCTCGAGCTGGCCCGCGAGCGTCCGAGAGCCCTCGCCGTCGACGACGGCACACGCACTCGAAGCTTTTCCGAGCTCGTGGAGCGGGCCCGCCGCTTCGCCTGGTTCCTCAATCATGACGCGGGGCTTGCGCCGGGGAGCCACACGGCGCTGCTGATGGGCAACCGGGTCGAGGGCATCGAGTGCCTGCTCGGCGGCATCCTCGCCGGACACTGGGTCACCCCGATCAACTGGCACCTCGCCGAGGAGGAGATCGACTACGTCGTCTCCGATTCGGGGGCGCGGATCCTGGTGACCGACGACCGCTTCTCGGCGATCGCGCGGCGAGTCACGGCCAAGAGAGGGACGACCGCGGTCGTCGAGGTCGGGGATGCGCTCGAGCGACTGCTCGAAGGCGTGCGCCCGGGGCCCCTCGATCTCGCGGCGCCCGCCGGCGGCAAC
>JANMTD010000284.1:0-5911 GCA_031390075.1 Deltaproteobacteria bacterium | reverse complement strand
CGGATCCGGCACGAACGGCAGGTCGAGCATCTCGGCATGCTCGACAACTGGAATCGGGCGATGTCGTACGCGCCCGACGAGGCGGTCTACGTCAAGCAATTGAACGCCGACGACCGCATCAGGCCCGATTGCCTTCGGCGCCTCGTCGGGGTCGCGCAGGCGCATCCGGAGGTGGGGGTCGTCAGCGCGTACTTCAGGTACGGACTGATCCATCTGCCGCAGCACGACCATCGCGAAGTCCAGATCGTTCGCGGACGCGACGCCGTCGTCGAGGTTCTCCGCGGCGGACCCAGCTATCTCGCCCACCCCTCGGCGCTGCTGCTGCGCCGCTCTGCGGCGAAGGTCTGGCCCGGATTCTACGACGCGACGGGCTTCCCGCCCGGCCACGCGCTCGCGCCCCCGCTCGCCCAGGCGGACAAAGAAGCCTACTTCGAGATCATGGAGCGCTTCGATCTCGCCTTCGTGCCCGAAGTGCTCGCGGACGTCGGCGCCGGCGATTCATCGGCGACGGGCTTTGCGGCGCGTGTCGGTGCATGGCATGTCGGTCGGATCGAGACGATCCTGCGCCACGGCGATCGCTTCCTCGATCCCGCCGGGCGAAGGCGCGCGATTCGGAGCGCAGCAAACAAATATCTTCGCTCGCTCACGTGGCGGTTCTGCCTGGGCGCGCCCCTTCGCGATCCGGAGTTCGTGCAGTATCAGCGTCTCGCGCTCGACTCCGTGCTGCCGCGTCTGCAGAGAGAGGATCTCGGCTGGGCATCGTTCGGCCTGCGTCTCGCGGCGCGTCTGCTCGGGTCGAGGGCCAGACTCGGAAGCGAGTTGCGTGCGTGACACCCGCGTCGTGGCACCCGCCCTCGCGATCACGAAATCTCCGTTCGCACCCGGCGCCGAGCCACCTGCCGGGGAAGTCGCAAGACGTCGTACAGAAAAGGCAGGGGATCGCGTAGAGCGAATACCGCGCTGCGACGCACGCCGCGCAGGGACCTCAGGTACGCAGCCACGCCGAGCTCGCCCTGTCGACCTGCGGCGAGCGCGGCAGCCAGATCCCGCTTCAGGCAGATCCAACGCGCCTTCGGAAACCGGGCGACCGTAGCCGGCGGAAGTGGCAAGCCTGCGAGCGAACGATAGGCGAGATAGGTCATCTCGATGCCGGCTGCCTCGGCGATGAACATGCCCATTCCCGGCCGTCCCACGTTGGCCTCGATCACGAAGAGCTTCCCGCTGCCCGTGTCGCGTTTCATGTTGACCGTCGCGAATCCCCGGTGGTCGAGGCTCTCGAGCAGGGCTCGTCCCGTCTCCCGAATCTCCGGATCGTCGCAGTATTCGGACAGCGTCCCGCTCCCCGTCCGTCGTGGCCACTGGCGGATCTTGTGCCCGACGCACTCGACGACGATTCGTCGGTCTTCGTCGATGAAGGCGTAATATGAGTAGACGGCGTCGTCGCCACCCTCGACCCATTCCTGGACGACGAAGCGATCGCTCCAGTCGCGACACCGCTCGTAGGTCCGTTCGAGTGCCGACCCGTCCTCCGCGATGAACACCTTGGCGCCGGCCAGCTCCGTCCAGCGTTCGCTCTTGATGTCGGGCTTCAGGACGAAGGGCGCACTCAGGTCGGCGGCGGCGCGCCGGATCTCGTCGAGACTCTCGACCACTCTCGTTCGCGGGACGGGAATACCATGCTCTTCGGCATGCCGCGCGAACGGCGCCTTTCGGAGGGCACGCTCGATCGACGCGCCAACGGGATTGGCGATGCGGAAAAGCTTCGACAGCTGGGCGCCCTGCTGGGAAATGCTCAGTACTGCCGCGTCGGTTGCCGGCATCAGCACAGGACGATCACTCGTCGCGAGACTGCGAAGGCACTCGACCAGATTCGTCCCGCCGCGCTCCGCGAAGACGACCTTCGAGACGCACCGCGTTCGGATCGCGAAGTGGTCCCGATCGCATGCGATCCCCGTAACCCGGACGCCGCGCTGGTGAAGTGCTCGCGCGGTCTGCAGCCCCGTGATGCAATCCAGGCCGATCACGATCGCATTGAGGCGGCTGTCTGAGCTGTCCGACACGATCCGGAGACTAGAGGCGAGGACCGTGGATCGCCAGTGGAATCGGGCGGCGACACAAGGATGGCCGAAGGCATGCTGCTTGTTTTTCGCGACTCATCGCGTAAGTTGCGTGGCGGGCGGTTGCGCGCGCGATCTTCGAAGCCGCCTCGCCGTGGACTCACGCTTCGAGATGGCGTCGAATGGAGCTCCCGCTTGATTCCCACTCCGCCCGATCTCTTCGACGAATGGCATCGCCTGCCGGTCGTGCTCGAGGCGCGTGATCCACGCTTCGAGGTTCGGCGTGCGAGGCCCGAGGAGTTCGAGCGCATCTACGACGTCGTCGATGCGGCCTTCGCGAAGAAGCGCTCGCGCGCCCACTACGACTGGCTCTACCGCGAGAATCCGTTCGGGCGGGCGCGCTGTTGGATCGTCAGCGAGCGTGCGACCGGAGAGATCCTCAAGACGGGGGCTGGATTTCCGTGGCCGATCTGGCGCGGGGGCGAAGCGCTGAAGGGCGCGCTCTCGGGAGATTCGTGCACCGTGCCGCAGTGGCAACGCAAAGGGCTCGCGGCGGTGCGACGGGCCTACACGCAGGCGCATCCGTGGTACCGGGAATTCTGCGGCATCGCCGGTCCGAACGAGGGATCTCGAATCGTCACGGTGAAGGCGGGGCAGGGCAAGGAGCTGCTCGGGGCGCTCGGCGGCGGCGTCATGCCGCTGCGGGCGAAGTCGCTGCTCGAGCGCGTCGGTGCCCCTTCGATCGTCGCGAGTCCAATCGGCGCAGCCGCCGATGCGGTGCTGTCGGCCTGGCAGGGCCTCGCTTCACGGGGCGGTCGGAACGCACCGGGACGGATCGAGCGGGTCGCGCGCTTTACGACCGACTTCGACGACGTGACCGCGCGCTGCATGGGTTGGCCACAGTTCTGGTCGCCCCACAACGCGGAGTTCCTGAACTGGCGCTATCTCGATCATCCGGTCGAGTCGTACGTGGGTCTCGCGCTCGTCGAGGACGAGCGGCCGACGGCCTACGCGGTCCTCTGCCTCGAGCGCACCAAGGCGACGCTCGCCGAATTCGCCGTCGAGGGGAAACCTCCCGCGCGCGCCCTGAAGCTCCTGGCCAGCGCATTGAGCGTCGCTCGCGAAGCGGGTTGCGCATCCGTCAACTTCTTCGGACCGCCCGGTTGGCGCCACTGGAAACTCTTCCGCCGCGCCGGATTCCTTCCGTATCGGACGAAGAATCATTTCGAGGCCTTCGGCAAGAACCAGGAGCCCGAAATCCACGACATTCGAAACTGGCAGGTCACGCCCGGCGATCGCGACTTCCGCTGACGAAGAAAGCCCGGAGCAGGGCGCTAGAACTGGATCGGGTCGAGCGTGTAGGCGAAGGTGATGACCGCGAGGTAGGTGTCCGCGCCGGATTGGTTCACGCCCTGATCGCTCCCCTCGGTCCGGCGGTAGCGGAACTCGAAGGTCGCGGCTTGATTTCGCGTGAAGGCGGTTCGCACGCCGACGATCCCCGTCAGGTTGTCGCGCCGGTCGCCCCCGTCGTTGGTCGTCGTGAAGGCTCCGTCGCGCACCGCGGCGCCGTCTCCGTCGCCGACGACGGTGAAGTCGACGACGATGGCCTCGGTCAGGGTCTCGCGCCGATCCCAGCTTCCTGCCACGAACGTGCTCCAGCGCTGGTTCTGCGGGGCGAGCTCGGCCTCCGTATAGACCTGATCGAGGCTCGAGACGAGTCCGCCGCCCGACGTGGTGTTCTGGCGACGCGTGTAGGTCGCCTGGAGATTCCAGCTCGCGAGGTCGATCCGGAGCGAGGCGGCGCCGAAAGCCGTGACGACGCTGTCCTCGCCGGGCTTCTGGCCCGGGCCGAGCTCGAAGTTCTCGCGGTCCCCGAGGTCGTTGGCGGGGATCCGCCCATTCTCGAGGTCGCAGTCGCTCGCGACCCCGCTGCCGACCGGGCCACAGCTCACGATGTTCGCGCGAAAAAGGTCACCGCTGCGTCGCCCGCCGACGAACTGGCTCTGCTGGACCCGATCGGTGTCGTCGTATTCGGAGAGGATCAAGGAAGGTCCGCCACTGGCCGTGAAGACGATGTTGTCCGCGATGTCCCAGTTCCAGAGCAGGTAGGCCGTGAGCGAGTTGCTCTGCGAGCCGAGCCGCGAGAGGGCCTCCTGGAAGTCCTGGTTGATGTAGGTCGCGCCGACCCCGATGCCGTGTTGATCGGCGACCTGGTAGCGGGCCTCGCTACCGACCTCGAAGGCCTGGCTGTCGTTGCGATCGATGTTCTCCCGGAAATCGGTCCAGTGATGTGCCCCGCGCACGCTGAGCTGGACCAGGCGCGTCAGATCGCGGACCAGCTCGAGCTCGAGGACGTTTCGGAGATAGCGGTTCTGGTTCGGGTCGAGCGCCGTATCCGCGAGCTCGATGTCCTGGCGCGAGAAGCGCAGGTTCGAGACGTCTCGGAAGCGATCGGTGAGGCGCACGGACGTGCGCGAATCGATCTCGTACCTCGCGCCAGCGCGAAGACGGCTCTCCCAGGCGTCGGCGCCGCTCTGGTCGACGTAAACCTGGTAGGCGCCGCCAAAGTCGACGTCATAGGTGAATCGGCCCTGCTCGTGGGAGAAATCGAGCGTCGGCCCGAAGAGGAACGAATTCGCGGGATCCGGGTCGTCCTCGGTGGAGAGGAAGTTCGAGCTGTAGTTGTACTCCGAGGTCGCACCGAGTACGAGCTCCGCGGCGTTCGCGCCGTTTGCGAACGAGGCCCCGAGGAGCGCGAGCGCAAAGCCCGCTCCGATCGGTCCGCAAGTGGAGTTCGACCGGCTCATTCGGGCACGATGACGGTGTCCCCCGGCTCGAGCAGGATATTGGAGGCGGGGTTACGGCCCTTGATGAATGCGGTGTAATCGAAGCGGTATTCGATCTGACCGCTGGGCGTATCGCGCAGGATGCGGATCTCGCCCTTCTTCGCGAAGGGGCTGAAGCCTCCCATCGCGGCGATGGCGTCGATCACGCGCGTGTTGCCCTGGAGCTCGATGATGCCGGAGCGGAGTACGCCCTCGCCGAGCACGCTCGCGACCTGGCTTCGCATCTCCGTGACGGCGATGTCGACGCGGGGATTCGAGATGAACTCCGAGAGGGCGACGCGGATCGTCTCGGCGAGCGCGACCGGCGTGAGTCCCTCGGCCTGGATGTCGCCCATCATCGGAACCGAGACCTTGCCATCGCGGCGCACGAGTAGCGGGCCCGTGAAGTCCGGGTGTTGCCAGACGGTCAGCTGCAATAGATCGGGCACGCCGATGACGTAGTCGTCGACCTCGCCGACGACTCGAGTCCGCGGCGAGAGCTGCGACCTGGGCGGGCTCGCGAAAGGGTTCCAGCTGCAGGCGCCGCAGAGCAAGAGCAGGGCGCCGAGCGCCAGGGCCATTCGCCAGCGAGGGATTGCAATCCGAAGTCGGTCCATTTCTCTCTTTTCCATTTCAGGCGCGTCGAGCGATCAACATGTTCCCCAGACGGGTAACGCCGGGCCGCAGCTGGGCTCGAACGAGCGCGGTCCGGTAGCGAAGGACAGGCAATCTCACCAGATTGAACGGATTCGCGAGCGGGAGCCGTGCGATGCCGCGCTGACCGCCGAATGCGAGCTGGTAGCCCGCATCCTTCACCGCCTCGAAGACCCGCGAATCGCAGGCGCTCGACGGATAGGCGAAGGTCGGAAGCGTCGCAGCGCCCATCTCGGCCTCGATCCGGGCCTTCGATTTCACGAGCTCGTCGGTCAGAGCGTTGGTCGAGAGGCGGGTGCAGAGCGCGTGCATGGCGCCGTGCGAGCAGACGCTGAGTCCCTCCCTCGCGAGCTCCCGAAGTGCTGCCCATCCGAG
>JANMTD010000278.1:0-6817 GCA_031390075.1 Deltaproteobacteria bacterium | reverse complement strand
GGCGACGTCGAGCTCGATCAGACGGATCGCCGCGCCGAAGGCGTCGGCCGCGAGCAGGACCGAGGCCGCATCGAGGGTGCGCTCGCTCTCGGCCGCGCCACCCGCGAGGAGCTGTCCGCGCGCGCCCTCGAAGCGGACGCGCGCGATGGGACGCGCCCGGTCGACCCCGCCCTGGTCCTCGATCGAGACCCCGCCGGCCGCGACGTCGACCCACGCGAATCGGCCCCCTTCGACGCCGACCAGCATGCGATCTGCGAGACCGGCGTGGGACACGATCGTCTTCGCGCCGGTGACCCGCCCGTCCGCGAAGCGCGTCTTCCAATCACCGGGCGCCCAGGCGGCGGCGTCCTCCTGGAACGCGACGGTCGCGATCGACTCGCCACTCGCGAGTGCGGGCAGGATCGCGGCCCGCTCCGCGTCGTTCCCGCTCGCCAGCACGCCGAGCGCAGCGATCGAATGGCCGAGAAACGGACCCGGCATGCCCGCATGCCCGAGCACCTCGGCGGCGAGCGCGACATCGAGGAGCTCGAGTCCCGCCCCGCCCCACGGCTCGGGAATGGCGAGTCCCGCCACGCCCATCTCGGCAAGCCCTGCCCACAACGCCGGATCGTGTCCCTCGCCCGCGTCGAAGAGCTCGCGCACGCGCGTCGTCGGACACTCCTTTTCCGCGAAGCCCCGCAGCGTCTCCTGCAGCATCTCCTGCTCTTCACTCAGCCCGAAATCCATTACGCGACTCCCAGCTTGCCCTTCGCGAATTCCTCGAAGCTGCGCCGATCGACGAAGACGTGGAGGCCCCCCGTCAGCATGTCGCGGAAGCAGCGCTGGATCAGGCTCGGATTGCGGAGCCCCTGGCTGCCGGCGTTGCGGTAGGCCCAGGTCACGATCTCCTCGCAGACCTGCGTGAGATAGGCGACGGCGCCCATCATCTCGTCGTTGTCGATCTTCGCGAGCTTCTCGCCGGCGTGGAGCCTGCGCTCCATGCGGCCGTAGACCTCGTGGGCCAGGCTGCGCACGGAGTTGAGGGCGAAGATCCGCTCGCCGAGGTCGCGGCGGAAGACCTGTTGATCGATCAGCGACGCCGAGCCGAGGCGCGCCCGGCCACCGCGCGCGATCAGCACGATCTCGTGCAGCGCGCGCCGGGCGACACCGAGGCCCCAGCCCGCGTGGCCGAGGCCCGCGAGCGCCGTCGCGCCGAGGCCGTAGATCGGCCCGCCCGTGCGGACCTGCGAATCGAAGAGATAGAACGAATGGCGGATGTCGACCGCCTGCTCCGGAACGCGGTAGTCGAAGCTGCCCGTGCCCCGCAGACCCATCACGTCCCAGCCGCCCTTCATCTCGACCTTCGCCTTCGGGACGAAATAACAGAGATACGCGGGCATGCCGCTCGGCAGGATCTCGGGGGCACCGTTGTCCCCCATCACGAAGCCGCCGCCCCCGAGAAAGCTCGCGTGGCCGCTGCCGCTGCCGAAGCCGTACTCGCCGGAGAGCCGGAAGCCCTGCCCTTCGCGCTTGATCGCGCCGCGGGGCGCGAATTGGCCGGCGAAGACCGCGTCCGGCTTCCCGCCCACCATCTCGCGCGCCGCCTCGGGATCGAGAAAGGCGCAGTACGAGGTCGCGCTCGCGTTCGCCATCTGGGACCAGCCGATCGAGCCGTCCATGTGCGCGAGCTCCTCGAACACCTCGATCACCGTCTTGCAGTCCGCTTCCGCCCCGCCGAGCGCCTTCGGAACCATCAAATGGAAGAGCCCGGTCCGCGTGAACGCGTCGATCAGGGGCTTGGTCAGGGTCAGCTCGCGGTCGCTGGCGTCGGCCTCCGCCTCGATCAGCGGGCGCAGCGAACGGGCCTTCTCGAGCAGATCGGACGAGGACGCGGAGGTCGCTTGGGTCATCGGTGGCACTCCTGACGGGGGCCTACTCCGGGCCCCGGGGTTCGGGGCGAGGAGCCTGCGTGAAACACGTTCTACCGTCAAGAGGACTTCGAGAAGATGGAAGGAGGAGCGGCCGGGATCCGTACGGGCCTATCCTGGCAAGATGATCGAGCTCCACTATTTCCCGACCCCGAACGGCTGGAAGGTCAGCATCGCCCTCGAAGAGCTCGTCCTTCCGTATCGCATCGTCCGCTGCGACATCGCCCGCGGCGAGCAGTTCGAGCCCAAGTTCCTGGCGATCAGTCCCAACAACCGGATCCCCGCGATCGTCGACCTCGACCCCGCCGGCGGCGGCGCGCCGATTTCGGTCTTCGAGTCGGGGGCGATCCTGCAGTATCTCGCCGAGAAGACCGGACGCCTGTTGCCGCAGGACCCGCGACGGCGCGTCCAGGCGATCGAATGGATGTATTGGCAGATGGCGAACCAGGGCCCGATGTGCGGCCAGGCCGGCCATTTCCGCAACTACGCTCCGGAGAAGATCGAGTACGCGATCGAGCGCTACTCCCGTGAAGCCGCGCGCCTGTACGGCGTCCTCGACAAGCGCCTCGAGTCGCGGCGTTATGTGGCGGAGGAGTTCTCGATGGCGGACATCCTCTGCTGGCCCTGGATCCACCTGCGCGACCACCACGGGCAAAGCCTCGACGAACGACCCCACCTGCGCCGCTGGTACGAGGAGCTGCTCGCGCGACCGGCCTTCCAGCGCGGCCTCGCAGCCGGCGTCGAGATGGCCCATTCGCAGGCCGGCGGCCTCGACGAAGAAGCGCGCAGGAACCTTTTCGGAAAGCGCTGAGCCCTCAGCCCAAGAAGAGCCCTCAGCTCCCGCCGAATCCGCCCGCGAACGCCCGCGCGTAGGTCGGCCGCGCGACCAGGCGCTCGAACCAGGCGTGGACCGCGCTCGGCCCCTCCGGCAGCTCGCCGACCATCCGCGCCAGCGAGATGGCGTAGCCCGCCATCAGATCCGCCGCCGTGAAACGATTCTCGACGAGGTAGTCGGCGCCGGCGAGCGCGTCGCCGAGCTGCCCGAGCACCTTCGCGAACTGGCGCCGGGCGAGGGCCAGGGCCTCTGGGATCCGGTCGGCCTCGCGCAGCACGAATTTATGGGCGTTGATCTGGCCGAGTGGCGGCATCAACGACGCTTCGGACCAGTGCATCCACTGCAGGAACGGGCCCCGCGCCGGCGCGTCGGCCGCGGGCTCGAGACGGCCCCGGCCGTGGCGTTCGAGCAGGTACTGCACGATCGCGCCGGACTCGTGGAAGGCCACGCCCTCGTCCTCGAGGGTCGGCACCTTGCCAGCGGAATTCATCGCCCGGTACGCCGGCGAGCGCAGCCGTGGATCACCCAGTCGGTACGACTCGACTTCGTATTCGATGCCCCCGAGCTCCTCGAGGAGCCAGATCACCCGACAGGAACGCGAGCCCGGAACGTGATGGAGCTTCATGGGCGGCGACACTATCGGAAGCCGGACGCCGGATCGACGGCGGCGCGCCGCCGGGATCGACTCGCCTATCCTCGCGCGATGGCGGACGCGTCTCGAAGTCGGGAGAGCCGAGCGCTGCGCGCTGTCTTCGCCGGCGCGATCGCGCTCCTTTCGCTCTGGGTCTACGCCGGTGTGCGCGACCACGAATTCGTCGACTTCGACGACCGGGAGTACGTCGCCGCGAACCCCTGGCTCGACGGGCAGCTCGAGCGGGCCGACCTCGTCCGCGCCTTCGCCGCGCCCTACAACAGCAACTGGTCCCCCGTGACCTCCATCTCGCTCGCGGTGAGCGACGCGCTCCACGGCCCGGATCCGGGCGCCTACGCCTTCACCAACGCCCTCCTCCACACCCTCGCGAGCCTGCTGCTCCTCGCCGCCTTCGGACAGCTGACCGGCCGCTGGCTCGAGAGCGCCTTCGTCGCCGCGGTCTTCGCGGTCCATCCGCTCCACGTCGAGTCGGTCGCCTGGATCTCGGAGCGCAAGGAAGTCCTCGCGGGCGTCTTCTGGATGGCGGCACTGGCGGCCTATCCGCGCGCCGCCCGGACGGGCTCGCTCGGGGCACACTTCCTGGTGTTCGTCCTCGGCCTGCTCGCCCTGCTCTCGAAGGCCACCGCCGTCGCCCTCCCGATCACGCTGCTGCTGCTCGACTTCTGGCCCCTCGCTCGCCTGCGCAGCGGGCCGGACCTTCGCCGCGCACTCTTCGAGAAGGCGCCTCTCGTCGCCGCCGCGGCGGCCGTCTCGATCGTCACCTACCTGGTCCAGACGAGCGCCGGCGCCAACGCCTCGGCGCAGACCTCCCTCGCCTCGCGGATCCTGAACGCTGCCCGCGCCTATGCGATCTACGTCGGCGAAAGCCTCTGGCCGACCGGGCTCGCCTACTTCCACCCGTATCCGTCGGAGGCCACGCTCTGGTCGGTTCCGACCTTCGCTGCCCTGGCCGCGATCGTCGGTATCACGGCGCTCGCGTTCGCCGCAGGGCGCCGGCATCCGGCCTTCACGATGGGATGGATATGGTTCCTGCTGACCCTCGTCCCCATGATCGGGCTCGTCCGCGTCGGCGGTCAGGCGCACGCCGATCGGTATGTGTACGTCGCGCAGACCGGCCTCGCGGTGATCCTGGCCTTTGCGCTTCCCAAGGCGGTCATCGCGCGGACTCATTCAGCGGGGCTTCGACGGCGCCTGCGAACGAGCGCGATCTGCACGGGCGGGGCCGGGATCCTCATCCTCGCCGTCCTGGCCCGTCAACAGGTCTCGGTCTGGCGCGATTCGATCGCGCTCTTCACGCACGCCGTCGAAGTCAGCCACGACAATGCCCACGCCCACCGCTTCCTGGGCGTGAGCCTGTGGTCCGAGGGCGATCGAGAAGGCGGTGCGCGCCATCTCCAGGAGGCGCTGCGCATCCGACCCGATTGGGGCGAAGCGCGGCTCGTCTGGGGGACGGCGCTGCTCCAGCTCGGCCGCTTCGAAGAGGCCGCACCCGAGATCGAGCGCGCCCGGCGCGAGGGGGCCGAGCCGGCGCTGGCGTGGGCGGCGGCCGGTGTCCTGGCCGAGCGCCGCGGGGACCCGACCGCCGCGGCGAGCGCCTACGAGCAATCCCTTGGCCACGATCCCGACGACTGGGAGGTGCTGAACAACCTCGCGTGGATCCGGGCGGTGAGCCCGAATGCCGCCCTGCGCGCGCCCGCTCGCGCGATCGAGCTCGCCCGGCGGGCCGCCGCGCAGAAGCCCGAGCACGCCTACGTCCTCGGGACCCTCGCCGCCGCCTACGCCAGCGCGGGACGCACGGCGGAGGCGGTCGCCGCCCAGGAGCGCGCCATCGAGATCCTGCGCGGCGCCGGCGACGGCGCCCAGGCACGCGCGTTCACGGCGCGCCTCACGGCCTATCGCGCCGGCCGACCGCCCTGGCAATCCGACGAAACCGCGCCATGATCGATCGCGCCGCCGAGCCCGAGCCCACCGCCAGACCGCCCGCCCATCTGACCGCCCATCTGACCGCAAGGAGTGCCCCATGAATGCCGACGATCGGATGAAGGAAGCGATGAAGTCGTTGATGAGCCTGGCGCCGCGGACGCCCGGGGAGGAGCTCGTCGAGCGCAAGACGAAGCTCGCCGCCGCGCTCCGGATCTTCGGCCGCCTCGGCTTCGACGAAGGACTCGCGGGCCACATCACCGCCCGCGACCCCTTCGACCCGACCCATTTCTGGGTCAATCCCGCCGGTCGCTCCTTCAAGCTGATGTGCGTCTCGGACCTGATCAAGGTCGACGACGAGGGCAAGATCCTCGAGGGCGAGGGCCTCCTGAATCAGGCCGCCTTCGCGATCCACTCGCGGATCCACAAGGCGCGCCCCGACGTCGTCGCCGCCGCCCACGCGCATTCGCTCTACGGCAAGGCCTGGTCGAGCCTCGGGCGGCTACTCGACCCGCTCACCCAGGACGCCTGCGCTTTCTACCAGGACCACGGGATCTTCGACGACTACACCGGCGTCGTGACCGACCTCGGCGAAGGCGACCGGATCTGCTCGGCGCTGGGCCAACACAAGGCCGTGATCCTGCGCAATCACGGGCTCCTGAGCGTCGGCCACAGCGTCGACGAGGCCGCCTTCTGGTTCATCACGATGGAGCGCACCTGTCAGGTGCAGCTGCTCGCGGAGGCGGCAGCGGCGCGCAGCGGCCAAGCACCGCGCCAAGTCAGCGAGGCAGCTGCTCGTCAGGCCTTCATGATTACGGGCAATCCATACGCCGGCTGGTTTCAGTTCCAGCCGCTCTACGCGCGCATCGTCAAGGAGCAGCCCGACTTGCTGGAGTGACTCTCTGACGGTTATCGTTCAGGTCGGGTTTTTGGCCTGCAGCTCGGCGCGCTTGCGCTTTGCGCGCGTATGCAGCGCTTTTTGCAGCTTCGGCGGGTTCACGAAGTTGTCCTGTCCTCGGGCCAGCGCCGCCTCGTCTGCGGCCTTGGCTTCCCCCGCGCGCACCGGCCGGATCTTGTAGTGCCGGTCGGGCGGCGAGGGATCGATCCAGAAAAAGCTCCGGTCGCGCACGTCGATATGAACGAACCCGGCCCGCGTGTACACGCCCACCCCCACGAAGCCCTGAGCTCGAAAGTAGTTCGCCAGCTCTTCGTCCTCGACGCCGGGCAGCACGATGTCGGCGGCCAGGCCGTGCGAGTGGCGGCTGCCGCCGCGGTCTTGTCGGACGCCGCTCACCAGGTGCACGTGCCGGACCTGAAAGTGTCTGGCCTCATGGTAGATGAGATCGAGCAGACGCGGAGAGACGTTGGGGCCCCCGGCCCACGAGCCAAAGGCTTGCGAAGCCACTGCCAGCTGCCCTTCGCCGAAGCCTCCCTGCTCGCCGGCGGGCCAGAGCACGTACGGCACGGAAATCTTGGCCACAGGATGCAGCACCAGCGCCGGCG
>JANMTD010000226.1:0-4956 GCA_031390075.1 Deltaproteobacteria bacterium | reverse complement strand
CTCAGGACCCGGCGAGCATGAGCCCGGCGATCGCAGCGAGTGCGTTGTCGACCGTCGCGACCTTCGTGCAGATGGCGATCCTGCTGGCGGCCATCAGCCCTCCCACGTTGCAGATCCTCGCCCCCGTGCTCGCAGCCGGGGCGATCGTGGTCGCGATCTACGGGCTTGCCTTCGTGCTGCGCGGCTCGAGATCGTCGAGCATCTCGGAGTCCGGGTCCGGGAGAGCCTTCAGCGTGCGCGCGGCGCTCGGTCTCGCGACACTGCTGGCTGTGATGTTGATCGTCTCGGCCGCGTTGAAGGAATGGTTCGGCGGCGCTGGCGTCCTCGCCGGGACGATCGTCGGCGGATTCGTGGATACGCACGCCGCCGCGGTCTCGGTGGCTTCCATGGTGGCATCGAGTGGTCTCACGCCGCACGAAGCGGTGCTGCCCATCCTCGCCGCGATGACGAGCAATGCTGTGGCCAAGATCTTGATGGCGATCAGCGTCGGGTCCCGGGGATTCGCCGTGCGAATAGTCCCCGGCATCGTGCTGTCGATGGCGGCGGCGTGGGCGGTCGCGGGACTGACGATCCTGCGCTGACCGGCGGACGCTGGAGTCGTGTCCGTTCCCGTCACTCGACGTCGAAACGGAAGGCGTTGCCCTCGCGCTTCACATGACCGGCGGTGGGCGCGGCGAAATGAGTCCCGATCACGAGGACGGGATGATCCGCGACCTTCTCCATCACCGAGCGCCGCATCGACGCGCTGGCGACCGGGTCGCTGTCGAAGATCGGCGACCATTCCGGATGCCCGAACTGACAAGGATGGTGCAGCAGGTCCCCCGTGATCAGCGCTCGCTCGCCGCGGGACTCGATCGAGACGCTCACGTGTCCGGGCGTATGGCCGGGCGTCGGGATCAGGCGGACCTCGGACGAGAGCTTGTGGTTCATCTCGACCAGCTCGGCCTGGCGATGGTCGAAGATCGGCTGGACGGAGTCGGCGAGGATCGCCTGCTGCTCTGCGTCCTTGGAGGCGCGCCAGTGGGCGTACTCCTGCTTGCCGATCAGGTAGCGCGCGTTCGGAAATGTGGGGACCCAGCGGCCGTGCTGCAGCATCGTATTCCAACCCACGTGGTCGACGTGGAGATGCGTGCAGACGACGGCGTTCACCGACTCGCGCCGGCAACCGGCCGCCTCGAGATCCTTCAAGAAGCTCGTCTGCAGCGCGACACCGCGGTTCAGGGCGCGCGGCTTGTCGTTGCCGATGCAGGTATCGACGACGAGGGTCAGGCCCGGGGCATCGACGAGCAGGGCGTGGATCGAGATCCGGAGGTGGCCCTCGTCCGTGACGAAATGGGGCTTCAGCCAGGGCATGCCGCGCAGCGCTTCGGGCGTCGCCTGGCGCAGGAATGCGGCCTTCTTGTCGTAGGGAACGGGGATTTCCGACTCGACGACTCGCGTGATGGTCACATCGCCGATCGTCCATACGAGTGTCATCGTTGCTCCTGCAGACTGGGCCGGAAAAGGCTCCGCGGACGGATCGCCCGGGCCGCGTAAAGGGTATGCTCGCGCGACGCTAGCTAGGTGGCGGAGCCGTTGCGACTTCTCACGACGAGGATCGAGCGAGGCGAGCGCGCCGGGCTGCGGTGCCGAAAGGAAGATTCGAACGATGAGCCAGCGACTCGCGGGAAAGGTTTCGATCATCACGGGCTCGACCAGCGGCCTCGGGGCCGCGACGGCGGCCCGCTTCGCCGCGGAGGGCGCGCGCGTCGTCGTGAGCGGACGCAGCGAGGAGCGCGGCGCCGGGGTCGTCAAGTCGATCCAGGAGGCGGGCGGGGACGCGGCGTTCGTGCGTTGCGACCTCGACGACGAGTCTTCGATCCGGTCGCTGATCGCGAGCGCCCGCGAACGCTACGGGCGCGTCGACAACCTGATCGCAAACGCGGCGACCACGGCCACTGCGAGCGGCGAGAAGACCTCCGGGATCCTCGACATGGACAACGCGATCCTCGAGGCCTCGATCGCGACGAACATCCGCGGCCTGCTCTGGCTCTTCAAACATGCGCTGCCCGCACTCGTGGATGCCGCGGTCCCCGGAGAGAAGAGAACGAGCTCGATCGTCGCGATCGGAACCTCCGGTACCCGCAACGGTGCGCCGGGCATGCCGGTCTACTTCGCGACGAAGGCCCCGGTCGAGGTCATGGTGCGCTCTCTCGCGACGGAATTCGGCGGGCGTGGCGTTCGCGTCAACTGCATCTCCTCGGGGCTCGTCCAGACGGAGTCCGAGATGCGCACGATGACCGAGGAGTTCCGCCGCTACGTCATGAAGCTGAACGCGCTGCCCTATTTCGGGGAGCCCTCGGACATCGCGAATGCGTGTGTCTACCTGTCGAGCGACGAGGCCCGCTACGTCACCGGCACGACCCTCTGCGTCAACGGGGGTTGCGCGTTCTAGACAGAACGAATCGAATCCGCCGACCGCCCGAGGAGATCAGTCGTTCGCGGCGGCCCAGGACATCTTGACTCGGCGACGGCCGAATTGGCGCGCACCCTCGACGTCGAGCCCCATGTAGACGTCGATCTTGCGCTTCCATCGGCTCGCCATCCGGTCGGCCACCGCCCACTCGCCCGGCAGGCCTTCGATCCGGACGCGGGTTCCCGGCGAGAGCCCCAGCGCTTCCAGATCGCGGGAGACCGCGATGATCTGCATACCCGGTTCGAGACGGACTCCGTGGGCGGTCATGAAGGGATCGGAATCGGTCTGCGCCGCGGTCGAGTTGTAGGCCGTCGCCGTGACGACGAGCTCGGTCGGGAGGGCCTGGGGCGCTGGGCTCGGAACGGCGGTGGCGCAGGCGCCGCCGATCACCAGGATCAGGCAGAGGACGCCCGCGGTCGCGAGCTGTCGCGCGATCGGAGCCGATTGGAAAAGCGGAAATGGATTGCGCATTGACCTCCGAATAGTGCACGATCCGTGCCTCTTCAATTCAAGGCCGAGTCGCGTGGCTCGAGGGGCGAATTCGGCCCCTCGGCGCGATGTCCGCGTCGGAGCCTCGATTCGTTCTAGCGGCCCCTTTGTAGAAATGACCGTCGAAGGGCGGATGGGCGGGCTCACTTGCACGTCCTCTCGCACGCCCTCGCGCGCGGGAGAGGGCTCGCGGTGGGCGCGCATCTTGCTTCGTGGGCCGTGCACTCCTGAAAGGACCTCGATATGGACTCCCTCGATCGATCTTCCACACCCGATGCGACACTCGATGAACGCAGCCCCCATTCCCTCGCGAGCCGGCTTCGAACGACGCTGCAGGCCGCACGCGGAAACATCCGGATTCGCGAGCAGCTGGTGGCACTCGTCTCCGATCCCGCCCGCTTCGATCCGATCGTCCGCCAGTTCGGTCCGGGGCACTCGTTGATTCTCGCCCTGCGCGAGCTCGCGGACCACGATCAGCTCCAGCTGGTTCGAAGCAGCTAGCGCCGGGGTCGGCCTTCACGTCCACGATGCCTGGAACCCGCGATACCGTCCCCGGCGAGCCGCGCGCAGTCCGTGTGCTTCGAACGAGAGCCCGGCGCAGGCCGGGCCAGGGGAGATCCAGGTCGATGGCGAATCGCGTCTTCTTCAATCATCTGGGCCAGACCATCACGGACATCGCGCGCTCGCGGCGCTTCTACGAGGGGCTGCTCGGATTCAAGTTCTGGTGGGACTTCGAGGCGCCGGACGAGCTCGCGAGCAAGGTCCTGATGGTGCCGTCGCCCTGCAAGCTGACGGCGACCTATCTCTGGCGGCCGGACATGGTCATGAACCTGATGCACTTCGGCGAGCCGGCGGCGCGGGAGGCGTATCGCGCGCGACGACTCAACGAGCCCGGGCTCTCGCATCTCGCGCTCTCGGTCGAGGACGTGCCGGCGCTGCTCGCGCAGGTCGAGTCGTTCGGCGGCAAGGTCCACTACGAGAGCCGCGGCGACGAGAGTGCCTGGGGCCAGGCGATCTACATCCGTGATCCCGACGGCCAGCTGATCGAGATCGTGACGATGGCGTGGCGCGAGAAGCTGCCGCCGCCGCCGGTCTGACAAGGTGATGGGAACGATTCTGCGGGGTTCCGTGGCGCTCGCTGCGAGCTCCGCGCGGGCGCTATCGCAGATCGTGCTCGATGGCGTGCAGGATCTCGCCGGTGCTGGATTGCCGCAGACGCCCGAGGCCCTGGTGCGGGCCGGGGCGGTCGGCTCGCTGCTTCGCGACTTCGCGCCGGCAGGCGCCGCCGCGGTCCCGCAGGTGGCCTCCGTGCGCCTGCCCGGTGTCGACTTCGAGAGCAGCAATTGCCGGAACTTCCTGATCGAGCTCGACTACGCCGAGAGCGGGGCAAGCGCCTCTGCACCGCGAACGCTCTACGTGAAGCTGCCGACCGATGCCCTCGCGACGCGCGTATTCGCCGGAGCCCTCGGCTTCTGGGAGCTCGAGTGCAACTTCTGCGAACGCGTGGCGCCGCACCTGCCGATCCGGGTGCCCCGCGTCTACGCGGTCGTGCGGCGAGGTTCGCGCTTCGTGCTGCTGCTCGAGAATCTGGGCGAGCTGCCGGGTATCCGACTCTTTCTCAATCGCGACCTGGCGGTGGGCGCGACGATCGAGCAGGCCCGCCTCGTCCTCAGCGCGTTCGCCGAGATGCACGCGGCCTTCCACGGCTGGAATCCCGATCAGCGGGAGGCGCTCCTGCCGATGGCGCTGCATCCATTCCTGCCGAGTCGCCGGCGCGCGATCATCTGCGCCATGAATGCGGCGGCGATCGATCCGGCGCTGCGCGCCGCTCCGGACCTGTTCCCGCCGGAGATCGCCGCTCTCTTTCGCCGTGGACTCGCCCGTTTCGATTCGATGCTCGACTACTGGTATCGCGAGCCGCTCACGTTGGTCCATGGCGACAGCCACCTCGCGAACACCTTCGAGTACGCGACGCTCGACGGACCGCGCATGGGCATGCTCGACTTCCAGGC
>JANMTD010000290.1:0-9681 GCA_031390075.1 Deltaproteobacteria bacterium | reverse complement strand
CCCATCTGCGTCATCAGCATGACGTCGTCGACGCCGATCTCGGCGAGCTGCTCGGCGAACTTCGTCGCGAAGGCGGCGTCGCCGTAGGCGTGGTTCACGTTGTAGGTCGCGGTCGAGGTCGGAGTGATCGGGACCTTGGCCTCGTGGAGCATCGCGACCGCGCGCTCGCGGGCCCGGTCGATGTCGGCGTGGACGTCACCCGTGCCCGCGGTCTCGTCGGGATCCGGGCCGTTGCCGTACCAGCGCAGCAAGGACTCGGCGAAGAAGCGCTGGCCGCGAGCACCGATCCGGAAGGCCTCGTCGCCGTCGTCGAGGACGACGCTCGGCAGCAGCGCCGTGAAGCTCTCGTTGATCTCCGTCGAGACGAGGCGCTTGCCCGAGCGATTGCGGCAGGCGCTGCGATAGAGCTCGTGGTAGGCGCGGATCTGCTCGATGCCCGCGAAGCCGAGCACGAGCGCACCGACGCCGTACTCGGCGGCGAGCTGGATCGTCTCGTCCTTCGTGCAGGCGAGGTAGAGCGGCGGGTGGGGCATCTGGACGGGGCGCGGCAGGATGGGATGCGGCGCGATCTTGAGCTCCCCATCCCAGGAGAACTCGTCCTGCCGCCACATCGCGCTGATCATCTTCAGCGACTCTTCGACCTCGAGGTAGGTCCGCTCCGGATCGACGCCGCAGAGCGACATCTCCTGGAGCGTCGCCCCGCGCCCCGCGCCGAGATCGAGCCGGCCCCCCGAGAGCACGTCGAGCATTGCTGCGCGCTCGGCCACCCGGACGGGATGGTTGTACTTGAACGGCATCAGGACGACGCCGTGGCCGACCCGGATCCGTGTCGTCTTCGCGGCGACCCAGGTCAGGAAAATCTCGGGCGCGCTCATGTGGGCGTACCACTTGAGCGAGTGGTGCTCGGGGGCCCAGATGCGATGGAAGCCCATCTTCTCGGCGTAGACGGCCTGCTCGACGCAATCCAGCAGGGATTGCCGCTCGCGCTCGGGGGTCGGGTTGGTCAGCTGGACTTCGAAGCCTAACGAGAACTTCATGTCGCTCCTCATCTCCGTCGCTCAGGTCCGTTGATCAGGAAGACCGGCGCCGGACGACCCGCCCGGGCAATGCGCCCGAATGCTCGCCGGCAAAAAAGACGGGCTCGCCCGACACGAGGGTCGTGCGGTAGCCGGTCGCGCGCTGCACCAGCCGGCGCCCGCCCGCCGGGAAGTCGGCGCGGAACTCGGGGCGTGCGACGCCCAGGTTCTCCCAGTCGATCACGTTCAGATCGGCCTTGAAGCCGGGCCGCAGGATGCCGCGATCGTGGAGGCCGGCGAGTCGCGCGGTGTCGAGGGTCTGGCGCTTCACGAGGCCCTCGATCGCCATCGTCGGACCCTGGCGTCGGTCGCGGCCCCAGTAGCTGAGCAGCGTCGTCGGCGCGGACACGTCGCAGATCTGGGTGCAGTGGGCGCCGCCGTCGCCGAGACCGGGCTTGGCGACGGGCGAGGCGAGCTGGTCGGCGACGACCGAGTCGTCGCCGGAGATCCAGTTGCGGACGGGCATGTAGAGGAGCGCCGTCTCTGGATCCGCGCGCAGGAAGTCGAGGATGTACCGGCGCGGGCTCACGGCTTTCGCCGCCGCGCGGGCCGCGACCGATTTCTCCGGGCCGGGGAAGTAGTCGACGGGGGTTTCCATCGGGTAGAGAAGCGCTGCGTCGATGAAGCCCGAGGCCTCCGACTCGCGCAGGATCGCTTCGAAGACCTCCGCGTTCGCGAGGCGCTGGCGAAGCGCGTCGGCGGAGAGGCCCGTGAGCGAGCGCATCGTCGCACCGGCCGCGAAGGGATTCATGGAGCCCAGCAGGCCGAAGAGCGCGCCGACCGGGCGGATCGCGATCTGCGCGGTCATCGGGACGCCGTCGCGGGCGGCGTCTTCGATCCGCCGCAGGGTGGCTCGCCACGTGTGCGGGTCCGCCGGATTATGGAGCAGCGGGATCGAGAGCTCGCAGCCGGTGCGCGCTGCGATGCCGCGGTAGCCCGCGAACTCGGCCTCGATGTCGCCGTCCTCGAAGGCGGCGGCCAGCTCGAGGAATCCCGCGCCTCCCGCGACGAGGCCTCTTGCGATGGCTTCGAGCTCGTCGATGCGTGCGCCATAACAGGGAACCGGGTTGCCCTCCCCCGTCCGGTGGTTCCGGGTCCGCGCCGTCGAGGCGCCGATCGCGCCGGCCCGGGCGGCCTCGTGCGCGAGGGCTTGCATCTGCGCGAGCTCGTCTGCCGTCGGAACCGACGCGTGATCGGCCCCGCGCTCGCCCATCACGAAGACCCGCAGCGGCGAGTGGGTCAGCATCGCCGCGACGTCGATCGCCCGGGGCATCCGGTCGATCGCCTCGAGGTACTCCGGAAACGTCTGCCAATCCCAGGAGAGCGCCTCTTCGAGCACCGCCGCCGGAATGTCCTCAACCGCCTCCATCAGCCCGATGAACCAACGCCTTCGATCCGGCCGCACGGGCGCGAATCCGACCCCGCAATTGCCCATGACGACGGTCGTGACCCCGTGCCAGCAGGACGAGGAAACCAGCGAATCCCAGGTCACCTGCGCGTCGTAGTGCGTGTGCACGTCGACGAAGCCGGGCGTCACGAGGGCACCGTCCGCATCGATCTCCCGGCGCCCGCTCCCCGCGACGCCGCCGACCTGCGTCAGCACGCCGCCGTCGATCGCGATGTCGCCCGCGAATCTTTCCCGACCCGTGCCATCGACGATCGTCCCGCCTCGGATCACGACATCGTGCATTTCCGTTCCCTCCTGGTGGTCGGGGCTCCGCGGGCCGCCGCTGGCGGATGCACCGGTCGACTAGCTCGAGGCCGCCCTGCCGATCGCGTCCACCCTGCTCGCCACGACCGCATCGACCCCGAGCGAGAGCGCCTCGAGCGCCCGCGGATACATCCCCGTCTTGAGCAGCCGCATCGCCGGATCCGCCTTCGACGCGAGTCCCGCCGCGATCTCGATCGCCCGCGGCAGGAGTTCGTGCTCCGGGACCGCATGGTCGACGATCCGCTTCGCGAGCGCTGCCTCGGCGCCGTACCGCGTCCCGGTCACGATCAGCTCGTGGGCCGTCTGCTTCGGGACGCGGGCCTGGATCAGCGCCGTCATGCCCGGGTGTAGGGGAGCCTTCATGTCGATCTCGGGCATGCACCAGTAGCCGCGCTCGGTCCGCATCACGCGGTAGTCGTGGGCCAGCGAGAGCTGGGCTCCAGCGCCGAAGGCGTGGCCGTTGAGGGCGGCGACGGTGATCGCGGGGAACGTGAGGATGCGGGCCATCAGTGCCAAGACGTCCGGGATGTAGCTCTGGCGCTCGGCCTCGCTCGCCGAGGCGAAGAGCCACTCGAGGTCGAGACCATTCGAGTAGAACTTGCCCGTTCCGGTCGTCACGAGCGCCGCGGGGCTGCCGGCCTGCTCGACCCGGTCGAGGGCCGCGTTCCAGGCGGCGATATTGTCGGGGCGGAAGCGATTCTCGGGGACGTCGAATCGCAGGATGAAGACGTCGCGCTGCCGCGAGAGGTCGATCATCGGGAGCCCCTCATCCGCGGCCCTTCATCTGGAGATTCATCGCCCGGGCCTTCGCGTCCTCGGCCTCGGGGATGAGCCCCTTCTGCTGCAGGATGCGCGAGAGATTGGTATGGGAGAGCGGTTCGTCGGGCTCGAGCTCGATCAGCTTCTCCGCCGCCTCGATCGCTTCATCGAGGTCGCCCTGTTTGGCGAGGGCGAGAGAGAGGCCGTTCCACGCGATGGCGAGCCGCGGATCGGCGGCGATCGCCTCCCGGTAGCGCGCGATCGACGCTCCGAGCTCGTTCTTCGCGAAGAGCCCGAAGGCCTGCTTGTAGAGGGTCCTGGCCGGGGACTCCTCGCGTTTCACGGTCTCGGACATGGCGTCGCACTCCTTCGCACGCGAGTATACTCGCCCGACGATGGAGATCCGGACGCTCGCAGCCCAGGAACGGCTCAAATTCGCCGACCTCCTCGATGATTGGCGCCTCGCCGAGGGCTTCTCGGCGGGCGATCGCTTCCGTTATCAGGTCGAATTCGATCCCGGCTGGGCCGACGAGAACGTGTTGGTCGCGGTCGAGGGTGGGCGGTTGCTCGGCGGCGTCTCGATCGTGCCCCGACAGCTGCGGGTGCTCGGCCATTCGATTCCGACGGGCGGCATCAGCAATCTCTTCACGTCCTCGAAGCTGCGGGGACGGGGCATTGCGACCGATCTGCTCGAGCGCGCCGCGGAGACGCTCCGCCTGCGCGGCTTCGAGCTCGCGATCGCGTTTCCCGCCGGCGGACCCGCGAGCTCCGACTACTTCGAGAAGCGGGGCTTCGTCAGCTGGCGCGGACAGCAATCGATCCTGCGCGTCGATCCCGAGGCGTCCCTGCGCGGGGCGGCGACCGACCCCGGCGACCTCACCCTCGAGCCCGTCGTCTCCGAGAACGAGCGCGCGCTCCATTCGATCAAGGCGATCCACTCGGCCTACGCGGCGAGTCGGAGCGGGGCGATCGTCCGTGACGACGGTCTCTGGCGCGCTTGTTTCCACCTGACGCCGACCCCCTTCGAGGAGTTCTGGCTCGCGCGCCGCGGGGGGCTCGCGGTCGCCTATGCGCGGGCGGCGATCCTCGACGACGTCCTGACCGCCACCGAGATCGGCCGCTTCGAAGACGGGGCCGACGCGCTCGCGAAGCTGATCGCCTACCTGCTCGAGCCGCGCGCCGAGGATCCGCTCCTGCGCGGCGCGATCGCGAGCCGTATCACGAGCCGCGAGCTGCGTTCGTTCCTCGTGCTGCCGACCTTCGACGACATCGGACTGACCGTCGCCCTCGAGCACCGCGGCATCCGCTCGCACCCGATGGACGACGCGCGGGCCGTCGTGCGCTGCGTCAACCTCGTCGCCCTCGCGGCGCGCCTCGACGTCGACCTCTTGCCGGGCGAGGACGGCTCCGGCTTCCTGCGGCGGATCCTGCCGCCGGACGGGATGGTGTACTGGCCGTCGGATCGTTTCTGAAGCACCTCCGAAGAGTTGGAGGAGTTGGGGGAGTTGCCATGGGCCATCGTGGATCGCGGATCGGATTCGCTCTCTCTTTGTTCATGTGCGTTTGGACCGCGGCGGGCTGCGGCGGACGGATGCCGAAGGCCCTCGCGGACGGCAGTGGCCGCCTCGCCCTCTGCCCGAGCTCCCCGAATTGCGTCTCGAGTGACGCGACCGACGCGTCCCATTCGATTGCCGCCTATCGAATTCGCGGCGATGCGGATGCGGCCTGGAAGGGGCTCGCATCCCATCTCGCCGAGCTGCCGCGGGTCGAGATCGTGAGCGACGAAGGCGGCTATCTCCAGGCCGTCTTCACGACCCGCTTGATGCGCTATCGCGATGACGTCGAGTTCCAGCTCGACGCCGGAGCCGGCGCGATTCGCGTGCGCTCGGCGTCGCGAATCGGTCACGGCGACATGGGCGTCAACCGGGATCGCATCGAGTCGATTCGCGCCGTGCTGGCGGAGCGCGGCTTCGTCGAGCCGCTCGCGACGCGTTAGGTCGCGGTCGCGGTGCCGCACGCCATGTGCGCTTTTCACGCCTTCCGCAACAGCACCAGCGTCGCACCGTCTCCCCCGAGTCGCCGCGGAGCGGGAGCGAAGGCGAGGACCTGACGCGCGATCGCGCCCCGTGTCAGCCAATCCGGCACGGCATCCCGCAGCACCGCTTCCTCCGTCGGCGATCGCTTCCCGACGCCGTGCACGACGACGAGACAGCGCAGCCCGCGTGCGAGGGCGCTCTCGATGCGCTTTGCGAAGATCCGTTTCGCCTCGGCGAGGCGCGTGCCGTGGAGGTCGATCCGCTCTTCGGGCTCGGGCTCCCCGTGGCGCAGGCGCGTCAGCTGCTGACCGCTGACGCCGGGCGCGGCGGCGAGATGGCGGTTCTCGGGGTCCGGCCAGTGAAACGCCGGCGGGGACTCCCCTTTCGAGGGATCGCGCGGGACGCCCCGCCGCGCGGATGCGCGTTCGGTCAGGCGGGGCGGCCCGGGATCGAGTCGCTTCGCATCCGCGACGAAATCCGCGAAGCGATCGGCGCCCTTCGGCATTCTCTCGGGCGAAGGCTCCCGTCGGGACTGCTCGTCCGACTGCTCGTCCGACTGCTTGTCGGACGGAGGCTTCTTGCGGCCGTTCACGGCCCGGGTCGCCGGGCGGCGCGGGCAGAGGGCTCGTCGCAGTGGCCTAGCAGGGTGAGCGCTTTGCGGGTCGAGCCCGCGTGGGCGAGCTCGAGGAGCTCCGGAGCGGAGAGCCAGCGGTGGGCGGTGTAGCCGCTGATGCGCGCACGCGCGCCGGGCATCGCCTTCGCCCGGAAGACGTCGAGGGCGAGGCGGCGATGGGTGAAGACGTGCTCGACCTGGCCGACGCTCTCGAGCTCGCGGATCTCGAGGCCGACCGTCTCGCGCAGGATGCGGGCGGCGTGCTCTTTGCTCTCCTCGCCCGCAGCGAGGTCGCCGCCCGGGAGCTCCCAGAGGCCCGCCATCAGGCCCTTCTCCGGCCGCCGGACGGCGAGCAGTCGCCCGCTGCGTTCGATCGCGACGGCGACGGCGCGCAGCGCGCGGACTGCCGTGCGCTTCTTTTTCCGTGGGAGCGTCTCGGGGTCGCCGGCTGCGGCGGCACGGCATTCGCGGCGGACGGGACAGGCGAGGCAGTGCGGGCGCTTCGGTGTGCAGAGCGTCGCGCCGAGCTCCATCAGCGCCTGATTCAGGTCGCCGGGGCGCGGCCCGCGCACGAGCTCCGAAGCGAGGGACCAGAGCCGCTCGACGACGGCCTTCTCGCCCGTGTCCTCGCGGATGTCCTCGAGGCGCGCGAAGACGCGCACGACGTTGCCGTCGACGAGGGGCTCCTCGCGCTCGAAGGCGATCGAAGCGACGGCGCCGGCGGTGTAGCGGCCGATGCCGGACAGGCTGCGCAGGCCCTCGGCCGTGTCGGGCAGCCGGCCGCCGTGATCGGCGACGATCGAAACGGCTGCGGCCTTCAGGTTGCGCGCGCGCGAGTAGTAGCCGAGGCCCGTCCAGACCGCGTAGACGTCATCGATCTCCGCGTCGGCGAGGCTCGCGACATCGGGGAAGCGCGCGAGGAAGCGTGCCCAGTACGGGATCACCGTCTCGACGCGTGTTTGTTGGAGCATCGCCTCGGAGATCCAGATCGCGTAGGGATCCCGCGTGTTGCGCCAGGGCAGATCGCGGCGATGGGCGTCGTACCAGCGCAGCAGGGCGGGTCGGACGCGGCGGATCGAAGCCGGCGGCGCCGTCGCCGTCGCGGCGCGTGTTGCCTTCGCCGGGCTCGATTTGGGCTTCGCAGATCGTGCCATCGATCCGGTTCATAGCAGGACGGGCAGCCCGTGCGAGAGGAGCAAGGCGGTCGGTGTGACGTGGACCGAGAGGGCGTACACCTCGACGCCGGATCCGACCGCCGCGCGCAGAGCCGCCCCGTAGGCTGGGTCGATGTCGTCGGCTGGGGCCACCGACTCGGCGTCGGCGCGTTGCGCGATGAACAGCAGCACCGCGCGTTCGCCCTCGCGAACCCGGGCCGCGAGATGCTCGAGATGGCGCCGCCCGCGCTCGGTCACGGCATCGGGAAAGCGGGCGCGGCCGCCTTGGCAGAGGGTCACGCTCTTGACCTCGACCCAGCAGACCGCAGGCGCGGGTCGCGATCGCCCCGCGGCGCCGTCGTCACGACCACACGTCAGGCGGAAATCGAAGCGCGATCCCTCCGGCACGCGGACCTCGGACTGCACTGTCGAGTAGGCGGTGAGGGGCGCAAAGGCGCCGGCCTCGAGTGCTTTTCTCGCCACGTCGTTCGCCCGCGCGGCGTGGAGGCCGACCCAGACGGAGTCGACTCGGATCATCTCGAGGGTGTGGCGGAGCTTGCGGCGCGGGTCGTCGTGGGTCGAGCAGCGCACTTCTGCGCCGGGGGTCTGCGTCCCGAGCATGCGGCCGGGGTTCGGGCAGTGGACCGTGATCTCGCTTCCGTCCGCGAGCACGACGTCGGCGAGAAAGCGCTTGTAGCGCCGTACCAGCCGGGCCTCGAGGCGCGCTTCGATGGGAAATTCGATGGGGTTCTCGACGGGCCTCTCGTTGGGAAGGAGCACCTCCGTCACGAGGTGCGCTCCTCGGCCGCCGGCTTCGGATTGACGAGGCCGCGCGCGGAAGCGAAGGTCCGCGCATGTCCGATCGACTCGAGCGGCTGATCCTGGCGCGGCACGGCGAGACCGAGGGCCAGTCGAGCATCCGCTATTTCGGGGCGACGGACATCCCGCTCTCGCAGCTCGGCCGCGAGCAGGTCGAGCGCGCGCGGGATCTCGTCGCGGGCCAGGCTTTCGAGGTCGTGTGGGCGAGCTCGCTCTGCCGGGCCTCCGAGTCGGCGCGCATCCTCGCGCCGGGCCACGCGATCCGCCTCGAGGCGGATTTTCGCGAGGTCGATTTCGGGCGTTGGGAGGGGCTGACGCGGGAGGAGATCGCCGCGCGGGATCCGGATCTCTTCGCAGCCTGGCAGCGGGATCTCGCCCGCTTCGACTACCCGGGCGGCGAGCGGCGCAGCGATTTTCGCGCGCGCATCGCCCGCGGCCTCGACCGGCTGCGAACGAGCGGTGCGTCCTCCGCCCTCGTCGTGGCCCACAAGGGTGTCGTGCGGACGTTGCTCGACCTGGTCAGCGGCGAGACGCTCGCGAGTCACGAGCCCGAGCTGGGCGGCGTCATCCATGTCGCGCGCGACAGCGGCGGCCGTTGGCGAATGGGAGAGCTCGAGTCGCGGTTCTCTCGCGCCGGCGAGCCATGATCCGCAGCGTCGCTCGCTGGCCCCCGCGCCCTGCGACCGCGGCACTCACATCACACCCTGGGCCAGCATCGCGTCCGCCACCTTGATGAACCCGCCGCGATTCGCGCCCTGTAGATAGTTCACGAACGAGCCCTCGCGCCCGAACTCGACGCAGCGCTCGTGGATGCTCCGCATGATCTCGAGCAGGCGTGCGTCGACCTGCTCCCGCGACCACGACAACCGCATCGAGTTCTGCGCCTGCTCGAGGCCGCTCACGGCGACGCCGCCGGCATTGGCCGCCTTGGCCGGACCGAATAACAACTGGCGCTCGATGAAAAAGTCGACCGCCGCAAGCGTCGACGGCATGTTCGCCCCTTCGGCGACCAGGCGACAGCCGTTCGCGACGAGCTGCCGGGCGTCGTTCGCATCGATCTCGTTCTGGGTCGCACAGGGAAAAGCGAGCTCGCCCGGCACGCGCCAGGGGCGCTCACCCGGATGGAACGTGCCGCCCCATTTCTCGACGTACTCGCGGATCCGCCCGCGCCGGAGCGTCTTCAGGTCGATCGTCCAGGCGAGCTTCTCGGCGTCGATGCCCTGCGGATCGTGGATGAATCCATCGGAATCGGAGAGTGTGACGACCCGCGCGCCGAGCTCGACGAGCTTCTCCGCCGTGTATTGCGCGACGTTGCCCGAGCCCGAGACGAGGCATCGCTTGCCGCGGATCTCGTCGCCGCGGGTCGCGAGCATCTCGCGGGCGAAATAGACGCAGCCGAAGCCCGTCGCTTCGGGTCGGAGGAGGGAGCCGCCGAAGGCGAGACCCTTGCCGGTCAGGGTTCCCGTGAACTCGTTCGCGAGGCGCTTGTACTGGCCGAACAGGAAGCCCACCT
>JANMTD010000175.1:0-4351 GCA_031390075.1 Deltaproteobacteria bacterium | reverse complement strand
GGCATCCAGGCCAAGGTCACGATCACGATCGAGATCGAGGGCAGCGAGCGCCCCGCCTGTGTCATCGAGACGATCAGCCGGTTCTATCCGGCCTGACACTGGCCCGCCTGAGGCTGGCTAGGCCAGCTTCTCCTGCGCGATCCGGCGCGCGAGGTCGCCGTCGATCTCGCCCTTGTGGGCCTTCATCAGGGCGCCCATGACCTTGCCGATGTCCTTCGCGGAGGTCGCCCCAGCCTGCGCGATCGCGGCTTCGACCCACTCCTTCGCCTTCGCCTCGTCGGCGAGCTTCGGCAGGAACTCCTGGATCACCACGAGCTCCGCCCGCTCGGCCGCAGCCAGCTCTTTGCGTCCCGCGTTCGAGAAGGCCTCGATGCTCTCCTTGCGCTGCTTCTCGAGCTTGCGCAGCAGTCCCTCGCAGACCGCGTCGGAGACCGACGTCGAACCGTCCTTCTTCATCTCGTTGAGAAAGGCCGAACGCATCGAGCGAAGGGCCACGAGTCGGCGCTCGTCCTTCGCCTTCATGGCCTGCTTCATCTGCTCTGTGACCTGGTCGGCGATCGGCATCTCGGGCCCTCCGGTGGTCCAGCATAGCGACCGGGGCGATCAGAAGCGGACGACCACCTTTGCGTAGCCCGAGCGCGGAACCTGCGTCGACTGGTTGCCCTGTACGTCGTAGAACTCGGCATGCCGCGCATCGGCGAGATTCTGGCCGACGAAGGCGAGCTCGAGCCAGTCGAGCGGCTTCCAACCGAGCCGGAGATCGAGTCGGAAATACTCTCGAACGTTGTCGGAGCGCAGGACCGGCGTGATGCCCTCCAGGCCGTCCACGTAGTAGAGCGCGGCATCGAACTCGAAATCCGCCGGCAGATCGAAGAGCGAGCGGATAACGAATTGATGGCGCGGGTCGCTCTTCTCGAGCGGAGCACTGACGAAGGCGGTGCTCGGGAGGCGCTCGTATTGATCGAGGATCGAGTAGCTGCCGGTCAGGCGCAGCCACGAGACCGGCAGGACGCTCACCTCGATCTCGCCGCCTCGTACACTCGCCTGACCCGCGTTCTCGAAGGTGAATTCGGTCGGGAAGGGGTTCGTCAGCACGAGCGCCGAGAGATCCTCGTATTCCGACCAGAAAAGCGAGATCTCCGCCGTCATCCACTCGAGGGAATAAAAGCGGTAGCCGAGCTCGTAGGACAAGAGTTTTTCGGCCCGGATGTCGCGGTCGCCCCGGAGCGTCACGCCCGTGAGCTGACCCGTCAGGTCGCGGTCGGTGTAGCTCGGGATGCGGACGGCTCGGGACACGGCAGCCCAGACCGTGTGACCCGGGACGGGCGCCAGCACGATGCGGCCCGAGGGCTGGTACTGGAAGCCCGACCAGCTGTTTCCGCCGAGCTTCGTCCCCCCGATCAGCTTGAGTCGATCGTCGAACAGGGGAATCTCGAACTGCACGAAAGCGTCGCCCAGGTGGAAGTCGTCGTCATTCGGGTCGAACTGGAGTCCGCCGACGGGATTTTCCGTGTGAGTCGTCCAGTAGCGATACTCGGCGCCGTAGACCACGTTGAGGTGCGAAGCGATGGAGAGCTCGTGCTGGAGCGACAGGTTCCCGGTCTGGCTGCGTTCGTCCAGCGTGGTGCTCCGGTCGACGATGTCGTAGTAGGCAGCCGCCGAGACCCGCGACCCGCCCTCGAAGGCATGGCGGTACTGGACCTGCACGTCGCCTCCACGGCTCCTCGCGTGGCGCTTCTCGAAACGATAGAAGGGCGGGACGATGTCGGGTGTGCCCTGGCCCCATTCGAGGTCGAGGTCGAAGTAGTCCATCAGGAGTGTCATCTCGCTCCGGTCGTCGAGGGCCGTGTCGACTCGACTCCCGAGCCGCAGCTGGCCCCATTCGTCGTCGCCGTTGTAATTCTGGTCGATGTCGAAGTCCTGGGTCTTCTCGCCCTTGGCGCTGAAGCGATAGCGCGTGGCGTCGCCGATCGCGCCGCCGTAGCGAGCGGCAACGCCCGCTTCGTGAGACCCGCCGAAGGCGTGGGCCCGAACGCCCTGGGTCTCCGCGGCCTTCTTCGAGATGATGTTGATGACGCCGTTCACGGCGTTCGCGCCCCAGATCGTTCCGCCCGGACCGCGGATGACCTCGATCCGCTCGATGTCCTCGACCGCGAAGTTCTGCTCGGACCAGACGACGCCGCCGAAGAGTGGGGTGTAGATGCTGCGGCCATCGATCATCACGAGCAGCTTGTTCGAGAACTCCTGACGGAATCCGCGAATCGAGATCGCCCAGCGGTTCGCATCGATCCGGGCAACCTGCAGCCCCGGGACGACGCGCAGCGCCTCGGGCACGCTCGTGAAGCCGCCGCGCCGGAGGTCTTCGGCGGTGATCACCGTGACCGCCGCAGCCGCGAGCTGCTTGCTCTCCGCCTTCTTCGAGACCGAGGTGACCTCGACGTTCATCAGGGCTTCGAGGGAGAGATTGAGCAGGTCTTCCTCGGCGCGGGCCTGCCCGGCGGAAACAACCAGCAGGCCGATCAGGATCAGGCCGCTCGCGCGCAAACCCGAATCGACCCGACGACGATTCTCCCGTCCCATCGATCCCCCTCGCCCATGGCGCTGCCACGACCCGCGGCGCGCGGCGCACGCAGGTCCGACGGGATCGCTCTTCGGTGTGCGAATCGGGTGACCTGAGGCGGCAGGCGACACAGCGTCCGACAAACTGGCGAGAACCGTCCAATCCGGTCGAAACAGGGGGTGAAGGGACCCCGCGCGTAGATGCGCCGCTCGGGAGAACGCCGGAAGCCGGCGCGCTCGAAGGCCGGACTCAGGCCCGCTGGCTCGAGACCGAGACCACTTCCCCCGTCATATACGAGGAGTAGTCGCTCGCGAGGAAGACCATCACGTTGGAGACCTCCCAGGGCGCCGCGCCCCGGCTGAAGGCCTCCCTGGCCTCGAGCTCGTCGAGCAGGGCCTGGGGCGTCGTCTTCACGAGGAACGGATGGATCGCGATCGACGGCGCCACCGCATTGATGCGGATGCCGTATTCCGCCGCCTCCATCGCCGAGCAGCGCGTCAGGGCCATCACGCCGGCCTTGGCCGCCGCATAATGGGCCTGGCCCCGCTGCGCCCGCCAGCCCAGCACGGAGGCGTTGTTCACGATCACGCCGCTCCGCCGCTCCATCATGTGCGGCAGCACGGCCCGCGTCATGCGGAAGACGCTATTCAGCGTGATGTCGAGGACCGCCGTCCACTGGTCGTCGCTCATGTCGACGATGTCGACTTCGCCGCCGAGCCCCGCGTTGTTGATCACCACATCGATCCGGCCCATGTCCTCGATGGCCGCCGCGACGAGCGCGCGAACATCGGCATCGTCGCGGACGTTGCAGAGCCGGTGGCCGACAGGCTGGCCCGAGATCTTCGCCAGACTCTCCGCCGCTTCCGCCGTGCGCTTGGGATGGATGTCGCTGATGAAGAGCCGCGCGCCCTCTTCCGCACACCGCTGCGCCGTCGCGAATCCGATGCCCGCCCCCGCAGCGGCCGTCATCAGGACGGTCTTGCCGCGCAGCAGGTCGTGGGGCGGGACGTAGGCCGGCGGCGCCGGCTTTCCGTGATGAAGGGCGGGTCGATCGGACATGGTCTGGTTCGGCTCTTTAGCGAGGCTCGCGCGGGAGGCCGAGCACGCGTTCGGACATGATGTTGCGCTGGATCTGGTTCGAGCCGGCGTAGATGGTGTCGGAGCGCGTGAACAGGAACATGCGCTGGAGCCCGTTCAGGTGGTAGGGAGCGCCCTCGGCGAGCTCGGCCTCGGGACCCATCACGTCCATCGCGAGCTTGCCGAGATCCCGGTGCCAGTTCGCCCAGAAGATCTTCGTGATCGTCGAGGCCGGCGGGAGCTCCGCTCCTTCGTCGGCGCCCGACAGCGTCCGCAGCGCGTGGTAGCGCTGGATCCGGAGCCCCATCCAGGCGTGGGCGATGCGCTGGCGGATCAGCGGGTCGCTCGCCGTGCCGTTCTGCTTCGCGATCCGGATGATCCGGTCGAGCTCGTTCTGGAAGAGCATCTGCTGGCCGAGCGTCGAGGCGCCCCGTTCGAACGCGAGCGTCCCCATCGCAACGGCCCAGCCGCCGTTCACCTTGCCCACGATGTCGTCCTTCGCGGCCCGTGCATCGCTGAAGAAGACCTCGCTGAACTCGGAGTCCCCGGTCATCTGCACGATCGGGCGCACCTCGACGCCGGGCTGGTCCATCCGAACCAGGAGATACGAGATGCCGCGGTGCTTGGGCTGCGCCTGCGGATCCGTGCGGCAGACGACGAAGCACCAGTCGGACCACTCGGCGCCCGAGGTCCAGACCTTCTGCCCGTTCACGA
>JANMTD010000285.1:0-7110 GCA_031390075.1 Deltaproteobacteria bacterium | reverse complement strand
CCCCGCCCGCTCGCTCAGCCGCGCGAACGCCTCACCCACTTCTCCGGGATGGACGCGATCACGGTCCGCTCGGACTCGAACTTCCAGATGATCGGCGAGCGCACCAACGTCACCGGCTCGGCGCGATTCCGCAAACTCATCGAGGCCGACGACTACGAGGAAGCCCTGGCAGTGGCCCTCGACCAGGTCCGCGGCGGCGCGAACCTGCTCGACGTCAACATGGACGAGGGCATGCTCGACAGCGAAGCGGCGATGACCCGCTTCCTGAACCTGATCGCGAGCGAGCCCGAGGTCTCCCGCATCCCGATCATGATCGACAGCTCGAAATGGAGCGTGATCGAGGCAGGGCTGCGCTGCGTGCAGGGCAAGGCCGTCGTCAACTCGATCTCGCTGAAGGAAGGCGAAGCGGATTTCCTCGCGAAGGCGAAGATCGTCCGGCGCTTCGGTGCCGGCGTCGTCGTGATGGCCTTCGACGAGCAGGGCCAGGCCGATACGACCGAGCGCAAGGTCGCGATCTGCGAGCGCGCCTACAAGCTCCTCGTCGAGCAGTCGGGCTTCCCGCCCGAGGACATCATCTTCGACCCGAACATCCTCGCGATCGCGACGGGCATCGAGGAGCACGCCGACTACGCGAAGAACTTCATCGAGGCGGCGACGCTGATCCGAAAGCGCTGCCCCGGCGTCCACATCTCCGGCGGCGTCTCGAACCTCTCCTTCTCGTTCCGCGGCAACGACCGCGTGCGCGAGGCGATCCATTCGGCCTTCCTCTACCACGCGACCCGCGCCGGCATGGACATGGGCATCGTCAACGCGGGCCAGCTCGAGCTCTACGAGGACATCCCGAAGGATCTGCTCGAGCGGGTCGAGGACATCCTCTTCAATCGCCGTCCCGACGCGACCGAGCGGATGGTGGAGTTCGCAGACCGTGTGAAGGGCGCGGGCAAGGAGCGCGTCGTCGATCTCGCCTGGCGCGATGCGACCGTCGAGGAGCGGCTCTCGCACGCCCTCGTCCACGGCATCGTCGACTTCATCGACGCGGACACCGAAGAGGCGCGCCAGAAGCTCGGCCGCCCAATCCTCGTGATCGAGGGCCCGCTGATGGACGGCATGCGCGTCGTCGGCGATCTCTTCGGGGCGGGCAAGATGTTCTTGCCCCAGGTCGTCAAGAGCGCGCGCTCGATGAAGAAGGCCGTCGCGTATCTCGAGCCTTACCTCGCCGCCGAGAAGGTCGTTGGCTCGACCCGCGGCAAGATCCTGATGGCGACCGTGAAGGGCGACGTCCACGACATCGGCAAGAACATCGTGGGCGTGGTGCTCGGCTGCAATAACTACGACGTCGTCGACCTCGGCGTGATGGTGCCGGCGTCGAAGATCCTCGACACGGCGATCGCGGAGAAGGCCGATCTGATCGGGCTCTCGGGCCTGATCACGCCGTCCCTCGACGAGATGGCCTCGGTCGCGAAGGAGATGGAACGGCGCGGAATGAGCGTGCCGCTCCTGATCGGCGGGGCGACGACGAGCCGCCAGCACACGGCGGTCAAGATCGCGCCGAACTATTCACAGGCCGTGGTCCACGTGCTCGATGCGTCGCGCTCGGTGAACGTCGTGTCGGATCTCCTCTCGGAGGAGCGGCGGGGAAAGCTCATCGACGCGAATCGCGGCGAGCAGGAGAAGCTCCGCGCGCTGCATGCGGGTCGAAAAGAGAAGCCGCTGCTCGCCGTCTCGGACGCACGCGCCAATGCGGATCGGCTCGCGTTCGGGCCGGGCTCGGTCGCGACGCCCCGCTTCCTCGGCCGCCGGGTCGTCGACGACGTGCGAGTCGAGGACCTGGTCCCCTACATCGACTGGACCTTCCTCTTTTCGGCCTGGGACCTGAAGGGCCGCTACCCGAAGATCCTCGACGACCCGAAGCAGGGCGCCGCGGCGCGCGACCTCTACGACAACGCCCGGCGACTGCTCGACGAGATCATCGAGAAGCGCTGGCTCACGCCCCGCGCCGTTTACGGCATCTGGCCCGCGCGCAGCGTCGGCGACGACATCGTGCTCTACTCGGGCGGGAATGAGGGCGAGGATCTGGCGAAGGAGGTCGTGCGCTTCCCGATGCTCCGCCAGCAGGCCGTGCAGCCCGACGGAAAGCCGAATCGCGCCCTCTCGGATTACATCGCCCCGGCGCGCGCCGGGGTCGCCGACTACCTCGGCGCCTTCGCCGTCACCAGTGGCGCCGAGACCGACGGGATCGCCCAGCGCTTCCAGAAGGAGCTCGACGATTACCGCTCGATCATGATGAAGGCTCTCGCCGACCGCCTGGCCGAGGCCTTCGCCGAGCTGCTCCACGCCCGCGCCCGGGCCGACTTCGGCTACGGCGAGAAGGAAGGGCTCTCGAACGACGATCTGATCGCCGAGCGCTACCGCGGGATCCGCCCCGCGTTCGGCTACCCCGCCTGCCCCGACCACCTGCCGAAGCGACGACTCTTTTCACTCCTCGGCGCAGAAGAAGCCGGCATCGTGCTGACGGAGACCTGCGCGATGATCCCCGCCGCGAGCGTCTCGGGCCTCTACTTCGCCCACCCGGACGCGCGCTATTTCACCGTCGGCCGCATCGCCCGCGACCAGATCGAGGACTACGCGGTGCGCATGGACATCACGACGGAAGAAGCCGAGCGCTGGCTGGCATCGAATCTCGGCTACTGATCTGCCACAATCGCGCGACTTTGTATCCATAGGAGGTCCCGATGTCGCGCGTGCTTCATACGATCTTGCTCGCCACGACGATCCTCGTGGCGAATACCCTCGCCTGCAGCTCGCCCTCGCCGTCGAACCGGACCGCCGAGTCCGCAGCCGCCGCCGTGACCGCCACCTCGACGAAGGTCGCGGCCGCTTCGATCGCCTCCTTTCGCAGCCCGGAGCACATCGCCCGCAATGCCGCCCGCCATCCGGTCGAGACCCTCGCCTTCTTCGGGCTCGAAGACGATATGACCGTGGTCGAGGCCCTGCCCGGCGAGCTCTGGTATACGGAAATCCTCGCCCCGGTCCTGCGCGACAAGGGCAAGCTGATCGTCGCCAGCTTCGACATGAACGCCCCCGGCATCGTCGACTATCAGAAGCAGGCCCACGCGCTCCTGCTGGACCGCATCGCGAAGGAGCCCGGCGTCTTCGGCAAGGTCGGCGTCGCCACACTCTCCCCCCCGAATGGAATCGACCTCGGCCCCGCCGGCTCCGTCGATAGGGTGCTGACCTTCCGCAGCACCCACGGCTGGGTCAACGGCGGTGTCGCCGATCAGATCTACAAGGCCTTCTTCGACGTCCTGAAGCCCGGCGGCGTGCTCGGCATCGAGCAACACCGCGCCGGCCCGAAGACGAATCGCGAGGCCTTCTCCGGCTATGTCCCCGAGGAGACCGTGATCGCGATCGCCGAGAAGGCGGGCTTCGTCCTCGAGGCGCGCTCGGAGGTCAATGCCAACCCGAAGGACACCGCCGATCATTCGGCCGGCGTCTGGACGCTGCCGCCGAGCTTGCGACTCGGAGAGCAGGATCGCGAGAAGTACGTCGCGATCGGCGAGAGCGACCGCATGACGCTGCGTTTCCGCAAGCCCTGACGAGAGACCATGCTCCCCGACGCAATCCTTCGCATCGCGCGAAGCCCTGAACAACTCGACCGCCTGCTCTCGCGCATCGAGGCTGGCAAGCTCCCGAAGCCCGACTGGATCCGGCTCGAGGACCGCTGCCGGCTCGCGGCGATGAAGCTGCCGGCGCGGCGCAAGCTCCTCGGCCGCCTCCACGCCTGCGTGCTGCGCGGCTTCCGCGACGTCTGCCCCGCGCCGCGCACGAAGTCGCAGCGCCTCGCCCTCTGGCAGTCGATCGCCCGCGCGGGCTTCCACGACTTCAGCGAGTTCGGCTGGATGAAGAACTACGACTCGCCCTTCGTCGAGGACTACGACTACATCGAGCCCTTCCGGAAGGGTGGGCTCGAGGCCCTCGATCCGTACAAGGTCTATTCGGCGGTGCTCGGGACGGTCGATTTCGGCGTGCGGGATTTCGTCTCGACGAAGCTCTGCAAGAGCGTCAAGACGATCGTCGAGCCGATGGCGGGCACGGCCGAGTTCTGTTATTTCGGGCATTTCTGGTATCCCGACTTCCGCTACATGATGATCGATCTCGACCGCGACGCGCAGAAGCGCGTCCTGGCCCAGCGCTGGCTGCCGCAGACTTCGAAGGACTACATCGTCGGTGACGTCCTCTCGACGGCGGTCTGGGAGCGCATCAAGGCGCAGTCGACCGGCGAGTCCCTCGCCTACATCGGCAAGCAGAGCCATCACTATTTCGGCGCCCAGCAGCTGTTCGACCTGATGAAGGTCGCGACCGATCACGTCGACTATCTCATGCTCGAGACGCTCCAGATCTGCCTCGTGTCGGACATGGGCGACACCGAGGAGCTCGGCCGCCCCGAGCAGAAGGACGCCGGCTTCACGTGCGCCCTCGTGGGTGAAGAGTGGGGCGAGCCGAATCCCCTCACGCACGCGCTCTCTTTCCGCCTCGAGGCACGCCACGGCAAGGCCTGCCGCACGATCTTCAACTACCACGGCTGGACCTCCTGGGCCCACTCCACCCTCGTCGCCTTCGCGGATCTGCTCGGCCTGCACTCGTACTATTTCCACGCCGCGCAGGAGGAATTCGTTCCGGTGACGCAGTGGGACGACGGGGCGGATTGCGAGGAGAACGTGACCTTCATGCTTTTTAGCAAGCGAGCGCTCGGATAGAAGCCGAGGCGGGGGACGTGCCAGGTGCCCCGACCGGGGGGCGTGGCGTGCTCAGTGTCGGCCGAGGCGCGTGGCGGAGTGCTGGGCGGAGGATGATTGCCGTGCTGCGCGCCCGGCCTCTATTGCGCGCGCCACGCCCCCCGGTCGGGGCACTCGGGTGGGTGTGCTTCTCGGAATCGATGCGAACGCCGGACTTTCGGTTTGGGTTTGGAGGAGGCGACGATGGCCAGGGGGTTGCAGGCGTTTTTTTATGACGCGCTCAATGTGCCGATGCGGGCTTTGTTGCGGTCGGGGTTGCATGGGATTGCGAGCTCGAATCTGTGCGTCGTGATGTACTCGGGGCGGCGGAGTGGACGGCGGTACGAGACGCCGCTCAGCTATGTGCGTGACGGGGGGCGGGTTCGGCTGCTCACGAGCGTCGATACGCGCTGGTGGACGAATTTCGTGCCGGCGGCGAACGATCCGGGCTGGTCACCCGTTCCCGTCGAGATCCTGGCGGCTGGAGAGATCCTGCGCGGTCGGGCGCAGACGGTCCATCGGGATCGCGAGCGGCTGCGCGCCGGTGTGCGCGAATTTCTCACGGCGCTGCCCCGGGACGCCAGGGTCTACAGCATCGGCCTCGACGCCGCGCGGCGGCCGAAAGAGAAGGATCTCGAGCGAGCCCTCGAGCGACTCGTCCTGGTCGAGGTCGCGCTCGAGGCCTGACGGGGAGCGGCCCGGCGCGTGGATTGCGTCAGAGCTGTCCGTTGGCCGGGGCGGGCGTTGCCGCGTCGGACTCGAGGTGCGCGATGCAGGCGAGGAGCTCGACGCGGTGGGGCACACCGCTCGTCGAACCGCCGCCGGGCGCCACGATCGTGAGCGCCGTATTTTCGATCGTGACCCGGCCTTCGCCGTCGCCGTGACGCTCGAGCTCCGCGGCGGAGAGAAGCCGCCTCTCCAGCAGCGAGCGCAAAAAGAGGCCGTGGCTCACGACCGCGAGATGCGCGTTCGAGCTACGGCTCGCGAATCGGTCGAGCCAGTGGCGCTCGATCTTCTCCCAGGTTCGATCGACGCGTTCGTGAAAAGCGATCCAGCCCTCGCCGCCCGGCGGATCGTATTCGGGGACGAAGGGATCGACGCGAAGCTCGGCGTAGGGCGTGCCGCGCAGATCGCCGAAATTGCGCTCTTCGAGGTCGGGATGGACGGCGAGCGGGGCGCCGGTCGAGCGCTCGATCGCCTGCGCCGTCTGGTGAGCGCGCATCAGATGGCTCGTCCAGATCTCGGCGATCGGCTCGCGCGCGAGTCGGCGGCCGAGCTGCGCAGCCTGCGCGAGGCCGCGATCGGAGAGCGGGGTCTCGGGGACCTGGACGATGCGATCGCGATTGCCCGCGGTCTCGCCGTGTCGGATGAGGAGAATCGCCATGCGGCGCAAAGTAGCCCCGGCCGGTGGATCCGCGCGAGCGCAGCCTGAGAGCCTGTGAAGATCTCGCAGGTCGCTCAGTGGATCGCGGCGGTGAGCGACGAGAGCAGACGGGCGAAGTATTTCGGCTCGAGCAGCAGGTGGACGGCGGCGGGGAGGGTTTCGTCGCGGGCCTCGATGCGCAGGCGGGCGGAGACGACGAGCGTGTCCGAGGGCGCGTGGGTGCCGGCGAGCAGGCAGGGCTCCGAAGTCTCGACCAGGCGCGCATCGCAGACGGTGGTGGCCACACGAAGCGCCTCCGAGAGCGTCGTTGCGACCCCTTCGAGCAGGGTGCGGCCGAGCGAGAGGAAGACATCGAGCGGATCCGCAGGGTCCCCGGTCCGCGCCCAGGCGAGCGCTTCCTCGGGCTCGAGCACGAGGGCCATCGATCCGCCGAGCCCCCCTTCGAGTCGGCCCACGACCGCGGCGACGAGATCGTCCCCCGCCCGCAGTCCACGCTCGCCGAACTCGTCGAGGACGCCGCAGCGGACCTCGACGACCTCGACCTCGGTCGTGCAGCCGCTCTGATCCGCGAGCGCAGCTTCGCCGGCGGCGGCTCCTTCAGCGAAGAAGCCGTGCAGCGCAATCATCTGCTCAGTCGAATACGATCCGCGATTCATCGTTTTGGGGCTCTTTACCAAGACGCCCAAGGCTATCGTCCTCTCGCTCGAAAGAAGAAGTGCTTTCCCGACGCTGCGAGCGCTATTCCAATCGAAGTGGCGCCGGACGGGCAGGCATCCCGCAGCCGGTGTGCACCGCCCGGGCAGCTGCCGCGCGGATCGAGATGGGGGAGCGAGTCGAGTGCCGCTGATTCTCTGCAATGATGACGGAGTCCACGCCGAGGGGCTCGCGACCCTGCACGCGGTGCTGCTCGAGTTCGCCGACTGCCTGATCGTCGCGCCGAGTGGACCCCGG
>JANMTD010000077.1:0-5755 GCA_031390075.1 Deltaproteobacteria bacterium | reverse complement strand
CGAGGCCGATCTCGTGCTCTTCGCGACCGGCCGCCATCCCAACTCCGCGAACCTCGGCCTCGAGGAGGTCGGGGTCGAGCTGGCGAACGACGGCGCAGTTCGCGTCGATGCCTATTCGCGGACGAGCGTGCCGAGCATCTGGGCGATCGGAGACGTGACGAATCGCGTAAACCTGACGCCGGTGGCGATCCACGAGGGCGTCTGTCTTTCGGAGACGCTCTTCGGGAACGCGCCGCGCTCCCCCGATCACGACGACGTGCCGGCGGCCGTCTTTTCGCAGCCGCCGGTGGGCACGGTCGGCCTGACGGAGGCGGCGGCGCGGCAGCGCTACGGCGAGGTCGACGTCTACCGCACGACCTTCCGCACCTTGAAGCACACGCTCACCCACAGCCAGGAGCGCACGCTGATGAAGCTCGTGGTCGATCGTTCGAGCGATCGGGTGGTGGGGCTTCACATGGTGGGGCCGGATGCGGGGGAGATCGTCCAGGGCTTCGCGGTGGCCATCAAGGCGGGGGCCAAGAAGGCCGATTTCGACGCGACGCTCGGCATCCATCCGACCTCCGCCGAGGAATTCGTCACGCTGCGGTCGCCGGTCGCCGGCTGAGGGCAGCGCGCCATGCACCCGAAACTCGGCGCTCCCCGCGCTGTCCACGTCCCCCGCGCCGAGCGCCGACCGCTCGGGTCGATCGCGATTCTCGCGCTGGCGGCGATCGTCTCGGGCGCGCCGATGGGGGCCGCCGCCGAGGACAGTACGCCGCAGCCCGCCGCGCCCGAGGTCGAGTCGGTCTACGACCCCTTCCGCGGGATGGACGCGGACGGCCGCATCCCCGAGGTCGACAAGGCCAGCTTCGTCGATCACCCGGAGCGCTGGCGCTACATCCCGGAAGGCCGGATCAAGCCGGGCAACTACTTCGAGCGCTTTCTCGTCTCGAGCTTTGCGCTGCCGATCTTCTTCCATAATGCGGACGTCGGGACAGGCCTCGGCATCGCGCTGACCGACATCGATTTCCGCCAGCGGCGGCGCCGCGAGTTCCTGGGCGGCTTCTTCTCGTACACGACCGAGGGACAGCAGAGCTACGTGCTGCGCTGGAGACGCTGGCTGAAGAACGTGGAGGTGCCCGGTGGCGGCGTTCTCCAGGAAGAGCGGAGCTTTCTCTCGGCGGGCGGGGGCTATCGCAAGACGTTGACAAGACGCTTCTTCGGCATCGGGCCGACGACCAACGAGAACGACGAAACCAGCTACACCGACGAGGTCGGCTTCCTCGATCTCGGCCTCTCGCACTCGCTCCCGGGCAAGCTCGACGATTTCGTCGGCGAGCTGATCGTGCGCGGCGAGGGCCACTGGCTGAATCACGGCCGAGTCGACGGTCATCCCTCGATGGAGACCGTCTCCGCGCCGGACGATTTCCGGTTCCTCTTCGAGGAAGACGAGGAGGTATCCCTCGGTTGGCTCGGCGCGGGACTCCGCTACGACACCCGCGACAGCCAGCGCAATCCCTATCGCGGCACGGCGATCGGTGGCGCGATCGACGCAGCGCTGGCCCAGACCGACGGCGACATCGGCGCGACCTATCTCGTCTTCGCGGATCAGATCTTTCCGATCTGGCCGCTCTTCCACGACGGCGGGACGAAAGACGAGGAGAACCCGCCGACCGATACGCTCGCCTTCCATTTCGAGTCCCGGCTCTCCTCGGGCGATCTGCCCTTCTTCGCGCGCCCGACGCTCGGCGGCCCGGAGATCCAGCGCGGCTACATCGAGGGCCGCTGGCGCGACGACGCGGTCTGGACCGCGGCGACGGAGTACCGCTTCTGGGTCCTGCCGCGGGGCTTCACGGTCTGGCGCCACATCCGCGTCGAGCGCGTCGGCGCCGCGGTCTTCTACGAGGTCGGCGGTGTCGGCGAGAACGGCTCGGCCCTCTTCCATGAGAGCCTGATCCAGAGCTACGGCGTCAGCGCGCGGGTCACGGTCGAACGCGCTGCGCTTTTTCGGGCGGATTTCGGGTTCTCGGACGAGGGGTTCATCTTCTCCGCGGGCTTCGGCTTGTCGTTCTGAGACGGGCGGCCGCGGACAGGCGTATGGGCGAGGAGACCCGGGCGTGACACGAGCCGATCTGATCAACCTGCTCGAACGTTATGCGCAGAGCCATCCGGACGAGCGCGCCACGGCGAGCCGGATCCTCGCTTTGATCCAGAGCGAGCCGCGCTGCTTCCTGCGCGACTGTCATCCCGGCCACATCACCGCGTCGGCCTGGATCGTCTCGCGCGAATCGCGTGCCGTGCTCCTCACCCACCACCGGAAGCTCGACCGCTGGCTGCAATTGGGCGGCCATACCGACGGCGAGTCCGACGTGCTCCGCGCGGCGATCCGTGAGGCGCAGGAGGAGTCGGGCATCGCCGAGCTCGTGCCGCTTCCGAGCGGGGGAGAGCCACGGATCCTGGACCTCGACGTGCACGAAATCCCCGCCCGAAAGGACGAGCCCGCCCACCAGCACCACGACATCCGCTTCCTGCTCGAGACGTCCGAGCACACCCCGCTCGCCCGCCAGAAGGCCGAGTCGAAGGCCCTTCGCTGGTTCCCCGCGGCCGGCATCGAAGCGCGCTTCTCCGAGGAGAGCCTCGCCCGCATGGCACGCAAGGCCGCCCTCTGGCTCTCCCGAACCCCGCCTGGCCCGCCCTGAAATAGCCTGCGGTCTCCCACGGGGAGGAGATTATTTTGCCCCCAGCGGACACGGCTTTTCGTACTCCAGCGCACTTTGCGGACCCGCGCGGGTGTGATCCAGGTCGCCCTCGACGACAGGGGCACGGCATATCCCCAGAGGTCAATAGGAACCCTGGCGTGGGTTTTGCACTCCAATGGTGTGATGGAAGTGCCCAACGGGTGGGCGCGGAGGTCACGTCATGGAGTCCTGCGAGGTCTGGAAGATCGGGTCGGCGACTGTTCCTGCCTGGATGGGGCTGGACGCGGAGCTGCGATTCGCCTCGACCGGTCTCGCGACGGCCACGCTCGTCGTGCTGCTGGTCTGCGCGTCGCGGGAAGGCCTGGCCGAGTCGGGCTCCGCGGGCGGATCGATGCGGGGCGAGGCCGTGACCTTGCTGGCATCGGCTACGACGTCGATGTCGACGGCCCTCGTGGTCGAGGCGCCCTCGGCCCGATTGACGACGAAGGTTCGGCGGTTGCGCGAGCTCGAGACGCTGCTCGCGGTCCGCGGTGGACTGGCGCCGGTGAGCGCGCGCGAGACGGACGCCGCGATCGTGGCGGCCACCGCGCGGGGCAATGACAAGGCGCTCGAGCGACCGAAGGCTTTCCGCAAGAAGAGCACCGATCTCTTCCGCACCCAGCGCCAGGTCCAGATCGGGAACCAGGAGATGCAGGTGCGCCTGCGCCTGCGGGCCAAATCGCGCAATGCGGTTTCGGTTGAGCTGCGCTTCTAACCGGAGCGGGACTTTTTGCAGGGAGACTTCGTCGGGCGGCTTCGTGGGGAGCCTGGCCGGCGCCGCGCTGCGGCTATGCTCCCGCGTCATGCAAGACCCGGTTGCGGATCTGATCCGTTTCATCGATCGCTCGCCCACGCCCTATCACGCCGTCTCGACCGCTTCCGCACGCCTCGAAGAGGCGGGCTTCGTGCGCGTCGAGGAGGGGGATGCCTGGAGCCTGTCGCCCGGGGATCGCTGCTATGTCGTGCGCGCCGGGGGAAGCCTCGCCGCCTTCGAGGTCGGGAGCCGGCCGCCCGCCGAGGCGGGATTCCGCATCGTCGGGGCCCATACCGATTCACCGAACCTGAGACTCAAGCCGATCGCCGACGTGCGCGCCCACGGCTACCAGCAGCTCGCCGTCGAACCCTACGGCGGCGTCCTGCTCCACACCTGGCTCGACCGCGATCTCTCGCTCGCCGGCCGCGTCGTGCTGCGCGACGGCGCGGGAATCCGCACCGAGCTCGTCGATCTCGAGCGCCCGCTCCTGCGCATCCCGAGCCTCGCGATCCACCTGAATCGCGAGCTCAATCAAGAGGGCCTGAAGCTGAACGCCCAGCAGCATCTCGTCCCCGTCGTCGGGCTCTCGGAGCGCGAAAACCTGGCGGCGCTCCTGCGTGAGGCGCTCGCGGCCGGGCGCGGCAAGGCGAAGCGCGACAAACAGCACGAGGTCGGCGAGATCCTCGCCTACGACCTGATGGCCTACGACACCCAGCCGGCGGCGCGAGCGGGGGCCGCCCGGGAGTTCATCCTCGCTTCGCGCCTCGACAACCTCGCGTCCTGCCACGCCGGCCTCCAGGCCTTGCTCGCGTCGGGAGAAACGGGGCGGGCCGCTGTGACCCGCGCCGTCGTGTTCTATGACCACGAAGAGGTGGGGAGCCGCAGTCAGTCGGGCGCGGCGGGGACCTTTCTCGCGGAAGTGCTTGCGCGGGTGGCCGCGGGCTTCGAAGCGCCGGGCAAGAAGACGGCCGGCGCGGTCCAGGCGATCGAGCGGGCCGCGGCGCGCTCGTGGCTCGTGTCGGCGGATATGGCCCATGCCGTCCACCCGAACTACGCGGACCGCCACGAGCCGGGTCATCGCCCGGTGCTCGGCCGCGGACCCGTCCTGAAGCGCAACGTGAACCAGTCGTACGCGACGGATGCGGAGAGTGCTGCGCTCCTCACGGCGCTGTGTGCGAAGGCGGGGGTCACGCCGCAGCATTTCGTCGCGCGCAGCGACCTCGGCTGCGGCTCGACGATCGGCCCGATCAGCGCAGCCCGTGTCGGGATCCGCACCGTCGATGTCGGCAACCCGATGCTCTCGATGCACTCCTGCCGCGAGATGGCGGGGGCGGCCGACGTGGCGCCGATGATCGACGTCCTGACGGCCTTCTTCGCGAGCGATTCCATCGCCTAGCCGATGATCGCTGCGCAGGCGGTCGACGGGCCGGTTCGCTCGCGCCCTACGCGCCGAGGATCGCCTTGCCGATCACCTTAAGCTCGAGGATCGGCTTCACGCCCTCGAAGATCGGCAGCACCGTCGCGTCGACGACATAGCGACTGATGGGGTACTCCTCGGCATAGCCCCAGCCGCCGTGCATCAGCTGGCCGGCTTGCGTCGCCGACACGGCGACGTCGCAGGCGAGCAGCTTCGCCTGGGCGGCGAGGGGGGCGGCGGCGCGCTCGTCTTCGTCGAAGGCGCGGGCGGCGGCGTAGGTGATCGCCCGGGCGCCGGCGATCTGTGCCGCCATCCTGCCCAGCGTGTACTGGGTCAGCTGGAACTGCGAGATCGGCTGCTCGAACTGCTTGCGGTCGACGACGTACTTCGCGGTCTCTTCGAGGGCCGCCTGGGCGAGGCCGCAGCCGCGGCCACCCGTCTGGAGCCGGCCGGCGGCGAAGCCCGCCATCTGGAGATAGAACCCGCGGCCGACGCCCTTCTCCTCGCCGACGAGGTGATCGGCGGGGACGAACCATTTCTCGAAATTGAGGGTGTAGGAGTGCATCCCGCGATAGCCCGGGGTCGCGTGGGCCTTTGCGACCAGGCGGCCGCCGCCGGGCGGCCGGAACGCGAAGGCGGGGTCGCGGGGCGCGGGCGTGGGCACGACGAAGAGCGAGAGGCCCTTCGCGCCCTTCGACACGTCCGGATCGGTGCGCAGCAGGACGGCCAGCACGTTGGCGCGGCCGGCGAAGGTGCACCAGGCCTTCGGGCCATCGATGAGCCAGCCGTCGACGCCGTCCTGCTTTCCGCGCGTCGCGCGGCATTTGACGCTCGCGACATCGGACCCGATGTCGGGCTCGGTCACGG
>JANMTD010000061.1:0-1957 GCA_031390075.1 Deltaproteobacteria bacterium | reverse complement strand
CCCGCCATCGGCGCGCCCATCACGCCGAGACACAGGAACGCGACGTCCCGCCCGGCACTCATCGCGGCGACTCCGCCAGGCCGTCGAGCGCTCCGTCTAGCTTTCCGTCCAGATATACGACCTCGCGATGGTTCACGGCGGGAATCCGCTCACCTGGCGTGAGGATGCCGACGAGATTCAGCGGGTCGCTGCCCGAGACGCGCACGCGTTCGCCGGTCCGCGGCGTCGCGCGCACGCGGGCGAGGACATCGAGGGCCTCGGGCAGCGCGAACTGCTCGCCCGTGAAGCCCGAGACGAAGCGACCGCCGCGAATCGCACCGCGCGCCTCGAGGCGCCGGAGTGCCCAGGCGACCTCGCGCCACGGGAGCACCCAATTCTCGCGCGCGACGACATCGCGGAACACGATTCCCCAGCGCGCGAGGAGCTGCTCTGCGACGGCCTCGGCGAGCCGATCGCGATCCTCGACCGGCGCCCGCGCCGGGACCCGCGACCAGCGGCCCTCCGCCCCGGAAGCGATCCCCATCGCCCCACCCCGCCGCAGCCCGCGCCGCGCGCGGCCGGCCGCCTTGGCGCGCGCTTGCGGACTGCGCGCCTCGAGCAGGACGCGGAGAGCCTGGAATCCGTCCGCACAGGCGCGCCCGCTCGCCACGAGCTCCCAGAGCGCCGACTCGACGTCGGCCGGACGCTCGTCGAGGGCCGCCGCGAGCTCGGCGTGGAAGACGGCGCCGCGCAGGTCGAGGCGGGCGAGGATGCGCTCTGAGAGACCGCTCGAGCCGAGGCGATCTCCCGCATCCACAGCGCGTCCATCGCCTCGCTCATCACCCCGATGCGCCTGCAACAGCCAATCGAGATCCGCCCGCAGCACGAGCGAGAGCGGCGTCGCGCGGGTCGTGCCCGCGGACCGCTGCGTGGCCTCGCCTTCGAACGTTTGACCCGCATGACCCGCATGGCCGGAAGAGGCAGGCGGCGCGAGCCGAAGCCAGGAGACATGACCCGACAAACACGCGACGTCGAGCCACTCCGGGCGGTAGTCGCGCACGCGAAGCGGCAGGACGGACTCCTCCCACGCGCCCGCCGCGAGCTCGAAGCCCTGCAGCTGCTCGACCACCCGCGCGAGCCCCGCTGCGCCGTCGACCGCGCTGCCCTCCGCGACGTGCTGCCACGCGAACAGCATGCGCAGGAAGTCCTGCGCACTGACCGGCTCGACCGTGGCGCGCAGTCGGCGCTGCGAATCGCCGTGGATCCGCGCGAGCAGGCGACGGGCACAGAACTGCTCGGGTCCTCTCCCCTCCGTCCCAGCAGGCGACGGCTCCGCCCCCTCGAAGCGGCCGCGCAGGACGAATCCCTCCGCCTCGAGCGCCGCGAGGCCGATCTCGACCAGACCCGTTCGCACAGCGAGCCGCGCGGCCAGGCTCGCCGCATCGATCGGCCCCGTCGTCTCGAGGTGGCCGCGCAGCACGTGAGCGATGGCGACGTCCTCGCCGACAGCGTTCCCGCCCGCGCCGTCGACCTCTCGGCCGACGTCCGAGTTTTCGTGCAGGGCCGTGACCCAGGCCCTGCGCTCCGCCGCGGCCCAGTAGTCCGCGCCGTCGCCCGCGCGAAAGACAAAGGCGCGTCCGAGGGCTTCGAGCGCGTGGAAGTCCTGCCGCCAGGCCGTCTCCGCCCGCCAGTAGCCGGTCCCGAGCAGGAGATCGTGCAGCTCCTCGCGGTCCCGCGGCGCGGCGCGCGCCTGCTCGCGCACACGGGCGATCGCGTCGGCGTCGAGCCGCGTCAGATCGCGCTCCTCGACGGGCAGTCCGCGCCGCATGCGCACGGCGCGGGTGCGGCGCTCTTCGAGGGGGGCATCATCGAGGTAGGTGAAGGGCCGGCCGTTCAGGATCTCATGGGCGAGGGGCGAGGGCTCGGTCGTGTCGACGCAGTGGGTCGCGAGCTCGCCCGAGGCGAGGCGCGCGACCAG
>JANMTD010000049.1:0-6397 GCA_031390075.1 Deltaproteobacteria bacterium | reverse complement strand
TCGGCTTCAATGATCGCGGCGAGGCCATCGATCGACTTGCGCATATCGACGATGCCTCGGTAGAGGTAGACCTCGATGGCGTCGCCCGGTCGCATCATCGGGGTGAGGTCAACCGCTCGACCAGGGTCATCACGCCTTGGGGCAGCTCCGGGCCGGACCACTCCAGCACGAAGCCGTTGGGAAGCGACAGCCGGAACTCGGCCGGCGCGAGCTGCGGGGGGCGGAGTTCGACTTGCGAAAACGACACCGGCTTGCGGTTCGGCTTCGGCGATGAGCCACGCGACACGGGCTTGGGCATCTCGGCCACGGCACGACGTCGCTTACGCGACTGGTACAGGGCGTGGAGCGACATACCTTGCTCTGCCGCATACGCCTTCGCCGTCTGGCCCGAGGCCGCGATCGCTGCTTCGTGATCCAGCCAGAATCGATCCCGCTCCGTCGACGCGACTCGAGGACGTCCCATCGTGCTCTTCCCTCCATTTGATCGGGGAAGGCAATCTGGCTCAACTCATCCGAGTCGGAAACATGGGGTTGGCCGAGCGCTTACAGTTCACCTTTTTTTGAAGGCGACCGGAGGCAGGATGAAGCAAGCAAGGTTCTCGGAAGAACTGATTATTGGGATTCTGAAGTCAGCAGAAGCGATCGGGAACATTCGGACCGCATGCCGGGACAACAACATCACGGAGCAGTGACCCTGCCCGGAAAAGTGGACTCACGAGAGGAAGCTAGTCTTCTTCTCAGAGGAGTTCACGATGGCGAAGCGGAAGACGAGGAGACGGTTCTCGGATGAGTTCAAGGCCGAGGCTGTGAAGCTGGTGAAGCAGAGCAATCGATCGATGGCGGACCTGGCGATGGAGCTGGGGATCAACGCGAAGTCGATCGGAGAGTGGGTCAAGCGGGCCGAGGAGTCCGGCCAGACAATCGAGGAAGATGAGCGGGCCGAGCTGAGACGTCTTCGCAAGGAGGTCACCGAGCTCCGCATGGAGCGGGAGATTCTAAAAAAAGCGACGGCCTTCTTCGCCAAGGAAAATCGATGAGGTTCGCGTTCATCGATTCGGAGAAGGCCGCGTATCCCCTGCGACTGCTGTGTCGGGTGCTTCAAGTCTCGAAGAGCGGCTTCTACGCGTGGCGGCGGCGAGATCCATCGGTTCGAGCCCTCGAGGATGAGCAGCTTCGACCGAAGGTTGTGGAAGCGTTCGAGCGAGGCCGGGGCACGTACGGAAGCGTTCGAGTCCATCGGGAGCTCGTCGACCAGGGCTTCGAGATCGGGCGTCGTCGTGTGGCTCGCTTGATGGCCGAGATGGGCCTTGCAGGGCTTCCTGCACGCAAGTTCCAGACGACGACCGATTCGAATCACGCGAAGGCGATCGCGGCCAACGTGTTGGATCGGGACTTCACGGCAAGCCGGCCGAACGAGAAGTGGGTCACCGACATCACGTGTGTCTGGACCGGCGAGGGCTGGCTGTACGTGGCGGCCGTGATGGACCTGTACTCGAGGCGGATCGTAGGCTGGTCGACCGGCGAGAGCCTGGAGACGAGCCTCTGCTTGAAAGCGCTGGCGATGGCTCTGGGTCATCGAAAGCGGATCAAGGGCTTGACCCACCACTCGGATCGCGGAGTTCAATATGCGAGCGATGACTATCGCAAGGCCTTGAAGGCTCGGGGCATCGAGTGCAGCATGAGTCGACGGGCAAACTGCTGGGACAACGCCGTGGCGGAGAGCTTCTTCGGGACGTTGAAGACGGAGCTGATCTATCGAAAGCCCTGGCCGACGCGAGAGTCTGCGCGAGACGCGATCGGCGAATACATCGAGGTCTTCTACAATCGAATCCGACGGCACTCGACGATCGGTTACGTGAGTCCGGCAAAGTTCGAAGAGACGAGACTGGGGCCTGTCAGCATTTCTGTGTGTGAGCCGTATTTGTTGATCAGTCTTCGAGATTGAACCGTTCTCCGAACTGGATTGCCAGCTGCGCCTTTGCAGCCTGCCATGCGATGGGTGGTCTCTTCCAACTCGCCTCCGCGTCGCGAAGCGACAGCCAGATCAGCTTCGTCGCCGCCTGGTCGTTCGGGAAGTGGCCCTTGCTCCGAACGCTACGCCGGACGCGGCTATTCAGGCTCTCGATCGCATTCGTCGTGTACACGATCCGCCGGACCTCTGTCGAGAACACGAAGAACGGGATGACGGCCGTCCAGTTGCGCCGCCAGCTCGCCGCGATGTTCGGGTACTTCCGTCCCCAGGCCCCGGCGTCGAACGCATCGAGCGCCTCTGCGGCTGCCTCCGCGCTGTCGGCTCGATAGATCGGCTTGAGCGCCACGGCGATCGCCTTGCGCTCCTTCCACGATGCGAACGACATCGAGTAGCGGATCAGGTGGACGATGCAGGTCTGGACCACGGTCTGTGGGAACACGGCCTGGATCGCGTCCGGGAAGCCCTTCAGCCTATCGACCACGGCGATCAGGATGTCCTGGGTGCCGCGGCTGCGAAGCTCGTTCATCACGCGCAGCCAGAACTTCGCCCCCTCGCTGTGCTCGATCCAGAGCCCGAGGACTTCCTTGTGGCCCGAGGTTCGCATCCCGATCGCCAGGTACACGGCCTTGTTGCTGACGAGCCCTTCGTCCCGGATCTTGACCCGCACCGCGTCGAAGAACACGATTGCGTAGGTCGGCTCGAGCGGGCGGTTCTGCCAGGCCGAGACCTCGTCGAGCACGGCATCGGTCACCGCCGAGACCAAGTCCGGCGAGATCGAGATGCCGTAGAGCTCGCCGACATGCTTCTGGATGTCGCGCGTACTCATGCCCCGGGCGTAGAGCGCGATGATCTTCTCGTCGAAGCCCGGGAACCGGCGCTTGTACTTCGCGATTAGCGCCGGATCGAAGCGGCCATGACGATCGCGAGGGATCGACAGCGTGAGCGCCCCGTCGTCGGACAGGACCGTCTTCTCGGAGGCACCATTGCGATGGTTCCCCGACGCCTGCTCGGCATCGCTGCCGAGATGGACGTCCATCTCGGCCTGCAGCATGCGTTCAGCCAGGGCTTTCTTCAGATCCCCGATCAGCCCTTGGCTGCTTAGGACAGTTGCCGGATCCTGCCCAGCCAGAAGCTGGTCCAACACGGCCGGATCGATCGAACTCTTCGTTGCACGCTTCGCCATACGGATCTCCTTCCCCGCATCCGGGGATCGTATGGCTCACGAACACAAAATTCCCGACACTCCCCCACACGCACTTCGTTTCGTGTGCACAGAGTGACTACGCCGGAACCGGAAATGTCGCAGGCTGGGAAGCCAACCCTGCTTGTCAAGAAGCAACCGCTCAGCCGATCGCCCTGCCAGATGCTGCTGCGCAGGTGTGTGTACGTCACCGGATAGAAATACAACGTCGAGTCTCGGCTGGGCACTTCCAGAGTGCCCGACGTGTATCGATGATCTTCGACCGCCTTGAGCTTTGGGAATTAGATGCTCAAACTTAGGCAAAATAGACCGGGACAACTTGGGGGGAGCCGATTTCTAAGTGCCGGTGCTTTAACTAGAGCCCCACCACCGCCACGATCCCCACGACACTCCCCACCGCCGCAATCCCGTAGAGCAAAGACCCTACAACCCCGTCCCGCTCCGCCCCGCCCATGTCCACATGCAGCGATCGCACGTGGTGCGCCCCCTTCCAGAGCGGAAGCACCAGCAGTGCCGCGAGGACGAGCTTCCCGACCGGGATGAACCCGAATAGGGACGCCGTGGCGAGGGAGTGGGCCCGGTCGTAGGAGAGCGCCCCCGCATCGACGATGCCGAGCGGAATCAGCAGCCCGATCACCAGGATCCAGCCCGTGAGGAGCATGGTCCCGATCAGGATGCCCTGGCCGAACATCAACCAGATGAGCGGTTCGATTTTGAGAAGGAAGGCGCGCATCAGAAGATCACTCCGGCGAGCACGGCCGTCATGAAAGCCGTGATCGCGAACCAGACGACGTAGAGCGCGACATGGATGACCGGGCCCGGCGGCGGCTTGATGGGGCCGATCGCCTTGGGCTGGGCCTTGGGAAAGAGCCGGAAGAAGCGGACGGCGACGAAGATGACCGAGACCAGGCACAGGAGATGGAAGGCGATGTAGAGCGGGTGCTGGAGGCGCGTCATCGCGGCGTCCCAGGATTCGGGGCCGCGGCCGAGGGCCCAGATCATGCCGATCGCGAGGAATGAGATCAGGAAGTAGACGATGCCCGTGGCATCGAATAACAGGTAGGTCAGGATCCGGCTGGCGCCCCACCAGGTCGAGGGCATCTGCGGGGGCGCGGTGCGCGTGCGGCCGGGCGTGTGGGGGGCCATCGCGTGAGGGTGGGCCGGTCGGGCCATATCAGGAACCTCCTCGGGGCAGGACGAGATTCTTGGCCCAGTCGATCACGGCCTCGAACTTCGCCTGGTTGATGGCGGCTGCGGGGTCGACGTTCTTCGGGCAGACCTCGCTGCACTCGTTGGCGTAGGAGCAGCTGAAGATCGTCCCTTCGCCGCGGAAGATCTCGTTCCGCTCCGCCTGGCCCTCGTCGCGGGAGTCCATGTTGTAGCGGTGGCCCAGGGCGATCGCGGCGGGGCCGAGGAACTCGGGCTCGTTCGCGACGACGGGGCACGCTGAATAACAGAGCATGCAGTTGATGCACATGCTGAACTGCTTGAACGTCGCGAGCTGCTCCGGCGACTGGCTGTAGGTCAGCTTCGTGTTCAGAGAGGCCTTGTCGGCGGCCTTCTCCTTGGCGCGCATGATCCAGGGCTTGACGCTCTCGAACTTGTGCATGAAGCCGTCGAGCTCGACGACGAGGTCGCGCACGATCGGGAAGTTCGCGAGCGGCTCGATGTCGATCCGGTCGCCGTAGTCGTTGATGGAGGTCTTGCAGGTCAGCTTGGGCTGCCCGTTGACCATCATGCCGCAGGAGCCGCAGACGGCCATGCGACACGACCAGCGATGGGAGACCGTGCCGTCGAGCTCGTCCTTGATGAAGTTGACGGCGTCGAGGACCTTCCAGTCGGGCTCACAGGGAACCCTGTACTCCTGCTTTCGCGGGGACTGATCCTTGTCGGGATCGAAGCGCGTGATGACGATCGTCTTGTCGGCCATCAGTATTTCCGTTCCTCCGGTATCCATTTGCCGAGCACGACTTCCTTCTTGCCCAGCCGAGGTCCGGCCGGGTCGTGATGGGTCATCGTGTGGTAGAGATAATTCGTGTCGTCGCGGGTCTTGAAGTCCTTGCAGGTATGCGCGCCGCGGGACTCTTTGCGGTGCGCGGCGGCGACGGCGATCGTCTCGGCGACCTCGACCATGTTCTGGAGCTCCATGGCCGTGATGAGCTCGGTGTTAAAGACCTTGCTCGAGTCTTCGAGGCGGAGGTCGGCGACGCGGCCCCGGAGCTGCGCCGTCGCGATCACGCCGGCCTGAAGCGAGACCTGCTCGCGGTATACGCCGCAGCTGTCCTCCATCACGCGATTCAGCTCGCGGCGGATCGCCGAGATCTTCTCGCCGCCCTTCTTGCGCCCGCGCAGGTTCGCGACGCGACCCGCTTCTTCCTGGCACTCGGCGATGACGGCTGCTTCGTTCCCGGCCGACGCACCCTTCGAGTAGGTCATGGCGTGGCGAGCCGCTGCTGCGCCAAACACGAGACATTCGGTCAGCGAGTTCGAGCCGAGCCGGTTGGCGCCGTTGATCGAGACGCAGGCCGCCTCGCCCGCGGCGTAGAGGCCGGGCATGACGGTCGCGCCGTGGATGTCCGTGTCGACGCCACCCATCATGTAGTGGACGACGGGGCGGATCGGGATCGGCGTCGTCACGGGATCGACGCCGATGTAGGTCTTCGCGAGCTCGCGCACGAAGGGCAGCCGGGTATTGATGATGTCGGCGCCGAGATGCGTCAGGTCGAGATGGACGTAGGCGCCGTAGGCGCCCTCGAAGCCGCGGCCCGCCTCGATCTCCTGCACGATCGCGCGGGAGATCATGTCGCGGGGGCCGAGCTCCGCCTTCTTGCCGACGCCGTAGTCGTAGTCGACGAGGAAACGCTCGCCCTTGCTGTTGCGGAGGTAGCCGCCCTCGCCGCGGGTTGCTTCCGTGATGAGAATTCCCGTCCCGGGGAGGCCCGTCGGGTGGTACTGGACGAACTCCATGTCCTTGAGCGGAACGCCCGCGCGATAGGCGAGCGCCATGCCGTCGGCGGTCTTGATCGTGCCGTTCGTCGTGAACGGAAAGATCTTGCCGCCACCACCGGTCGTGAGGATCACGCCGCGGCCGAGGATCGCGCAGTAGTCGCCCGTCCGGATGTCGAGGGCTGCGACCCCGCGGCAAGCTCCGCCGTCTACGAGGAGCTTCGAGACGAAGTACTCGTCGTAGCGCACGATGTTCTTGAACCGCATCGACTGCTGGA
>JANMTD010000270.1:0-6627 GCA_031390075.1 Deltaproteobacteria bacterium | reverse complement strand
AGCGGATGGATTCGCAGCTGCCAGGCCGGCTCCCCCGCCGCGCCCCTCGGCGCCGCCACGAGCTTCAAGATACGGGGCAGCTCGAGCTAGGCCAGCGCGACCGGGCTCGTCGGCGAATCCGGAATCAGCTGGGTAAAGAGGATCAGGAGCAGGAACGCCAGATCTACGAACGAAAAGAGCCAGATGGGGGCACTTTTTTCACGTCGCTTCATGTGCAGCGGGATCGGAACCGGTCCAGCCTGGCTTGAGCGTGTTGCGGCCTCGCTGCGCGAGATTTTCGTGCGGATGATGGAAAGAGTGGAACGCTCGGAGGCGGAGTCCGCGGTTTACCCCAGGCCGTGCGCCACCACGCAGGCGGCCCGGCGGACTACCACTCCCCGATGTTCTGCATCGAGAGCCAGGGCTCGGCGGGCGGCAGCGGCGTCCCTTTCTGGAGCAGCTCGATCGAGACCTTGTCGGGGGAGCGGACGAAGGCCATGCGGCCGTCGCGCGGCGGTCGATTGAGGGTCACGCCCTTGTCGAGCAGGCCCTGGCAGGTCGCGTAGATGTCTTCGACCTCGTAGGCGAGATGGCCGAAGTTGCGGCCGCCGCCGTAGACCTCGGGATCCCAGTTGTAGGTCAGCTCGACCTGGGCGAGCTCGTTGCCGGGGGCGGCGAGGAAGACAAGGGTGAAGCGACCGGCCGGGACGTCGTAGCGGTGGAGCTCCTGAAGGCCGAGCTTGTGCGTATAGAAGTCGACGGACGCGTCGAGGTTGCTGACTCGCACCATCGTATGCAGATACCGCATCGAAATCTTTCTCCCCTGTCCCGTGTCAGCCACGACGCCCAGGCTACCCCAGACGGACTCCGGTCGGGCTCGCGGGAGAGTGCCACGGCGATTTTTCTCGCGACTTCGGGCGTCCTGCGCTACACCGACGAGATCCGCGAGAGCCCCGGCTCCCGCGTACCCCCCAAACAGCGCGGCCCCATGGCCCTTCGGCTCAGCTCGCGCCCGCGCGCAGGCTGCCGGGGCAAGGCCGTCGCCGGGGAGGTGCGGGATGGGATCGATCTTCGGTGCGCTCCGCATCGTCGACGTCCTCGACATCGCGATCGTCGCCGGGCTGCTCTGGATCCTGATCGCCTGGGTCCGCGAGGCCCGGGCGCGGATCGCCCTCGGCGGTGTCTTCGCGATCGCCATGCTCTTCTGGACGGCGCAGTGGCTCGACCTGCGGCTGACGACGACGCTGCTCCAGGGCTTTATCGCCGTCGCGGCCCTCGTCCTCGTCGTCGTCTTCCAGGACGATCTGCGGCGGCTCTTCGAGAGCATCACGGTGCTCGTGATCCGCAACGCCAGCCCGCGGCCGACGACCGACCTGCTCGACGAGCTCGGGGAGCTCGCCTTTTCCCTCGCCCATCGCCGGATCGGCGCACTCTTCGTCCTGCCCGGCCGCGAGCCCCTCGATCGCCTGCTCGAAGGGGGGCATTTCCTCGACGGTCGCGTCTCCGAGCCGCTGCTGCGGAGCCTCGTCGACCCCGGGACGCCGGGGCACGACGGCGCGATCGTGATCCGCGGCGGGAAGGTGACGCGATTTGGTGTCCATCTCCCGCTCTCGACGGAATGGAGCGAGATCGGCGGCAGCGGGACGCGGCATGCCGCGGGGCTCGGCCTCGCCGAGCGGAGCGACGCCCTCTGCCTGATCGTCTCCGAGGAGCGGGGCGAGGTCAGCATTGCCTGGCGTGCGCGCCTCGAGCGGGTCGCCACGGCCGCCGAGCTGCGCTCGCGACTCGAAGCGTTCCTACAACGCACGAGCTATCGCCGCCGCGATTCCTGGTTGAAGAGCTCCCTCGCGCATTCTCGCGAACGCTGGCGCGAGGGCATCGTCGCGGGCTTCCTCGCCACCGGCTTCTGGCTCTACAGCGCACCGCGCGAGGCCCTCGACCGGGGCTTCAAGGTCGTGCCCGTGGTGGTCGACAACCTGCCCGCTGGCTATCGCGTCGCGGCCATCGACCCGCCCGCCCTCGAAATCGAGTTCGAGGGTCGCGCGCGGGATCTGATGATGGCGCCGACGGGGGATTTCGAGATCCACGTCGACGCCGACCGCATGTCGGCGGGGCAGGGCTCGCTCACGATCGAGGCGCGCCAGGTCGAGCATCCGCCAGAGCTCCGGATCGTCGGCATCGACCCGCCGCAGATCCGCCTCGAGCTGCGCCCGCTCTAGAGGCCTTCCCGGTATTCGATCGCGAGCCGTTCGAGCTCGTCGTGGATGCGCCGGACGAGGGGGCGTTCGCCGGCGATGGCTGCGCGGCCCGCTCGCGTCGGCGTGTTCTCCTCGCGCCGGTCCTGGGAGTCGGCGAAGGCTTCGATCAGGTGATAGGTCTCGACTGCGGCGAGTCGGCTCTTGCTCGTCGCGAGCCGTTGCGCGGCGTGGGTCAGGCCGTCGCCGGTCATGCGCGCGTAGGGATTGCGGGCTCGGGCGCGGGGGGCGAGCTCGGCCAGGATCTCGGGCAGCGGCACGTGGCGCCGTTGCGCGATCCGCGCGCACAGGGCGAGGTAGGCGCGCTGGTAGGCGCGCGCCTGCTGGATGCGATGGGGCGTGAGCTTCCGATCGCGGCGGGACGCGTAGTTCGAGCGCGCGATCTCGTAGAAGGCCGCCGCCGGGATCTCGGGTCGCACATCGCTCGCCGCCGGGGCGAGCCGCGCGGGCAGCTCGCGCAGCACGTCGCGCATGCAGTAGACGGCGTCCCACGAGAGGCCGTCGGCGACCTTCCGTTTTCCGCGTGACGAGCGCTTGCGTTCGAGGCGGTTGTGGAGCTCGAGCAGGCTGTCGAGGGCGGCCGGGGCGCTGTGGATCAGGTGATGGGATTCGGATTCCTCGAATCCCATCTGGCGCAAAAAAAGCCGCTTGCGTTCGCGCTCGAACTCCCGGTCGAAGAGCGTGAGCACCGGATCGTCGCGCAAGCTCGCGAGCGAAGGCGCCTCGCCCCGCAGCAGCAGCTCCCGCATCTGCGCGAAGCGCTGCACGATCTGGCGCGCCTTGCGCTTCTGCTCGGGGATCGAGGTCGACATGCGGTCGGGATCCGCGAAGCGGTAGCTGTGGTGGTAGAGGCCGAACTGACGGACGGAGCCATAGTCGATGATGCTGCCGTCGGTCAGCACGTTGTCGCCGTCCCAGTCGAGCCAGCAGAAGATGTACTCGCTCTCGAAGGTCGCCGCCGCCCGGGCGAAATCGATCGCGACCCGCTCCGGCAGGTAGCGAATGCGCTCGCGCTCCGACGCGATGAAGGGCCAGCGCCGATCGGAGATCTCGCGCTCGGCGTAGTAGAGGACGCAGCGCCGCAGATCCTCGTCCTCGCGCCGCCGCAGCAGCCCGAAGAAATGCGAGGGCCGCAGCAGGTTCGGCGCGATCCGGACGTTGATCGCGAAGCCGCCGGGCAGCGAGACGATCGCGAGTACGCGCTCGGTGCGGACGCCGGTGCGGGCGAAGGCCTCGCTCATGAGTGCCGCGCCGAGGCCCTCCTCGATGTGTGCCGTGCCGCAGCCGTAGTCCGCGATCTGGTTGCCCGTCCGGAAGAACTCGCCGTGGACCGACGTGGCGGGGCAGAGGCGCGTGACCCCGGTGCCGCAGCTCGAGACGTCGAAGCGGCCCTTCGCGGTCTCGATCAGGCCGTTCCAGATGCTGCGGCCGTCGCCGGAATTGAGGCCGCGCTTGTCGGGGTGTTGGAGCTGCAGGTAGCGCGTCGCCATGAACTCGTGGGGCAGGCGGTCGCGGGCGGAGGGCAGGTTGCCGTGGGCCTGGTCCCATTCGTTGACGATCACGATGCCGAAGGTCTCGAGCAGCGTACTCCGCAGCGCCGGCGTCACCTCGTCCGGATGGTCGGCGGGCAGCACGCCGATCTCGCGGGCGAGGCCGAAGTTGAAGTAGGCGATCTCGCCGTCGTGACGCCGCCGGGCGGGATAGCTCACGACGGCGCTCGGGACCCGCTCACGCAGGGGGTGGCGGCCGTCGAGGGCGCTCAGGCTCGAATAACAGTCGCCGGCGATCGACGGGCCAGGGCTCAGCTCTTTCGGCCGGGGGCGATGCGCGCGAAGCGGGGAGGGCGATCGACTCGACCGGGGTCGGGCTCGTTCTTTGGTCGTCAGCTTCGTGGGTCTGTCTGCACGCATGGTGATTTACGCCACGACTCGGCCATTCGTCACAGGGGCTTGACGATTGAAATCATGTGAGGCGAGCGTGTTTCGGCGGGTCGTCGAAGGTCGCGAAGACGAAGGTGCTAGTGGCTTCGCGCGCTTGCTGGGAATGTCTGCGCGAGGGCTGCCGATCGAGATCGCGGGGCGTGCACCCAGTGATTTTTCGAGTGCGTGACGCGCTCGACGGAGCGCGTATGCGTCGCGCCTGCGCGTCGGCGGCAGCGCGTGCGCAAGCCAGCCGCCGAACGCTGTGCGCGGAATCTCGTATGCTCCGGCGCATGACGGAAATCGAACTCGAGCGGGGGGAGCGCGATGAGCTGCGGGGCCTCGCGCGCGGGCTCCTCTGGCTCCTCAAGGCGTTGCCGAAGAACGCGATGTCGCGCGCGATGGGCTGGCTCGCCTCGCGCCGTCTGCCCGGCCCGCTGCAGCGCCTCGAGCTCGCGCTCTTCGTGCGGCTCGCGGGCGTCGATGCGAGCGAGCTCGCCCGGCCCCTCGGCGAGTTCGACTCGCTGCAGCAGTTCTTCACGCGCGCGCTCGCGCCCGGTACACGCCCGATCGAAGGCGGAGAGGACGTGCTTGTCTCGCCCTGCGACGGCGCCTGGGGCGCTTCGGGTCGGATCGATCGGGGCCGGCTACTGCAGGTCAAGGGCCGGCCGTATCGCGTGGCCGAGCTGCTGGGCTCCGAAGTGCTCGCGAACGCCTGCGAGGGCGGGGAGTTCGCGACCCTCTACCTATCGCCCCGCGACTACCACCGCTTCCATACCCCCGCGGCCGGCCGGATCACGCGCCTCGTCTACCGCCCCGGCGCCCTCTGGCCCGTGAACGCGATCGGATTGCTCGGGATCGACGGCATCTTCGCCCGCAACGAGCGCATCGCCGCCTGGCTCGAAGTCGCCGGCGAGGGGCGTGGACTCGCGATGGTGGCGGTCGGGGCGACCATGGTCGGGAGCGTGCGGCTCGCCTTCGATGCGCTGCGCACGAACCGCCCCGGCGCGCGGGCGGAGGATCGCGACCTCGGTGCGCTCGGGCCGAAGCTCGCGCGGGGCGAGGAGTGGGGACATTTCGAGTTCGGCTCGACGATCGTCCTGTTGATCCCGCCCGGCCTCTACCGCCTCGATCGCAAGCCCGTCGGCACACCGCTGCGCCTGGGCCAGGCCATCGGCCGCCGGATCCCGCTCGCGGCCGCGCGGGATTTCCCGGCTTCGCTGCCCTCGGTCGCCGAGCCTCCGGACGAACCCTGAGCAAGTGCGTGTTCTCGCGAGTCTTCCTCAGTCGGGCGTCCGGCGCGCCGATTGGCTGGGTCGGAGGGGCACCGCTTGAGCCAGGAAGCATTCGTCGGCCGTCAGCTATCGTCGACCGGGATCGGCGTGTCGTGGCGTACGAGCTCCTCTACCGGAGCTCGAGCACGGCGACCTTCGCGGATTTCAGCGACAAGAACCTGGCTGCCCTGCGCGTGATCGCGAATACCTTCGCGACGCTCGGCGAAGAGGCGGTGCTCGGCGGGCATGCCGGCTTCTTCAACGTGACGCGCGGAGTCCTGTTCTCCGATGCGATCTTCGCGCTGCCGAAGGAGCGCGTCGTGATCGAGCTGCTCGAGGAGATCGAGCCCGACCGCGAGGTCGCGGCGCGCTGCCGAGCGCTGCGGGAGGCGGGCTATCGGATCGCCCTCGACGATTGGATCCCGGACGATTCCCGGGCTTCGCTCCTGCCGATCGTCGACATCGTCAAGGTCGATCTGCCCGCCGTTCCCCCGCGCGAGCTGCGGCGGGTCGTGCGCAGCGTGCGTGGCGACGGGCGTCTCCTGCTGGCGGAGAAGGTCGAGACGCCGGAGGAGTTCGAGGCCTGTCTCAAAGCGGGCTTCGATCGCTTCCAGGGCTTTTTCTTCGAGCGGCCGACGGTCCTCGAAGGGGCCGGGATCGATCCGGCGCAGGCGACGCTGCTGCGTCTGCTGCAGCAGATCAGCACCGGTGCGGCCACGACCGAGATCGTCGAGAGCCTGAAGCGCGACACGAAGCTCGGCGTGAACCTGATCCGGATCGTGAATACCGCCGGCAACGCAACTCGGGTCCGGCTCGAGTCGATCGAGGACGGCGTTCGGCACCTGGGCCTGCAACAGCTCTCGCGTTGGGTCGCCCTGCTGCTCTATGCGCAGGGGCAGCGCGGCGGGATCCACGATCCGCTGCTGACGGCGGCGGCCCACCGCGGCCGCCTGCTCGAGCTGTTCGTGCGGGCGGCGAACGGCCGCGGCGCGCTCCAGGTCGAGCCCGAGCGCGCCTTCCTGGTCGGCATGCTGTCCCTCGTCGACGCGCTGCTCGGACGCCCGATCGACGAGGTCGTCCGGGAGCTTCGGCTCGGGTCCGACATCGGTCTCGCCCTGACCCACCGCGAAGGGGAGCTCGGTCGGCTCCTCGTGCTGGCCGAGGCGACCGAGCGCGGCGAGCTCGAGCGGGTCGAGCCCG